>DMCZ01000096.1 GCA_003446655.1 Thauera sp. | reverse complement strand
TCGAGCAGGTCGCCGCTGGCGTCCTCTACCAGTGCCTGGCGGTGCTCGGGCGCGGCGACGAGGCGGGGCGGGCGGACGATGTCCGGCGCCGCGGCCGGCGTTGCGGTGATCGCGTCGATGATCCGCCCGCGCGCTGCGCGGCGTTCGTCGTTCTGCTTGCGGGGCTCGTCGCTCTTGTATGAAGCCGTGGTGATGCCGCGCGCGAGCAGCCCGGGATAGGCCTCGATCGCGATGCGCTGGGGATCACCGTCGTGCATGCCCGGCACATGCACGCCAGCCGTCAGCAGGCGCGGCGCGCCTTCCAGGAACATCAGCCCGACCGGCGGATTCACCAGCTTCAGGGGGCTGTGCGAGCGCGCCGGCAGGTCGGTGGCGCGGTGCGCGTAGCGGCGGCCGACCGGGCGGGATTCGCGATAGGCGTCGAGCGCGGCGCGGAAGGCGGGCTTGCCCAGCGCCGCGCAGTGGCGCACGAGCGCGGCCCAGGTCTGCGGCCAGCCCAGGTCGGTGATCGCCTCACGTGGCAGCCCGAACGGGAAATCGAAGGCGCCCAGCCAGGGCCCCGGCCGCGCGAGCAGGGCCTCGAAGCTCGTCCAGTCGGCGCAGCGCTCGAAGCGCTCGAGCACGACGCGCGCGCCGTCGACGCGACCGTGGGCCACGGTGATCGGTTTCGCACGACGCGGCGCCGAGGTGAAGTCCACACCGAGGAGCAAGCTTGTCATCGCGGGATGCCTGTTTCCAGTGGGTGATGCGCTGTCGTCATGGTGGCGCGGGTCGGGTCTTGTCTGGCGGGCGGCGCCGGCCGGCGTGCTGCGGGCCGATCCGGTGCGCCGGCCCGCAGCCGGGCACCGTTGCAGTGCGTGGGGTGGCGAGCGAGTCGTGCCTCAGCCCACATCGGACACCCGCGCCGCCGTGCAGATCGTGTTGAAGTGGATCGTCACCGTATCGTCGATCGGCTGCGCGTAGCCGCCGGCCATCGCTACGGCGACCGGCACGTCGGCGGCACGGCAGGTGTCGAGCACGCGCTCGTCGCGCCGGCGCAAGCCGTCGATGCTCAGTGCCAGCCGTCCGAGGCGGTCGCCGGCGTAGGGGTCGGCGCCGGCGAGGTAGATCACCAGCTCCGGGCGGGCACGGGTGAAGACGGTGTCGAGCGCTGCATCGAGCGCGGCGAGATAGGCCTCGTCGGCGGTGTCGTCGGGCAGTTCGACGTCGAGGTCGCTCGCCTGCTTGCGGAAGGGGAAGTTCTTCGCCCCATGCAGGCTGCAGGTGAAGACCTCGGGCACGTCGGCGAGGATGGTGGCGGTGCCATCGCCCTGGTGCACATCGCAATCTACGATGGCGATGCGGTTCGCGCGGCCCTCGGCACGCATCGCCAGCGCGGCGATGGCGGCGTCGTTGAACACGCAGAAGCCCGAGCCGAAGTCGCGATGCGCGTGGTGGGTGCCGCCGGCGAGGTTGGCGGCGCAGGCCGCGCCACCCTCGCGAGCGAGCGCGCTGCGGCAGGCGGCGAGCGTGGCGCCGGCCGAGCGGCGCGAGCGTTCGACCATCGCCGCGCTCCATGGAAAGCCGATGCGGCGCACCTCGGCCGCGTCCAGGGTGCCGCCGGCCACGCGCTGCAGGTACCCGGCGTCGTGGGCGCGCAGGATTTCTACGTCGCTCGCGGCAACAGGGACGCGGAAGTCGTCGTCGGCGAACAGGCCGCTGTCGAGCAGGCGCACGCGCAGGCGCGAATACTTCTCCATCGGAAAACGGTGGCCCTCGGGCAGGGGAAGGACGAAATGGTCGGCGTAGTAGAGCTTCAAGGTGGGCGGCTTCCGGTTGATCGCACTCGATGCGGCCTGCGGTCGGCGGGCGCTTTCTGCGCGCGCTGCGTGGGACCCCGCGAGCGGCATTTGGTGCGCCGAGGATAAACCTCAGCCCGCTTCGCGGTGGCGAGCACTGGTTGTCATGAGCTTATGGTGCAGTGCAATATATTGCATGTCACTTCCATCTCAACCCCTGATCGAGTCCGAAATTGAGCTTCCGTCTGTCCCTGGCAAGCATCCGTGCAGCCATCGTTCGCTTGTTCGGCGGCAGGGCGGCCACGCCCGCGGTGCCGCCCGCGCTGGCCGCCGATCCGCAGTCCGAAGTCACGGCGGCAGCGATGGAGACCCCGTCGATGCCTGATCGTGAAGTCACGCCCGGGCCTGAACCTGAGCCGGTCGCGCCGGCGGCGGTCATCGTCGCCCCCGATCCGGACGCGGAACGGCTGCTGGCGCGCTGCGCCCAGCTGGAGGAACAGATGGTCGAGCTCAGCCGGCGTCGGGCCGACATGGAGCAGCAGGTGCGCAGCTACGAGCAGCACCAGTACGCCGCCCTCCGCGAAGTGTTGGGCGAGTGCCTGCGCCTGCGCCAGGAATATCTCAGGCTCAAGGCCGAGCGCTCGGGCAGGGCGGCCGATGCCGAAAGGGCGCGCCAGGCCGACGAGGACTTCGACGCCTACCGGCGCAGCACGGAGCAGACCGCTGCGCCGTTGCCCGAGCTCGACGAGGACGAACAGGACGAACTGCGCCGGCTGTATCGCACCGCTGCCATGCGCTGCCATCCGGACCGCGCGGCGGAGAGCGAGCGCGCCACCGCGCACGACATCTTCCTGCGCGTGCAGGCCGCCTACCAGGCCCGCGACCTGGAGGGCTTGCGCGGCCTCGCCGCCGAGCTGGCGGGGTGGGCGGAGTCGGCGCCGGGGGCCGTCGCGGCCGGGTCGGGCACCTTGAAGGCGCCCGCGGGCAGCGGCATCCGGCGCCGCGTTGGCGAGCTGCAGCACAAGGTCGCCGACCTGATCCTCGCCGTGCAGACGCTGCAGCTCGATCCCGTTTACCGCAAGGCGCGGCAGGTCGAGCGCTGGGACACGCATTTTGCCGACGCGCGCGCAAGCTTCGAGGCCGAATGCGAAGCCTTGCGCGCGGGGATTGCGGGACTGGCATACCGGTCGGCTTGAGGCTGCGGGCCTCACACCTCCAGCGCGCGCACCTTCACCTTCCTGCCCTTGAGCTTGCCCGCCGCGAGGCGACGCACCGCCTCGTGCGCGATCGCGCGCTCGACCGCGACGTAGGTGGTCTGGTCGGTGACGGTGATCTTGCCGACCTGCTCGCGGGTGAATCCGGCCTCGCCGGTGAGTGCGCCGAGCACGTCCGCCGGGCGGATCTTGTCCTTGCGCCCGCCCAGGATCAGCAGCGTCACCATCGGCGCCTGCAGCGGCTGGGCTTCGTCCGCGACCAGCTCGTCGAGCGCGTGCCACTCCGGCTCGAAGCCGAGCATCTGCGCGATGGCCGCGACGCGGCGCTTGTCCGCGCTGCTGCACAGGCTCAGCGCCCAGCCGGCGTCCTCGCCGCGGCCGGTACGGCCGATGCGGTGGACGTGGATCTCCGGGTCGGGGGTGACATCGACGTTGATCACCGCCTCGAGCTGCGCGATGTCCAGCCCGCGCGCGGCGACGTCGGTCGCCACCAGCACCGGGCAGCTGCGGTTGGCGAACTGGATCAGCACCTGGTCGCGCTCGCGCTGCTCCATCTCGCCGTTGAGGGCGAGCGCGGCGATCCCTTCGCTGCGCAGCAGCTCGACCAGGTCGCGGCATTGCTGGCGGGTGTTGCAGAAGGCCAGCGTGCTGGCCGGGCGGTAGTGGCGCAGCAGCCGGGCGACCGCCTGCAGCCGCGCCGGGTGCTCGACCTCGTAGAAGCGCTGGCGGATCTTGCTGGCCGCGTGCTGCTCGGGCAGCTTCACCTCCTGCGGCGTGCGCAGGAAGCGCGCGGCCAGCCGGGCGATGCCGTCCGGGAAAGTGGCGGAGAACAGCAGGGTCTGGCGTGCAGTCGGGCATCGGCCGGCCACGAAGGCGATGTCGTCGTGAAAGCCCATGTCCAGCATGCGGTCGGCCTCGTCCAGCACCAGGGTGTCGACGGCCTCCAGCGCCAGGCTGCCGCGCTCGAGGTGGTCCATGATGCGCCCGGGCGTGCCGACCACGACATGGGCGCCGTGCGCCAGGCTGTCGCGCTGCGGCCGCATCGGCGTGCCGCCGCACAGCG
This sequence comes from Thauera sp., assembly GCA_003446655.1. Classification (GTDB taxonomy): domain Bacteria; phylum Pseudomonadota; class Gammaproteobacteria; order Burkholderiales; family Rhodocyclaceae; genus Thauera. Next base: position 23,683 of record DMCZ01000096.1, on the reverse strand, counting down.
CCAGCACCTTGATGTTGGCCTCGAAGCGCGCCAGGCGGCGGATCTCCTGCGTGACCTGGTCGGCGAGCTCGCGCGTCGGGCACAGCACCAGGGCCTGCACGGCGAGCTTGCGCACGTCGAGCCGGGCGAGCAGCGGCAGGGCGAAGGCCGCGGTCTTGCCGCTGCCGGTCTTCGCCTGGGCGATGAGGTCGTGCGCGGCGAGCGCCAGCGGCAGGCTGGCGGCCTGGATCGGAGTCATGGTCCGGTAGTCCAGCTGGCGAAGGGTTTCCAGCATCGCCGCGGGCAGGGGGAGACGGTCGAACGGAAGGCCGGGATCGGGCGCCGTGGGCTGTGCCATGGGATCGGCCGGGCGGCTTGCGGGGGAGGGCTTGATGTCGGTCATGCCCAATTATCGGGCCTGAATGCGCGCTTTTCCCAGAAAACTTGCCGGCTGCGCGTCCTGCTCGTGGCATGTGGGTCGGCACGGAGGGGTTTCGAGCGGGTCGGGCTTGTGGCGCGGGAACTTCGTCTCCGCGTCAGCTTCAGACCTCGCGAGCGGAGAAAGCCGGCGAAGCATGATCCGCCGCCTCGTCCGCCTGTAATACACTCGACCTCCCTGCCATAGACGACAACAACATGGTGCAGCCATGAGCCTCATCGAGAGCGTCCGCCCCCTGCAGAGCAAGCTCACCGCGATCCGCCGCGACATCCACGCCCACCCCGAGCTCGCCTTCGAAGAGCACCGCACGGCCGAACTGGTGGCGCGCCACCTCGAGGCGCTCGGCATCGAGGCGCATCGCGGCATCGGCGGTACCGGCGTCGTCGGCGTGGTGCGCGGCCGCCGGGGGGTGCGCGCGATCGGGCTGCGCGCCGACATGGACGCGCTGCCGATCACCGAGCGCAACGAGTTCGCGCACAAATCGACAATCCAGGGCTGCATGCACGCCTGCGGCCACGACGGCCACACCACCATGCTGCTCGGCGCCGCCGAGGCGCTCGCCGCGCGGCGCGACTTCGACGGCACGGTGTACCTGATCTTCCAGCCCGCCGAGGAGGGCGAGGGTGGCGCACCGGCGATGATCGCCGACGGCCTCTTCGAGCGCTTCCCGATGGAGGCGGTGTTCGGCATGCACAACTGGCCGGGCATGGAGGCGGGAACCTTTGCTGTCCACGCCGGCCCGGTGATGGCGAGCGCCGACCGCTTCGACATCCGCTTCACCGGCGTCGGCGCGCACGCGGCGATGCCGCACCTGGGCGTGGACCCGGTGGTGGCGGGCGCGGCCTTCGTGCAGGCGGCGCAGACCCTGGTCAGCCGCGTGCTCGACCCGATCGACGCCGGCGTGGTGTCGGTGACCCAGTTCCATGCCGGCGAGGCCTACAACGTGATCCCCGACCGCGCCGAGCTGTGCGGCACGGTGCGCACCTTCTCGGCCGAAGTGCGCGACCGCCTCGAGCGCGGCCTGCGCCAGGTCGCCGAGGGCATTGCGCAGAGCCACGGCGTGCGGGTCGATTTCGAGTTCCGGCGCGGCTATCCGCCGACCGTCAACACCGTCGCCGAGGCTGCGCTGAGCGCCGAGGCCGCGCGCGCGGTGGCGGGGCCGGACCGCGTGTTCACCGACCGCCGCCCGAGCATGGGCGCCGAGGACTTCGCCTACTTCCTGCAGGAGAAGCCGGGCGCGTACATCTGGATCGGCAACGGCCCGGGCGAGGGCGGCTGCATGCTGCACAACCCGAAGTACGACTTCAACGACGAGGTGCTGCCGGCGGGCGTGGCCTACTGGTGCGCGCTGGTGCAGCGCCTGCTCGGCAGCGCGAAGTGAGCGCTGCCCGATGATGCGCACCCTTCGACTCGCCCTGCGCATGATGCTGCGCGACCTGCGCGCGGGCGAGCTGCACCTGCTCGGGCTGGCGATCGTGATCGCGGTGGCGAGCCTGACCAGTGTCGGCTTTCTCGCCGACCGCGTCGGCCGCGCGCTCGACCGCGAGGCCAACCAGCTGCTCGGCGGCGACCTGCTGTTGCGCGCTGACCGCCCCTGGCCGGACCCCTTCCTCGACGAAGCGCGTGCGCGCGGCCTGCAGACTGCAAAGACCGTGCTGTTCACCAGCATGGCGAGCACGCCGGAGGCCGCGGTGCTCGGCGGCGTCAAGGTCGTCGAGGACGGCTACCCGCTGCGCGGCGCCATCCGCATCGCCCCCGGGCCCAACCAGCCCGACGCGCCTGCCGCCCGCGTTCCTGCGCGCGGTGAGCTGTGGCTGGACGAGCGCCTGTTCGCCGAGCTCGGCGTGAAGGTCGGCGATACCGTGGGGCTGGGCGAGCTCGAGTTCCGCGTCGGCGCCATGGTCAGCTTCGAGTCCGACCGCGGCGCCAACTTCTTCAGCCTGCTGCCGCGGGCGATCTTCAACCTCGAGGACCTCGCCGCCACCGGCCTGATCGCCGAGGGCAGCCGCGCCACCTGGCGGCTGCACGTCGCCGGCTCGCCGCAGGCGGTCGAGGCCTACGAGAAATGGGCGCGCGCGAATCTGGGCCGCGGCCAGCGCGTCGAGACGGTGGAGAACGCCCGCCCCGAGGTGCGCGCCGCGCTCGACCAGGCGCAGCGCTTCCTGCGCCTGGCGGCGCTGCTGGCGGTGATCCTGGCCGCGGTGGCGGTCGGCCTGTCGGCGCGCCGCTTCATGGCCCGCCATCTCGACGGCTGTGCGGTGATGCGCGTGCTCGGCGCGCGCCAGGCGCAGGTTCTGGGCATCGTGGTCGGCGAGTTCCTGATCTTCGGCCTCGCGGCGGCGGTGGCCGGCACCGCGCTCGGCTGGAGCGTGCAGTGGGGGCTGGCCGGCGGGCTGCGCGAGATCCTCGCCACCGAGCTCCCGGCGCCCTCGCTGCTGCCGCTGGCGCACGGGGTGGTGGTCGGCATGGCGCTGCTGGCGGGCTTCGTGCTGCCGCAGCTGCTGCGCCTGGGCAAGGTGAGCACCCTGCGCGTGCTGCGGCGCGAGTTCGAGTTCGCCGAGCCGGTGTCGGGCGCGGCCTGGGCGCTCGGCCTGGCGGCCCTGCTGGGGCTGATCTTCTGGATCGCTGCCGATGCCCGCCTGGGGGCGATGGTCGCGGCCGGCTTCGCGCTCGCGCTCGGCGTGTTCGCGCTGGCCGCCTGGGGCGTGCTCAAGCTCGCCGGCCGGCTCAAGGGCCAGGGCAGCCTGCGCGGCGGCGGCTGGCGCTACGGCATTGCCGCGCTCGGTCGGCGCATGGGCAGCAGCGTGATCCAGGCCGCGGCGCTCGGGCTCGGCATGACCGCGCTGCTGCTGCTCACCCTGGTGCGTGCCGACCTGCTCGACAACTGGCGCGGCATGGCGCCGCCCGATGCGCCCAACCGCTTCATCATTAACATCCAGCCCGACCAGCGCGCGGGCGTGGCCGCCGCCTTCGTGGCCGAGGGCCTTGCCGCGCCGGCGATCCAGCCGATGATTCGCGGCCGCATGGTGGCGATCAACGGCGAGGCGGTCGATCCGGCGGTGTTCGAGGACGAACGCACGCGGCGGCTGGCCGAGCGCGAGTTCAACCTGTCCCATGGCGCGGCGCTGCCTTCGGGCAACGAGATCCAGGCGGGACGCTGGCATGGCGACGCGGCCGAGGCGCAGTTCTCGGTGGAGGCCGGGCTGGCGCAGACCTTCGGCCTGAAGGTGGGCGACCGCGTCGCCTTCGAGATCGCCGGCCAGCGCGTCGAGGCGCCGATCACCAGCGTGCGCAAGCTCGACTGGGATTCGATGCGGGTCAATTTCTTCTTCATCGCCTCCGAAGGCGTGCTGGAGAACTACCCGGCCAGCCTCATCACCAGCTTCCACCTGCCACCGGGCAATCACGACTTCACCACGCGGCTGGTCGGTGCTTTTCCCAACCTCACCGTGATCGACATCGCCGCGGTGATCGCCCAGGTGCAGGCGATGACCGACAAGCTGATCGTGATCGTGCAGTTCGTGTTCGGCTTCGCGGTGCTGGCGGGGCTGGTCGTGCTGTACGCCGCGCTGCAATCGACCCATGACGAGCGCGAATACGAGCTCGCCATGCTGCGCACGCTCGGCGCGCGCAACCGCCAGGTGCGCCAGGCGCTGTTCGCCGAGTTCCTCGTGCTCGGTGGCGTGGCGGGCGTGCTCGCCGGGCTGGGAGCCAGCGCGATCGGCTGGGTGCTGGCGGAGCAGGTTTTCCGCATGCCCTACGTGCCGGCGCTGCTGCCGGTGGTGGTGGCAGTGGTGCTGGGCGCGGCCGGCGTGGTCGCCGGCGGCTGGCTGGGCACGCGCGCCCTGTTGAACCGGCCGCCGCTGGCGAGCCTGCGTGCGTTGGGCTGACGGGTGCCGGTGCTGCAACTGACCCAGGCAGAGATCCTGCTCGCCGGCCTGCTGGCCGCGGCGCTGGTGCTGCTCGCCTGGCTGCTGGTGCGCAGTTACGTGGCAGAGCGCACGCTGCGCGCGCAACTCGGCGACGAGCTGGCGGCGCTGATGGAGCAGCAGCTGAACGTCCAGCACCGCGACCTGCTGCGCGACCTGCACGAGGGCCTCGCGCGCCAGACCGACCGCATCGGCGAGCACGCGCGCGCCGACCGCGAACTGCTGCAGCGCGGCCTCACCGCCGCGTCGCTGCAGTTGTCGCGCGGCATGAAGGTGCTGACGCAGAGCGTCGATGGCCGCCTCGATACGCTGTCGGGCCAGGTCAACCAGCGTCTGGACGAGGGATTTCGCAAGACCAACGAGACCTTCGCCAGCGTGATGGCGCGACTGGCCACCATCGACGAGGCGCAGAAGAAGATCGACGGCCTCACCGCCAACGTCGTCAGCCTGCAGGAACTGCTTGGCGACAAGCGCGCGCGCGGCGCCTTCGGCGAGGTGCAGCTCGAGGCCCTGGTGCAGAACATGCTGCCGCCCGACGCCTACGCCTTCCAGGCCGTGCTGCCCAACAACACCCGGGTCGACTGCCTGCTCACGCTGCCCGCGCCCACCGGCAAGGTGGCGGTGGATGCCAAGTTTCCGCTCGAGAACTACCACCGCATGTTCGATGCCGATGCGGCCGAGCTCGACCGCCGCGCCGCGCAGCAGGCCTTCCGCGCCGACGTGAAGCGTCACGTGGACGCCATTGCCGGCAAGTACATCCTGCCCGGCACCACCTCGGACGGCGCGGTGATGTTCCTGCCCGCCGAGGCGGTGTTCGCCGAGCTGCACGCCTGGCACCCCGAGGTGGTCGCCTACGCGCAGGCCAAGCGGGTGTGGATCGTGTCGCCGACCACGCTGATGGCAGTGCTCAACACCGCGCGCGCGGTGCTCAAGGATGTGGAGACGCGCAAGCAGATCCACGTGATCCAGGATGCGCTCGGCAAGCTGGCGAAGGACTTCCGCCGCTTCGACGAGCGCATGGCGGCGCTCGCGCGCCACATCGAGCAGGCCAGCCGCGACGTGCAGGACGTGCAGACCTCGAGCCGCAAGATCACTGCGCATTTCCAGAAGATCGAGTCGGTGCAGCTGCAGGAGGAGGCCGATCAGGCGGGGCTGGCCGAGGCGGCGCCCGGCGGTGCTGCGGCCGACCCGGCGCTACCGCTGTCGCGTGCCGCTCCGCGGATTTGACCGGGAACAGGGACGAGCGCGCCCGAGCTCCGTATGGTCCTGATACCTTTCATTCTTTCATGAGACGCCCGAGCCAATGTCCTCCGTCCCGCTGCCGATTCTGTTCATCATGGGGGTCTTCCTCACCTTCTGGCTGATCCTGCGCAAGTTCCACCGCCTGGAGCAGAAGAAGCGTGCGCTGCCCGAGCTCAACGCCTACCTCTACGAGCACAACCAGACCGCGCCGCGCTGCCATGCCTGCGACTCGGCTGAGCTCAAGGACGAGGGCCTCACCCACGGCGAGGACGAGCGCCGCATCATCTCGTGCGCGCGCTGCAACACGCTGCTGTACCGTTTCAATCCACCCGAAGAATCCGTCTGAAACCAACGCACGAGAATCGAAGGAGACACACGATGAACCTGGGAACCCCGCTGTCGCCCGCAGCGCTGCGCGTGATGCTGCTCGGCGCCGGCGAGCTCGGCAAGGAAGTCATCATCGCGCTGCAGCGCCTGGGCGTGGAGGTGATCGCGGTCGATCGCTACCCGAACGCGCCCGGCCATCAGGTTGCACACCGCGCCCACGTGATTCCGATGACCGACGGCGCCGCGTTGCGGGCGCTCATCGAGCAGGAGCGCCCCCACCTGATCGTGCCCGAGATCGAGGCGATCGCCACCGACATGCTGGCCGAGATCGAGGCTGCGGGCCTGGCTGAGGTCATCCCGACCGCGCGCGCCACCCAGCTCACGATGAACCGCGAAGGCATCCGCCGCCTGGCTGCCGAGTCACTCGGCCTGCCGACCTCGCCCTATCGCTTCGCCGACTCCCTGGAGGAACTGCAGACGGCCATCGACGGCGGCATCGGCTACCCGTGCATCGTCAAGCCGGTGATGTCGTCCTCGGGCAAGGGCCAGTCGACGCTGCGCGGCCAAGGGGACGTGAAGAAGGCCTGGGACTACGCCATGCAGGGCGGACGAGTGGCGCAGAGCCGGATCATCGTGGAGGGCTTCGTTGACTTCGAATACGAGATCACGCTGCTGACCGTCCGCGCACGCGATGCCAGCGGCGAGGTGCAGACCTATTTCTGCGAGCCGATCGGCCATGTGCAGGTCGCCGGCGACTACGTCGAGTCATGGCAGCCGCAGGCCATGCGCCCGGCGGCACTGGCGCGGGCGCGCGAGATCGCCGCAGCGGTCACCGGCAACCTCGGCGGGCGCGGGGTGTTCGGTGTGGAGCTGTTCGTGAAGGGCGACGATGTGTGGTTCTCGGAAGTGAGCCCGCGTCCGCACGATACCGGCCTGGTTACGCTGTGCTCGCAGCGCCTGTCGGAGTTCGAATTGCACGCGCGCGCCATCCTGGGGCTCCCGGTGGATACCGCGCTGCGCGAGCCTGGAGCGTCGGCGGTGATCTATGGCGGCGTCGATGCGCAGGCGATGCGCTTCGAGGGCGTAGCCGATGCGCTGGCCGTGCCGAGGAGCGACCTGCGCCTGTTCGGCAAGCCCGAATCCTTCGTCAAGCGCCGCATGGGCGTGGCGGTCGCCAATGGCGCTGACGTGGCCGAGGCGCGCGAGCGCGCGAAGCTGGCAGCAAGCCGGGTGCGGCCGGTCGCGGACTGACACTTTCGGCGCAGCGGATGGACGCGTCAGTCGGTGCGACCGAAGACGTCGATCAGGATGGGCGTCAGCGCGTGGGTCGGGCCGAGCGGAGACGCCGGGGGTTCGACGCCCGGCACGAAGCCGACGGCCTGCAAGCGCGCGATCAGCGCCGGATTGCGCGCGATGATGTGGACCGGGACGTCCCAGGGCTGATCGGGGCCGGACACGGTACCGATCGGCTGGTGGTCGCCGATCACGATCATCACGAGGTTCTCGGGGGCGTGGTCCGCGAGATAGCCCGTGAGCCAGTCGAACTGGTAACGCATCGAGGCGACGTAAGCGGGCAGGGGATTCGACCAGCTGGTCGGGACCGCTTCGGCCGCCTCGACCTCGAGCGCGCTGAAGGCCTCGGTGCCGAGCAGGCCGGCCCAGTCCGGGCGGTAGGGCGGCAGGGCGCGGAAGGGCGCGTGGGTCGTCACGGTGGGGAAGACGATCAGCCGTGGCGCGCGCTCGGCACCTTTCAGCTCCTGTGCATGCGCCAGTGCGATCGAGGCCTGGTCCGGTATCCGCCAGAACCCGAACGGACGGCCCTCGTAGCCGATGCGATCGGCGTCGGCGTAGCGGTCGAAGCCGTAGAACGCGCCTTCCGGCCATGGGCGCTGGATGCCAGGTAGCCAGGCGACCGTGCGGTAGCCGTTAGCGGCGAAGTGGCGTACCAGCGTCGGGCGATCGGTAGTGAGCAGCAGCTGATAATCGGTGGGGTCGCGCATGTCGAGACCCGACAACAGGCTGGCGTGTGCGAGCCATGATGCGCCACCGAAGGTGGGGGACACCAGCCTCGCGGACACCACCTGACGGCCAGTGGTGGTGAGCGCGTCCGCAAGGCGTTCGCGATGGGTCCGGAGCTCGCGGGCGATGTCGGTGCGGTCGAAGGTCACCGCGCCGTAGGCCTCGGCAAACACCACCAGCACGTCGGCCCCCCCGAGGCCGTCCAGCGAACCGGAGAAGGCAGGCCCGGCGCCGAGCCGCGTCTCGCTCGCAGCGCGCGACAGCGCGGTGTTGAGGAAGCGGTATTGCTCGGCCAGCATCCCGGTGACGGTAGGCGCGAAGAGATGCGCAGCGGGCCGGGCGATCAGGTTCTGGGAGAGCCAGAGCGCAGCGATCACACCTGCACAGGCCAGCATCAGCAGGCGCGTCGACCGACGTTCTGCGCCGCGGGCGAGAGCGCCGATGCACTGGCGCACGAGCGTATAGAGCAGCGCAGTAACGAGTGCTGCGCCCCCGACCCCGAGCACGACCTTACCGGCCATGCCTGCGCCCCCGTCCATCCGGATGACGGCACCGAGGTGGGGCGCATCCCAGTAAAGGTTGATCTGCCGGCCGAGGACTGCTGGCACCGTGACTTCGATGTAGTGCAGCAGTACCCAGACCGTGCCGAGCGCGGCGAGTCCCACCTCCAGCGCACGCGGTACCCGGCCCCGCGCCGCACCCCAAGCCGCGATCAGCATGACCGCCGGCGCCAGCTCGGCGGCCAGCCGCCACTCGAGCGCCGGCCATATGGTCGGCCATGCGTTGCCATGCGCAAGCAGTGCGTTGAGCACGAGCAAGGCGAGTGCCACGCCCGGCAGCGTCCCGGCCTGCAGGCGGTGCGTCGCCGTCATGCCGGCGGACGACCCTTGCAGGGCGCAGCCCGCCCTGTGCGAGCTATGATCGACGCTATCGAAAGCGCTTGTCGGAACACGTACCCATGACCTCCCTCGCTGCACTGCCTTGGTGGCAAGACCTCACGCCGCGCCAGATCGAGCGGCTCGCCGCTGCCGATGGCGTCGCGGTGCTGCCGCTGGCTGCCATCGAACAGCATGGCGAGCACCTGCCCCTGTCCACGGACCTCGATATCGGGCTCGGCCTCCTGCAGGCGGCATTGCCCAGGCTGCGCACCGGCCTGCCCTTGTGCGTGCTGCCGCCGCTGGCGGTGGGGCTGAGTCTCGAGCATCGCGGTTTCACCGGCACGCTGAGCCTGAGCCCCGAGACCGCGCTGGCGACGCTTGCCGAACTGGGCGACAGCGTGGCCCGTGCGGGTATCCGCCGGCTGGTGCTGTTCAACAGCCATGGCGGCAACAAGGCCCTCCTCGACCTTGCCGCACTGAAGCTGCGTGCGGCGCACCGCATGCTGGTGGTGCGCGCCAACTACTTCCGCTTTGCCCCTCCGATCGACGCGCTGCCTGCGGCCGAGCTCCGTCACGGACTCCACGGTGGCGCGCTGGAAACGGCCATGATGCTTCACCTGGCGCCGCACAAGGTGCGCGTCGAGGCGATCGACACGTTCCCCTCGCTTGGCCAGACCATGGCCGCGCAAGGACGGACGCTCGCTCCGGAGGGCGAGGCGGGTTTTGCCTGGATGGCCGAGGACCTGAACCCGGGTGGGGCGACGGGCGATGCCCGGCTCGCCGATGCCGCACTCGGAGCACGCCTGGTCGGGCATTTCGCCTCGGTGCTCGCCCGCGTCATCGAGGATGCATGCGACTTCGATCTTGCGGTCCTGGATGGCGCAGGCGGCGTGGGCAGGACGCCGGCCTGAGTGCGGCAAGGAAAGGTGGCAGGAAAGGGGCCTGGTGGTCTGCCGCCTGTGCGTAGCGCCCCTCATTGCGTCGATGCGCGCCGCAGACTCGCGTTCAGAGGTGGTTTGCCGCACCGGGCGCGGGTAGGCGCTCGGGCTCGGCGGAAGCAGGTTCATCCTGCTCGCTCAGCAGCTCCTTGAGCCAGTGGCCGTGGCGCTTGGCCTTGGTCTGCAGATAGCGCTGATTCTGCGTCGTGACCTCGCCATAGATCGCCTGGCGGGCGATGACGTTGATGCCTGCGTGCTGCAGCGCTTCGACCTTGCTCGGGTTGTTGGTCAGCAGCATGACCTTTTGCACGCCGAGCTGGTCGAGCATTTCGTGCGCGACGCGAAAGTCGCGTTCGTCCTTGGAGAAGCCGATGACCTGGTCGGCGTCGATGGTGTCCAGGCCCTCATCCTGAAGACCGTAGGCGCGCAGCTTGTTCGCCAGCCCGATGCCGCGTCCCTCCTGCGACAGATAGAGCAGGATGCCGCCGCCCTGGGCATTGATCGCCGCGACGCCGCGGCGCAGCTGCTCGCCGCAGTCACAACGCAGGCTGCCGAAAAGATCGCCGGTGAGGCAGGACGAGTGCAGCCGGACCGGCACCGCCTCAGGCCAGTGCTCGGCGTTGCCGATGACGATCGCCACGTGCTCGTGCACGCCGTCGGCCTCGCGAAAGAGTACGAAACGGCTATTCTCGGCCTCGGCGAGTGGCACGCGAGCCTCGCTGATGCGGGTGAGGGCGCCCGGGCCGCTGTCGCACAGTTGCTGTGCCTCGGCGGTGCTGACTGCCAGCAGCCTGCCCGAGGCCACCTCGGCCTCGATCGCGCCGGCTTGGGCCGGGGCAACGCTGCAGGCGACTGCGGCCGGCACGAGCTGTACGCGGCCGAGCAGGCGCAGCGCGGTGCTTTCCGCCGGACCGGCAGGACTCTCGCGGGTGCCGGCGGGGAGCGCCGCGCCGCGCATCCAGGCGAGTTCGCGCAGGATGCGGCTCGACGGCAGCGGTGACAGGGCGAGGGCAGCCGACTGGGTCGTACCGTGGTGGCCGAGCGCGGCCATGCGGTGCTGGCTCAGGATCAGGCGGGCGGGCGAACCAGTGAGCGATTGCAGCGCGGCGAGCGCGTCGTCATCGAGGCCCTCAACCGCCTGCACCAGGACATCGCCAGCGGCTTGGCGCAGCAGGATCGGAAGTCCACGTCGCAGGTCGAAGAGGGCACGCTCGGCTTGGCGCATTTGTTGTTCTCCGTCGGGATGTTCGGGGTCGCCCGGGCGCGTCGCATTCGCGGCGCGAGCCTCGTGGGTGCAAACCGTATTTTAAGGAATGATGAATGTCGGAAAGACTTCTACCAGATTGGGGCTGGACCTGCATCCTGCAAGCACGATCCGCCAATTGGGCCGCACGCGACACAACAAGTTTCATGATCGATGGGATCGAGGTCGAAATCGATGTTGGAGGGGTGTGGCGCTGCGCGGCGAACCTGGCGGCGGAGACGGCTGCCCTGCTGGATCTGTTCCTGCCGATGGTGGCGAGCGCCGGGCCGCTCGTGATCGCACAGCTCGGGCAAAGTCTCGATGGCCGGATCGCCACCGCGGGGGGCGCATCGCACTACATCAACGGCCTGGAGGCGCGCGTTCATCTGCACCGCCTCCGTGCCATCGTCGACGCGGTGGTGGTGGGCGTTGGGACCGTCAATGCGGACGATCCGCAACTCACCGTCCGCCATGTGCCGGGCGTGAATCCGTTGCGCGTGGTGATCGACCCACATGGGCGGGCGATGCCGCGCGCGCGCGTCTTTAGCGACGGCGCGGCGGCCACGCTGCACCTCGTCGCGCCCGGGCGCGACGGGGCCGTGGAGACGAGTGCGGGGCTGGCGGGGACGGGCGCCGGTTCGGGCGCGCTCCCCGGATCGCTGCCGCCCGCCTCCCCCTCAGGGGAGAGCGCGTGTGCAGGCGCGCTGGCCGCCGGGGCGCTTCGGCGCTGCGTACTGTCCTGCGATGAAGCAGGTTTTGCGCCTGCTGCCGTGCTGCGTGCATTGCGCGAGGCCGGGTGCAGCCGGGTGTTGGTGGAAGGCGGTGGCGTGACGGTCTCGCGCTTTCTGCAGGCGGGCGTGCTCGACCGGCTGCATGTGATGGTCGCGCCGATGCTTATCGGCTCGGGTCGCCCGGGCCTGGTTTTGCCACCGATCGAGCGCCTGAGCGAGGCGATTCGTCCAGCGAGTCGGTGCTTCGCGTGCGGGCAGGACACGCTCTTCGATCTCGATCTGCGCCGCAGCGCGTTGTCCTGAGCGGTCCGCCTCCGCGCGGGACGGCGGTGCTTGCGCGAAGGTCAGCTGCGGCGTACGGCGCCGGGAACGGCGTGGTGCAACAGGATCAGCGCACCGGGCAGGCTGGAGAGCAGGATCACGACGCCGTAGCTGATCGAGATCGCGACCCCTTCGGCGGGGTCAAGCCCGACCGCTTGCCAGAGCAGGGCGGCTGCCCCCTCGCGCACCCCCCAGCCCGCGATCGATAGCGGGATCGCCATCGCCAGCAGCACCCAAGGCACAAGCGGCGCAGCCTGCGCCATCGGTGTGTCGATGCCGATCATGCGCATGCAGCACAGATAGACGCCGACGTAGCTCGCCACGATCAGCAGCGAGGCGAGGACCTGGCGCATGAACACCTCCCGTGCGAGCAGGGCCTCCCTGACCGCCACACGAAGACGATGGATGTGTGCGCGGCCACGCCACCATGCGATGCCGCCGATCGTCAGCAGCATCGGCGCGAGCGTGATCCAGCCCGGGCCATGGCCGGAGACGGCGAGCAGCTCGGCGGTCGCCACCCGTAGCTCGGGCGCAAGCGCCAGCGCCGCCAGCACGACCAGCAGCAGCGCCAGCTGACCCGAGGCGCGTTCGATGATGACGGCGTGCCACGCCGCTGCGCCGGGCGGCGGCGTGGTGCTGGCACGGGTCTGCTGGCGTCGGGCGTGGCGCCAGGCACGCGTCGCGTCGCCCATGACGCCGCCGGGCAGGATCTGGTTGAGGAAGGTGGCGACGTAGTACTCGCACAGCGCTTCGCCAGAACCGAGCGGTGCACCGAGGCGGCCGGCGGTGATCCGCCAGCGCCAGGCTGAGAGCGCTACCTGAGGAATGGTCAGCGTCAGCGCTGCCGCCAGCCACAGCGGCTCTGGCGCCGCGAAGGCGGCAAGGAGCGTCTGTGGCTCGAGCCAGAGGAGAATCGCCGTCAGTAGTGCGAGACTCGCGGCAAGGCGAAACAGGAGGGTCATCCGGCGCGGTGTGCTGGGCGTGGCGGGGTTGCGAACAGGTCGATGTGGCCGACTTCCAGGGTCGCACCGCCCGACCCGGAGCTGGGCCCGAGCGCCGCGAGGCGGCGAGCGTGCCAGGCCGCGATACGCTCCGCCTGGTCGGGTCGCTGGGCGCAGGCAGCGTCCCGCCAGCCGTCGATGAGTGCGCGCGCGAGGGCTGCCTGCCCGGGCTGATCGAGGCGTAGCCGCCAGGGGCTGGGTGATTGGTGTAAGTCGAAACCACGTTGCTGCAGGCGCGCCCTGAGAGCGGGCACGGCGTCCGGGCCGAGCGCCGCGCCCAGGCCTTTGTCGCGGCGCTGGTGGTCGTTGAAGGCCGAGCGCACGAACGCGTCGTCTGCGTCAGTCCAGCCTGCCCTGTTCGCACTCATCGAGGCGTCCGGCAGGAAGCGCCAGGTGCCGTCCACGCTGAGGGTCACCAGCAGCGCACTGTCGGCTGCGGCACAGGCGTCGGCGAGTTGCTCCAGCCAGGCAGCATCGACCAGGTCGAGCAGCGCCGAGGCGCAGACCAGATCCGCCCCGGCGAGGGTCGTCGGGTCAAGGCGGCTGAGGTCGAGGGTGCGCGTGATGACGGTGACCGATGCGCCCTCTGCATCGCGCAAACCAACGCAAGCATCGTGTGCGCGCGCGAGCAGGCCGACGTCGTGGTCGATCAGCGTCCACTGCTGCGGGCCGGGCAGGCGGGGGGCAAGGTGGCGCGGGTTGGCGCCACTGCCGCTGCCCAGGTCGAGAAGGCGCAGGGTGCACCCCGGCGGCGCCGACGCCTGGCGCTGGCGCAGCCACCGCGCGGCGCGCGCCTCCAGGTCGGGCACGCGTGCCGCGCTGTCTGCCGCTCTGCGCAGGTCCAGCCAGCTTGCGTCGAAGCAGGCGTCCGGGTGCGCTTGGGGCTGGGAGTCTGGCGGGATCGGATTGTTGGCGTCCATCGGATGGGTCGTGTAGGTCGCAGGCGGTTATTGGCCTGGTCAGGGGGAGGGCGGCTCCTGCTCGAGCCCGGCCAGCGCGGCAGCGAACTCGGTGCCGGCGAGCGACCAGTCGCGAAGTGCGTCCCGCGCCTGGCGTGCTGCGTCCCTCAGCGCGAGGCGGCGGCGTCGATCGTGGATCAAGGTGGCGAGTGCAGCGGTGAGCGCATCCACGTCGCCCGGCGGGACAGCGATGCCCGCGCCCGCCGGCAGGGTTTCCGCCAGAGCGCCGCCGGTCGTGGTGAGCACCGGCAGTCCGGCTGCTATGGCCTCGGTCACCACCATGCCGTAACCCTCGTAGTAGGAAGGCAGCACGAAGAGATCGGCACCCGCGTAGGCCGCGTTCAGGCGTGCATCGTCGCACTCGCCGTGGAGCACGATGCGCTGTGCCAGACCGGCGTCGGCGATAAGTCGGGCGACGGCCTTGGCGAAGTCCGGGTCGCGCCGGGTGCTGCCGATGCAGTCGCAATGCCAGGGCATGTGGCGCAGGCGGGCGAGGGCATGCACGAGAACGTCCTGGCCCTTGCGCGGAGTGAGGGTGCCGACGCAGAGCAGCCTGGGTGGGTGGCCATCCGCACGCGCCAGCGGCGGTGGCGTCACGCCAGGCTCGACCGTGCGCACCCGGGATGGCGGAACGCCGAAGTCGGCGATCCGGCATGCGGTGTGGGTGCTGGTGACGATCACGCCCCGGGTGCTCGAGAGCGCTGCACGTTCGCTGGCGAGGAGGCAGTGACGCCGCGCGGTGCTCAGCCCGCGTTCGTCGCCGAGCGGGTGATGCACCAGGGCGACGAGCCCCAGCCGATGCTCATGCCGGAGCGCGACCTCGGGCAGAGCGCCAAGCGCGAGTCCGTCGATGACGACGCGGCGACCGCCGGGAAGCGAGCCGAGTGCCCGCCCGAGCGCATCGCGGGCCGTGGCGTCGGCTTCGGGAAACCGGCCGGGCAGGCCATGCACGGTGACCGTCCAGCCAAGGCGACGCAGTTCGGCGACGATGTGCGCGTCGTAAAGGTAGCCGCCGGTGCGCTGTGCGGGGTCGCCCGGTACGATGAACTCAAGGCGCTGCGTCATTGGCCGGAGTCTGCCGGCGGGCGCGGGCGCGGGCGCGCAGCGGCGCGGCTGCAGCTGGGTGCGTCCGCGGCCGCGGGGTACGGCGCGGCGCAGGCGCACGCGCGCGGCGTACTCACAGCGCGCCCTCGTAGCTTGCCCAGGCGATGTGCGACTCGTGCAGCGTCACCCTCAGGCGCTCGAGGCCCCGCGCGCCTGCGCCGAGGCGGCCCTCGCGGATCGCGGCGGCCATGCGGTCGAAGATCACGCGGGCCATGAACTCGGTCGTGGTGTTGCGGCCGCTGAACTCGGGCTCGTCATCCAGGTTGCGGAAGTTGAGGTCGGCGAGCACGGCCTTGAGCGTTTCGCCCGCGAGGCCGATGTCGACCACCAGGCCGTCGGTGTCGAGCTCGCTGCGCTGGAAGCAGGCATCGACCAGATAGGTGGCGCCGTGCACGCGTTGTGCCGGCCCGAAGATGGCGCCCTGGAAGCTGTGGGCGATCATGATGTGGTCGCGGACGGTCAGGCTGTACATGAAGCGTCTCCGGAAGTCGTGTTGGGGGTGTCATGGCTGCCGATGCCGGGATAGCGAATGCGCTCGCACAGGGCCCCTGCCGGCGCGTAGGCGAGGCGCTGCATCAGCGCGGGGAGATCCTGGAAATCGGTCTCGCCACTGATGAGCGCGTCGAGCCGGGGATCGACGAGCATGGACAGCGCGAGTTCCATGCGCCGGCGATAGGCCCAGCGCGGGCCTTGCTGCGGCGGGATGTGGCCGACCTGACTGGATTTGATGTTGAGCCGGCGAGCGTGGAACGCGCCGCCCAGGGGCAGGGGTACGGAAGCGCGCCCGTACCAGCTCATCTCGATCACCGTCGCCTCCTGCCCGGCCAGCTCGAGCGCCGTGGCGAGCCCTGCGGGGTGGCCGCTGGCGTGGAAGACGAGGTCGCAGTCGCCGTGCGCTGCAGCAGGCAGGCGGTGGGCGAGCCCGAGCGCAGCGGCGAGTCGTGCGCGTCCGGGATCGATGTCGATCAGCTGGACCTCGGTACCGGGAATGGCTGCGCACAGTGAGGCGACCAGGCTACCCACTACGCCCGCGCCGACGACCGCGATGTGGTCACCGACCGCTGGCCGTCCATCCCAGCAGGCATTGATCGCGGTCTCCATGTTCGCCGCCAGCACCGCACGCGCAGCTGGCACGCCGGGGGGGAGCGGGATCACCGCACGCGCGGGCACCACGTAGCGCGTCTGGTGCGGGTGCAGGCAGAACACCATCCGACCGCGCAGGGCAGCCGCCTCGGGGCCGACGCCGTCCTCGACGATGCCGACGCTGATATAGCCGTACTTCACCGGCCCGGGGAACTCGCCTTCCTGAAAGGGCGCGCGCATGCGCTGGTATTCACTCTCGGGAACCTCGCCGCGAAAGACGAGGCTCTCGGTGCCCCGGCTTACGGCGCCGTAGAGGCTGCGAACGAGGACCTCGCCCGCAGCTGGCGGGCGCACGGTTACAGGGCGCAGCTCGCCGCAGCCGGGGCTTGCAGTCCAGAAGGCGAGATTGGTTTCCGGCATCCGGGGGTCCTCGGATCGAATGTGGTGTGTCTCATTCGGTTCATCCTGCGCACGAGGCGCGGCAAGGACGAGTAGGGGCGTGCGCGGCGCTTGTGCGAACCCTTTGTCGCGGCGGATGATCGAAGCGGTCATGTTATCAGGCGTGCACGAGCGCGGGCGCCGAGGAAAGGGCTACGGGGCGAGGGGCAGGAATGACCGAGGGGGGTGAATGTGCGTCGCGGGGCGGGTCGGTGCCGATCGCAGTGCGGGAGCTGATTGCCGCGCTTGTGATGCTGGTTGCGCTGTCCGCGCTGGGCGCGAAGCTTGTCGACCTGCCCCATCAGGCGATATGGGCAGCGGCGGGCGTGCTGCTTGTCGTATGCGCGGCGATCCTGCACCAGTGGCCCGATCTGCGCCGGCCGTTGGGGCCGGCGAACCGGGTGACCCTGGGCCGTGCCGTGCTGGTGGCGCTGGTGGCGGGGACGCTTGCGGCGCCGGCGTGGGTGCAGCAGCACGCGACGTGGGTTGCCGCAGTGGCCGCGCTGGCCCTTGCGCTCGATGGCGTCGATGGCTGGGTGGCGCGGCGCTGGCGCTGCAGCAGCGCCTTCGGGGCGCGCTTCGACATGGAGCTCGACGCCTTCCTGATCCTGGTCCTTTGCGTTCACCTGCTGGCGATGGAGAAGGCGGGCAGCTGGGTGCTTGCAATCGGTGCAATGCGCTATGCGTTCGTCGCCGCGATGCGTGTCTGGCGGTGGCTGGATGGCCCCTTGCCCGAGAGCCGGCGGCGCAAGCTGGTGTGCGTCTGGCAGGTTGTCAGCCTGCTGCTGTGCCTTTTGCCGGCGGTAGAAGCGCAGGTCGCGGTGCCGCTTCTCGCGCTGGCGCTTGGCTTGCTGACAGGCTCCTTTGCGGCCGATGTGCGCTGGCGCTACGCCAACGGCCGCGGGTGACGCAATTCAATACTTGAGGCCTGACCAATCACCTTGGAGGAAGAGACGATGAATACCGTAGCCGCTCATCCCGCCCTGCGCCCGCTGCTGGCCGCGGGCGTGCTTCTGCTTGCGAGCGCAGGCGGCCCGGCCTGGGCGGAGCCGCGCACCTACACGATCGATCCGGATCATTTCTCGATCGGATTCCAGGTTGATCATCTCGGCTATGCGGATGTGATTGGCATGTTCCTCAAGGGCGAGGGCAGCTTCGTCTACGACGAGAAGACGCGCACCTTGACGTCGGGACGGGTGGTGGTGGCTGCGGAGAGTGTGTTCAGCAACCACAAGGCACGCGATCGGCATGTGCGCGACAGCGACTTTCTCGACGCCGGGCGCTACCCCGAGATCGTGTTCGAGGCGACCGGCTTCGAGGCGGTGATGGAGAACGATGGTCGGCTCGATGGCCGCCTGAGCGGCAAGCTCACGCTGCTCGGTCAGACTCATCCCGTGACGCTGGAGGTGTCCCTGAACAAGGCGGCGACGTATCCCTTCGGCCATCGCAAGCACACGCTCGGTATCTCGGCGCGCACTACCCTGCAGCGCAGTCAGTGGGGCATGACCTACGGGGTTGATCGTGGCATGGTCGGCGACGAGGTCCTGCTCAGCTTCGAACTCGAGGCAACGCGGGACTGAGCAGGCGGCGGGTCGCGCCTGGGCGTGCGCGGCTCAGCCGCCGATGTAGGACATTTCGATCTTGCGCAGCGAGGCGGTCTCAGCCGTGCGGATCTCGGAGTAGCGATCGTCGCGCTGCTGCCAGACATGGGCGATCGCTGCGTCGATCCGGGCATCGTCGGCGCCCTCGCGCAGCAATGCGCGCAGGTCGTGACCGTGCTGGGCAAACAGGCAGGTGTAGAGCTTGCCCTCGGTCGACAGCCGGATGCGGGTACAGCTTGCGCAGAAGGCCTGGGTAACCGAGGAAATCACGCCGATCTCACCGGCGCCGTCCTTGTATCGCCAGCGCTCGGCGACCTCGCCTTCGTAGTTCGGGTCGATGGGCTCGAGCGGGAAAAGGCGGTCGATGCGGGCGATTACCTCACGAGAGGGCAGAACCTCGTCCATCTTCCAGCCATTGGAGGCGCCCACGTCCATGAACTCGATGAAGCGCAGGATGTGCCCGCTGTGGCGGAAATGCGTGGCCATGGCCTCGATGTCGCCATCGTTGGTGCCGCGCTTGACGACCATGTTGACCTTGATCGGGCCGAGTCCGGCCGCCCGCGCCGACTCGATGCCTTCGAGCACCTTTTCGACGGGATAGTTGGCGTCGTTCATCTGCCGGAACAGTGCGTCGTCGAGTGCGTCAAGGCTGACCGTCACCCGATGCAGACCCGCGTCCTTCAGCCTGCGCGCGAGCTTGGGCAGGAGGACGCCGTTGGTGGTGAGCGTGATCTCCACGCCAGGCAAACGCGCGAGCATCTCGATCAGGCGCTCGATATCCTTGCGCAGCAGCGGCTCTCCGCCGGTGATGCGGAGCTTGCGCACACCGCGGGCGACGAACAGGCTCGCCACGCGCACGATCTCCTCGAAGCTGAGCAGCTCGCGCCGCGGCAGGAAGGGGTAGTCATCCCCGAACACCTCGCGCGGCATGCAGTACACGCAGCGGAAGTTGCAGCGGTCGGTGACCGAGATGCGCAGGTCGCGCACGCTACGCCCGCGGCGGTCGCGCAGCGATTCGCCGGGTGGTGGAGCGGCCTCCGTGCGCGGGGTTACGATTGCGGACGCAGCCTGCTGAATCGGGATGACTTTCATGTTCGGCGGCGGGTTGGCGTTGCGGGATTATCGGCAGGTAGACAGCGCGGCGCAAGACGAGGTTCGGCGGGTGCGGGTCTTTACCGGGCGGGGCCTCGGGCGGCTGCAGTGCGAGGTGTATCATTGCGCTCCGTGCCAATCTGGCACCAGGAGAAAAATCAAACATGGCCGATCTCGTGCCGCTGCCTTCAACGGCATTACGCAAGCGCTGCGACCCCGCCTGCTTCAGCTTCGAAACCACCGACTCCCTCTCCGACCACGCCGGCGACCTTGGCCAGGAGCGCGCGGTCGAGGCGATCCGCTTCGGCCTGGCGATGGGCCACACCGGCTACCACGTCTTCGTGCTCGGCGATGCAGGCAGCGGCAAGCACGCCACCACCTTTCGCCTGCTTCGCGATCGCGCAGCGAGCGAGCCGGTCCCGCCCGACCTGTGCTATCTGCACAACTTTGACGAGCCGCTCAGGCCCAGGCTGCTGACGCTGCCGGCCGGGCGCGGCGGGGCACTGCGCACGCGCATGCAGACCTTCATCCGTGATCTGGGTCCGGCGCTCGGCGCCGCGCTCGACAGCGATGCGCACGTCGAGCGTGTGGAGTCGCTGCAGAGCGCGCTCAAGGCGCGCGAGGAGGCGGCGCTGCGCGAGCTCGGCCAGGCCTGCGGCGCCGAAGGTATCTCGCTGCTGCAGACGCCCGAGGGTTTCGTGTTCGCGCCCACCCGGGAGGGCGAGGCAATGTCGCCCGAGGCCTTCGAGTCCCTCCCCGAAGATGAGCGCAAGGCGATCGAGGCCCGCATCGGCCAATGGAGCGATCGCCTCGAGGACCTGCTCAACGACTTCCCCGGCTGGCGCAAGTCGGTGCGCGAGTCGATCGACCGCGCCGAGCGCGAGGTGCTCGGCCCCGCGCTCGCCCACCTGCTGCGCGAGGTGCGCGAGGCGCACGAGGATCTGCCTGAGGTGCTGGCCTTCCTCGACGCTGTCGAGCGCGACGTGCTCGACAGCGCGGTACGCGGCACCATGCTCGACGAGGAGGACGAGGAGGCGCCCGAGCCGGAGGAGAACACCCGCTACCACCGCTACCAGGTCAAGCTGCTGGTCGATCACGCCGCCTCGCAGGGCGCCCCGGTGGTGTTCGAGAACAACCCCGGTTACGGCAACCTGATCGGCCGCATCGAGCACATCGTGCAGCAGGGCAACCAGGTCAGCCATTTCAACCTGATCCGCGCCGGCGCCCTGCATCGCGCAAATGGCGGCTATCTGGTGCTGGATGCCGAACGCCTGCTGTCGCAGCCCTTCGCCTGGGAAGGCCTCAAGCGCTGTCTGCGCGCGGGCGAGATCCGCATCGAGCCGCCGGCCGAGGCGCAGGGCTGGAGCGGCGCGTTGACGCTGGAGCCCGAGGCGGTGCCGAGCGCGCTGAAGGTGGTGCTGATCGGTGACCGCGAGGTGTATTACCTGCTGATGGAGCACGACCCCGAGTTCGCCGACCTGTTCAAGGTCGCCGCCGACTTCAACGACGACATCCCGCGCACGCCCGAGAACGAATGCGAGTACGCGCGCCTGATGGCGCTGCTCGCGCGGGGCGCGAAGCTGCTGCCGGTGCATCGCAGCGGCGTCGCGCGCCTGGTCGAGGAAGCCTCGCGCCTGGCGGAGGACTCGGGCCGCCTGTCGCTGAACACCCGCGCGCTCTCGGACCTGATGCGCGAGGCCGACTTCCATGCCCGCCGCAAGGGGCTGTCGGCCACCAGCCGGGCCGAGGTCGAGGACGCGCTCGCCGCGCGCGAGCGGCGCTGCAACCGTTATCCGACGCGGGTGCGCGAGTCCATCCTCGAGGGCACGACGCTGATCTCGACCGAGGGCGAGCGCGCCGGACAGATCAACGGCCTGGTCGTGGTGGAGCTCGCCGGCGAGCTCTTCGGTCACCCGGTACGCATCACCGCCACGGTGCGCATGGGCGAGGGCGACGTGGTCGACATCGAGCGCGAGACCGAACTCGGCGGCGCCATCCACTCCAAGGGCGTGCTGATCCTGTCTGCCTTCCTCGCCGCGCGCTATGCCCGCCACCAGCCCCTGTCGCTGTCTGCGAGCCTGGTGTTCGAGCAGTCGTACGCGCCGGTCGAGGGCGACTCGGCCTCGCTCGCCGAGCTGTGCGCGCTGCTGTCGGCGCTGACGCAGATCCCGATCCAGCAGCGCTTTGCGATCACCGGCTCGGTGAACCAGTTCGGCGAGGTGCAGGTCATCGGCGGCGTTAACGAGAAGATCGAGGGCTTCTTCGACCTGTGCGCGGCACGCGGGCTGGATGGCTCGCACGGCGTGGTGATCCCGGCCGCCAGCGTGCGCCACCTGATGTTGCGCGAGGACGTCGTGCAGGCCGCCGCCGACGGGCGTTTCCACATCCATGCGGTGAAGACGGTCGACGAGGCGATGACCGTGCTGACCGGCGTCGAGGCGGGCGAGCCTGATGCCAAGGGCGTGATCCCCAAGGGCACGCTCAACCACAAGGTGGCGACCGTGCTGGCGGAGATGACGGCCGCGCGGCATGCGTATTCGGACGCGGAAGGTTCGGCGGGGGCGCGGCAGCACCGGCGCCGGCACGGGGTTTGAGCGCTTTGCACGGTGATCGCCTGCAATGCGGGGCGGTCACCGTGGGCGAGGTCCGGTGGTGAAGGCCGGCACGTGGGGGCGAGCCTCTCACGCTCCTCCCGGAGGCGTTACACCTCACCTTCCAACTTGCGTCCCGACCCTGGCGCGCTCCAGCCGCGCGAGCTGGCGATCGTGCATGCCGCCGAGCAGCCACTGCGCCAGCATCGCGCCGGTGAGCGCCATCAGCATGTCGGCCTGCGCGTCCCACGGGTCGCCCTGCGTGCCGAGGAACTCCACCGCGCCACCGGCCCACAGCTCGGCCGATGCCCACTCGACGAGCTCATAGAGCGCGCTGATTCCCAGGCAGCTCAGCGTGACGAGGAAGAACAGCCACTTGCCGGGACGCAGGGGCGAGGTGCGCAGCAGCAGTTCGCGGCCGAGGATGGCCGGGGTGACGCCCTGAAAGAAGTGCCCGAAGCGGTCGTAGGGATTGCGCGCGAGATCGAACCAGTCCTGCACCACGAAACCAATTGGAACGCGCGCGTAGGTGTAGGCGCCGCCGAGGATCAGGATCAGCGAGAAGAAGGCGATCAGGCAATAGGCGAGCGGCGTCAGCGGGAAGCGCCGCGCGCTGGCGACGAGGATCGGTACGGCGATCAGCACCGGCATGACCTCCGCCCACCACACGCCGCGGTCGTGGGGTGAGACGCCCGAGGCCACGAGGGCGGCGAGGACGGCGAAGAGCAGGGCGACCGGCAGCTTCATGGCCGCGCGGACTCAGCGGATCACGCCCGCCTGTTTCATTGCATCCACGGTGACGCGCGCGAGCGCCGACACCTGAATGCCGGCGTCGCCGTCGACCTGGGCGCGTGCGCCACCCGACCACACCACCGAGCCGCGGTGCAGGTCCGTCAGCGTGGTACTCGAGGCCATCTCCCGGCGCGGGCTCACGCTGCCACCGCCGATCGGCATCGAGATCCCGATCCCGCCGTAACTGAAACCGCCACTGCCGCCTCCGATGCCGAAACCGACCTGGGGGCCGGGCTGGAATACCGGGTGGCTGCCCGTCGCGAGCTTCATCCGGATCATTGCAGTCGCGCTGGTGGCGCGCGCCGCGCGCTCGACGAGCTCGGCGTTGCCGATGGCCTCGCCCGCCACGCCGCCCGGCGCGTAGCTCCGGATCACCACGATGCCTTCGGAACGCATGCGCTGGACCCAAGCGTCCTCGCACAGGCGGCGCAGGCTGTCATCGCCGGTCTCGCAGGCGACAAACACCCGGCTTCCGGCACCGAAGCCATCATGAAAGGTCCTGTCCACCCACTGGCTATCCATTCGCGCGGTCGCGCAGCCGGTCAGCACCACAAGAACAACAAGCACGAGGGGGATTGCAACACGCATCAGCTTCATCGCTACCTCCTGTGGCTGCGGCGCAGGGATGTTGAAGTCCGATTCTAGCGGGGGCGCGCGCACTCGCGCATGTCTGCGCCGGAGGCCGGCGGCAAGCGCATCAACGAACGTCGGTTCCGTGATCGGCGCTCCGCTGTATCGATTCGATGGCAGTGCGGGGCGATAAGTCGCTGCAAATTCAGGTCGTGCCGCTCGGACGCGTCGTGTTTCAGCCGGTCATCGGCCGCGCAATGGATGGAGAGCTTGAAGTCTCCGGCGACGAACTCGCGTTTCCGGCAGGTCGCCAGTGACGTCTTCGTTGTGCGGCGACCAACAAAAAAGCCAACCCCGGAGGATTGGCTTCTCTGCTTGGTGTTGCTGGCTCCCCGACCTGGGCTCG
>DMCZ01000064.1 GCA_003446655.1 Thauera sp. | reverse complement strand
CTGGGCGGCGCCGACATGCTGCGGCGCGCGATGGGCAAGAAGAAGCCCGAGGAGATGGCCAAGCATCGCGCCACCATCGCCGAGGGCGCCAAGCAGAAGGGCTACGACCCGGCGCTCGCCGAGCAGCTCTTCGACCTGATGACCAAGTTCGCGGAGTACGGCTTCAACAAGTCGCACACCGCGGCCTACGCGGTCGTCACTTACCACACCGCCTGGCTCAAGGCGCACCACTGCGCGGCCTTCATGGCAGCGACGATGTCGTCCGACCTGGACAACACCGATACGGTCAAGATCTTCTACGAGGACACCGTCGCCAACGGCATCGTGGTGCTGCCGCCGGACGTGAACGCCTCCGACTACCGTTTCGTTCCGGTGGATCGCAAGACCATCCGCTACGGACTCGGCGCGGTCAAGGGCGTGGGCGAGCCGGCGGTGCGCGCGATCCTGGCGGCGCGGCAGAGGGGCGGCGACTTCCGCGACCTGTTCGATTTCTGCGAGCGGGTCGACCGCCGCATGGTGAACCGCCGCGTCATCGAGGCGCTGATCCGCGCCGGCGCCATGGACACGCTCCCCGGCCACGCCGGCCTGGACCGCGCGCAGCTGATGGCGACGGTGGCGCTGGCGATGGAGGCGGCCGAGCAGGCGGCGGCCAACGCGATGCAGGGCGGGCTCTTCGACCTCATGCCCGAGGCCGCGGGCGCGGCGCCCGAGTTTGCCAGGATCCGCGCATGGACCGAGCGTGAGCGGCTCAAGGAAGAAAAGCTCGCGATCGGCTTCTTCCTCTCCGGCCATCCGTTCAACGCCTTCAAGCCCGAGGTGCGCCGCTTCGTGCGCCGCACGCTGGCCCAGCTCGAACCCTCGCGCGACATCACCATGCTGGCCGGGGTGGTCATGGAGCAGCGCACCAAGGTCGGCAACCGCGGCAAGATGGCCTTCGTGCAGATCGACGACGGCACCGAGCCGCGCGAGCTCACGGTGTATTCCGAGGTGCTGGACGCGAGCCGCGGCAAGATCGTCACCGACGAGGTGGTCGTGGTCGAGGCCAAGGTCAGTAACGATGACTTCTCGGGCGGCCTGCGCATCATCGCCGACCGCATCCTGACGCTGGGCGAGGCGCGCGGCCGCTTCGCCCGCGCCCTCGCCCTGCGCATCAACGGCGAAGTGGCGGCGGCGGGCGGCGCGGTGAGTGCCGCCGGCAAGCTGCAGACCCTGCTCGAGCCCTTCCGCGAGGGCGGCTGCCCGATCCGCGTCAGCTACCGCAACGCGAGCGCGGAGGCGGAACTGCCCCTGGGCGACGAATGGCGGGTGCGGCTGGACGACGCCCTGCTCGAGAGCCTGCGCGAGTGGCTGCCGCCGGAGGCGGTCGAGGTGCTCTACCCCTGAGCGGGCGGGCCCGGTTTCACAGCGGGGCCTGCTCGCGCTCGGCCTTGCACGGGCCGCAGGGGGCGGGCGCTTGCGCAAGCGGGGTACCCCGTGCCCGCAGCGCGGCATCGATCAGACTGAACACCTCGTTGCGGCAGATCGGTTCGCGGTCGTGCTGCGGCACCCAGTACTTCACCCGGTAGGTGATGCCCTGGGGCCCATAGTGCGCGACCTGGGCTTCCGGCGGCCGGTCGCTGGCGATGCTCTCCGCGCCCTGCAGCGCCTCGAGGATCAGGGCCTTGGCTTCGGCCACCGGGAGGTCCACCGGCAGGGTGAGTTCGGCGTGGTCCCGGTATTCCTTGCGCGGCGCGCTGAAGTTGGTGATGCGCTGGCGCGAGATCTGGCTGTTGGGCAGGATCACGTAGGTGCTGTCGCGGGTCACGAGCCGCGTCGTCCGCCAGCCGATCTCCTGCACCCGCCCCTGCGCCAGGGTCTCGATCCGCACCCAGTCGCCCATGCGGAACGGCGCCTCGATGCCGAGCGCGATCCCCGACAAGGTGTCGGCGACGACGTTGCGGATGGCGAAGCCGAGCACCGCCAGCACCAGGCCCGAACCGGTGAGGATGCCCGACAGATCCTGGCGGAACAGCAGGGACAGGGCGACCAGCAGCGCGAGCGCGAACAGGAACACCCTGAACAGGTCGAGCAGGACCTTGGGCACCGGCCGCTGACCCTTGCGGCGCTGGGCGAGCCGGGCCGCCACCAGCGAATGGACGAGGTGGGCGCCCGCGAACATCGCCAGGGCGATGGCGGCGTTGCGCAGCGGTTCGAGCCAGGCCTCCAGGCCCAGGCCGGGCGGCAGCAGGCCGAGCAGCGGTTCGGCGAACACCGCCGTCAGCACCAGCAGGGCGAGTCCGGCCGCGGACTGCAGCCGGGGTGCGAGCACCGGGGTGGGTTCGGGCGTCTTCATCTCGCCTCCCTTGCGGCCTCGGCGCCGCTGGCATGCGGGTGGCCAGGCCGTCCGGCCGTTGACCGGCCGCGCTGCGCATGCGGTCGGCGAGGGATGCGAGGAGCCGGGAGGCGGGTGGAGGGGCGGCGCAGCGCTCCGGCGAATCGCGGGCGGGCGCCTTCAAGCAAGGCGAGATTCATGGCATGACCTGTGAGATGAGGGAGGAAAGCACTCAGACGCCCCGGCCTGCCGATCTTCGCCCTGGGCGGGCTATCGGGGCCGGGGCCGGACATGCGCCTGCACAAGGCGCATGACGGATCTCACGGAGTCGGTATGGCTCATCTCGATGTGGGGTGGGGATTCGGTCGGGCCCGTGGGGTGCGGGTGAATGGCTGAATATTTATTTATTTCAGACACTTGCCATTATAGCAGGACAGTGGCGGGCGCGCACCCCGGTGGCCGGCGGTGCGCGCGACGCTCAGGCCGTCGGTCGCTGTTCGAAGCCGCTGAGCGCCTCCACCCCGGTTTCGATCACCTCGACGCGCGACACCTGCGCCTTGGGCGGCCCCTGATGCGCCCACGCGATGAAGGCCTCGACATGGCTGTGGCGGCCGACTGCGAGCGCCCCGACGCTGCCGTCGCTGCGGTTGCGCACCCAGCCCGCGAGGCCCAGCCGCGACGCCTCGGCCTGCGCGCTGGCGCGATACCACACGCCCTGCACGCGGCCGTGGATCCGCAGCAGGCGGGCGACCGCGGGGCTGGCGCCGGCATCGGCTGGTTCAGGCATAGGCGATCTCCGGTTCCTTGCCGCCCAGCAGGCGCGCGCGGGCGACGGCCTCTTCGAGCGTGGCGGTGATGTTGTCGTCGCCCAACTTGTCCAGGAAGCCTGAGCGGAACACGATCGAACCAGGCTGTGAGCCGAGGTGGCACAGGATCAGGTGGGCGCCGCGTTTGTTGAGGTTGCGGTGCAGGGTCTGAAGGATGTCGAGCCCGGTGGTGTCGAGACTGATCACACGGTCCATGTCGAGGATCACCACGTCGGGATGGCCGTCCTGCATCAGCAGCAGGTTCTCCAGCTTGTTGGCGGCCCCGAAGAACAGGCTGCCGCTCAACTTGTAGGCCAGCACGCGCGGCGTGCCGTCCGCGCGCAGCTGCGTCTCGGCGCCGTCGAGCTCGGGCAGCGCGATGCGCTCGATGCGGGTGAGATCTGACATGCGGTACATGAAGAACAGGCTCGCCAGCACCATGCCGATCTCGACCGCCAGCGTGAGGTCGAACACCACCGTGACCAGGAAGGTGCCGAGCAGGATGGTGCGGTACTGCAGCGAATAGCGCGCCAGTTCCCGCGGCGCGAAGGCGTGCCATTCACCCATGTTGATCGACACCATGACCACGATCGCCGACAGCGTGGCGAGCGGGATGTGGCTGGCGGCAGGGGCGAGCGCGAGCACGATCGCCAGCAGCACGCCGGCGTGGATCATGCCGGCGACCGGCGTGCGCCCGCCGGTGCGGATGTTGGTGGCGGTGCGCGCGATCGCGCCGGTGGCGGCGAAGCCGCCGAAAAGCGGCGCGGCGACGTTGGCGATGCCTTGCGCCATCAGCTCCTGGTTGGGATCGTGGCGGTCGTCGATCTGGCTGTCGGCGACGCGGGCGGACAGCAGCGACTCGATCGCCCCCAGCAGCGCGATCGTGATCGCCGGCGCGATCAGCTTGCCGAGCGCCGACAGGCTGAGCTCGGGCAGGCCGAAGGCGGGGACCTGCTGCGGGATGCCGCCGAAGCGGCTGCCGATGGTGTCCACCGGCAAGGCGACGAGCGCATTGAGCGCGGTCATCAGGATCAGCACCGCCAGCGGACCGGGCAGGCGGCGCATCCAGGCGCGCCTCACCGCCAGCCGGTTCCACGCCACCAGGATCGCCAGCGACACGACGGCGACCGCCACCGTGGGCAGATCGATGGTCGGCAGCGCCGCGATCAGCGCGCCCATCTTGGCGAAGAACTCGCCCGGCAGGTTGTCGATCTTGAGGCCGAGGAAGTCCTTGATCTGCGAGATGAAGATCACCACCGCGATGCCGTTGGTGAAGCCGATGACCACCGACAGCGGGATGAAGCGGATCATGCTCCCCAGGCGCAGCGCGCCCATCGCGAACAGCAGCACGCCCGACATCATCGTGGCGATCAGCAGGTTCTGCACGCCGAGGTCGGCGACGATGGCGTAGATGATCGGGATGAAGGCGCCGGTAGGACCGCCGATCTGCACCTTCGAGCCGCCCAGCAGCGCGATCAGGAAGCCGGCGACGATCGCGGTCCAGATGCCGGCGGTGGGCGACATGCCGGAGGCGATCGCGAAGGCCATCGCCAGCGGCAGCGCGAGCACGCCGACGGTGATGCCGGCCGAAAGGTCGCCGGCGAAGGCTGCGCGGCCGTAGCCGGGCAGGGTGTCGAAGAGCTTGGGACGGAATTCGAGTTTCATGGTGTCTCCGCTGCGTCGTACTTGAACAGGACGGGGCGCGAGGCCCGGACGGCGCCGCCCTCGATGCGAGGGCAGGCGCGGACGGCGGAGACGGTCACCCTCGACCCGCGTGATGCAGGACGATCCAGCGTTTCGAGGGCGTGAGCGGCATGGGGGCTACCGGGACGGGGTCACTTCACCTTCATGCCGGGCAGCGCCCCGGCGTCGGGTGACAGGATGAAGAGGCCGGGCGTCCTGCCGTCGGCGTCGGAGGCGGCGAGCACCATGCCCTCGCTCATGCCGAACTTCATCTTGCGCGGCGCGAGGTTGGCGACCATCACCGTCAGCCGTCCCTTGAGTTGTTCCGGATCTGTCTCTTATACACATCT
>DMCZ01000151.1:12519-16185 GCA_003446655.1 Thauera sp. | reverse complement strand
CCGTCGATCATGAAGAAGAACGGGTTGAAATGCGACACGTCCTGCCAGAACTGCGGCAGCGAATGAATCGAATAGAACACGCCCGACAGCATCGTGAGCGGCATGATCAGGAAGTTCTGGAAGGCCGCGAGCTGGTCGAACTTGTCCGCCCAGATGCCGGCGATGACGCCGAACGAACCGAGGATGACGCCGCCCAGCACCGCGAAGGCGAGCACCCACAGCGGATTGGCCATCGGCACCTCGACGAAGAGCGCCGACACCGCCAGCACGCCGGCCCCCACCATCAGCCCGCGCAGGGTCGACGCGATGACGTAGGCGGCGTAGAACTCACGGTAGGACAGCGGCGGCAGCAGCACGAAGATGATGTTGCCGGTGATCTTGCTCTGGATCAGCGAGGACGAACTGTTGGCGAAGGCGTTCTGCAGCACCGACATCATCACCAGGCCGGGCACCAGAAAGCTGGTGTAGGCGACTTCGCCATAGACCGTCACATGGCGATCGAGTACGTGCGAGAAGATCAGCAGGAACAGCAGCGCGTTCAGCACCGGCGCGGCGACGGTCTGGAAGCTGACCTTCCAGAAGCGCAGCGTCTCCTTGTAGAGCAGGGTGCGAAACCCGGTCAGCGCCGACTCGGGCGGCATCGGCTCGATGCGCGGGCGCGCCGTCGGGGTGTGTGGGGAGGAAATAGGCTCAGGCACGATTCATGACCTCGACGAAGACGCGCTCGAGGTCCGGCTCGCCGAGTTGCATCTCGGTGAGGCCAGCCTGCGCATCACGCACACGGGCAAGCAGCATCTCGACGTCCGCATAGCTGTCGAAACCGAACTCGACCCAGCCGCCTTCGCCCGCGACACCGCCGAGCGCAGCAGCGCGCTCGGGGTGGTCGAGCCGGACACGCAGGCTGTGGGTGGCGAAGCGGCGCAGCAGGTTCTCGGTGGTGTCGAGGGCGACGACCTTGCCGGCCTTGAGCATGGCGATCCGCCCGCACAGGGTCTCGGCTTCTTCCAGGTAGTGCGTGGTGAGCACGATCGTGTGCCCATCGCGGTTGAGCTTGCGGATGAACTGCCACAGCCCCTGCCGCAGTTCGACGTCCACCCCTGCGGTAGGCTCGTCGAGCACGATCACCGGCGGCCGGTGCACCAGCGCCTGCGCAACCAGCACGCGCCGCTTCATGCCCCCGGACAGCGCACGCATGTTCTCCTGCGCCTTGTGGGTCAGATCGAGGCTGGCGAGGATCTCGTCGATCCAGTCGTCGTTGCTGCGAATGCCGAAATATCCCGACTGGATGCGCAGCAATTCTCGCACGGAGAAGAAGGGGTCGAAGACGAGCTCCTGCGGCACCACGCCGAGGTTGCGGCGGGCGTTGCGGTAATCATCGACGACGTCATGGCCCATGATCTCGAGCGAACCGCTGTCGGGCCGGACGAGCCCCGAAAGCGCCGAGATCAACGTGGTCTTGCCTGCGCCATTGGGCCCCAGGAGGCCGAAGAACTCGCCCTGACCGACTTCGAGATCGACCCCGCCGAGTGCCTTCAAGGCGCCATAGTGCTTGGTCACACCGTGGATGCGGATCGCCGGCACGGTCATCGCGCGCACTCCTGCGGAAGCAGAGAGTCGATGTCGTAGAGGGCGGCGAGACTCACCATCGAGGCGGGCAGATTGCGCACCGACATCCGATTCCCCGTCGCGCGCGCACTGCGCATCCAGTCCAGCAGCAAGGCCAGCGCAGCCGAATCCGCAACCGTGACGGCAGCGAAATCCACCACCAGGTCGCCCGCGCGCAGCAGTCGCCTGCCTTCCTCGAGCACCGCCGGCGCTGACACCATGGTCAGCTCGCCGGTTGGCGCAAACACCTGCGCCTGCTCCGCCGCGCTCATGCGCCGCGACCGCCGTCGGCGTGCTGCAGACCATGCTGCTCGGCGAGCGCGCGGTTACGGTCCTCGAGCGACTTGATCAGGCCATCGATGCCGCCGCGGCTGATCTCCTGCCCGAAGCTGCTGCGGTAGTTGGTGACCAGGCTCACACCGGCGACGATGACGTCGAACACCTTCCAGCCCTGTTCGCCCTTCTCGAGCATGTAGTCGATGCCCACCGGCTGGGCACCGGCCTGGATGACTTCGGTGCGGACCTGCACGCGCGTGTCGGCCGGCGCGAAGCGCGAGGGCCGGAACTCGATGCGCTGGTCGCGATACTGGGTCAGCGCGTTCGAGTAGGTGCGCACGAGCAGGGTGCGGAAGGCGTCAGTCAGCCTGCCCTGCTGCTCGGGCGAGGCCTGACGCCAGTCGCGACCGACCGCGAGCATGGTCATGCGCCGGAAGTCGAAGTGCGGCAGCACCTTCGCGTCGACCAGCTCGATCACGCGCTTGGTGTCGCCGGCCTGGATCGCCTTGTCGGCGCGCACGATCTCCAGCACCTCGTTGGTGACGTCCTTGACCAGCACGTCCGGCGCCTTGACATCGGCCGCTGCGGACAGGGCGCCGGAGAACAGCAGGCACAACAATGGGAGGAAGAAGCGGTTCAGCAGTCTGTTCATGTCTTTTGCTTAGTTTTCGTAGGTTGACGGTGCAGTCATGCGGACGAAGTCCAGGTCGCCGATGCCGACGAGCTCGAGACGCTCGACCGCTGCAGCGGCAGCGGTGTCCACCTCGTCGCCCAGCGGCGCGGCGGACTGCTCGTCGAAATCTTCGTACACCCGCTCCCGCTGGCCATCGCTGACCTTGTAACGGCGTTGTTCGAGATAGAAGTCGCGCACGAAGGCGTAGCGATCGAGCGCAGCATCCTCGAGCGTGCGGTCGGCGCCGAGCAGCACCGAGCGCCCGTGCACGATCCGCGTGCCCAGCACCGTGTTGCGCGTCGCCACGTGATCGATGCTGAACGGCTCGTTGGCCATGAAGTCGGCGGGCAAGGCCACCGCGTCGCGCACCGTGCGCGGCCCGAAGAAGGGCAGCACGATGTAGGCGCCCTCGCCCACGCCCCAGCGGCCGAGCGTCTGACCAAGATCCTCGTCATGCTTGGGCAGCCCCGCCTCGCTGGCGATGTCGAGCAGGCCGAGCAGGCCCCAGGTGGAGTTGAGCGCGAAGCGCATCAGGTCGCTCATGCCTTCGGCGAACTTGCCCTGCAGCATGTTGTTGAGCGCGATCCACGGGTCGCCGAGGTTACCGAGCACATTGCCCACGCCGGTGCGCACCGGGCTCGGCAGCACCGCCTCGTAGACCTGCGCCGCGGGCTTCACGACGATCTTGTCGACCTGGTCGTTGAAGCTGAACATCGCGCGGTTGTAGCCCTCGAGCGGGTCGTCAGGGTTGCCGGTGGTTGCACAGCCGGCCAGCAACGCAGCCGCCAGCGCGGCGACGGCCATGCCGACACGGGAGGAACGGAAGACATTTTGCATTGTTGTTTTCTCCGGAAGTCCTGGGCGCCTTACTGCGCCGGCGGCGCATCGGCGGCGCGGTCGAACATGAACTGGCCGATCAGCTTCTCGAGCACGACTGCGGACTGGGTAATCAGCACGCGGTCGCCGTTCTCGAGCATGGCGCTGTCGGCACCGGCTTCCAGCCCCACGTACTGCTCGCCGAGCAAGCCCGAGGTCAGGATCGACGCCGTGGTGTCTGCGGGGAAGGCGTAGCGCTTGTCGATCTCGAGCTCGACCACGGCGCGGTAGATCTG
>DMCZ01000151.1:8947-12295 GCA_003446655.1 Thauera sp. | reverse complement strand
CGCGGTACGACTCATCATCAACCCCGGAACATGAAAGAGGTAAGCACGAAGTCCAGCGCCAGGATGGCCAGCGCCGACGTGACGACGGTACGGGTGATCGCGCGCGACACGCCCTCGGCGGTCGGCTGGCAATCGTAGCCTTCGAACACCGCGATCAGCGACACCACCGTACCGAAGACCGCGGACTTGATCACGCCGTTCATCACGTCGTATTCGAATTCGACCGCGGCCTGCATCTGCGACCAGAACGCGCCGTCGTCGACACCGATCACCACCACGGTGATCAGCCAGCCGCCGAAGATGCCCATCGCCGAGAACAGCGCCGCCAGCAGCGGCATCGACAGCACGCCGCCCCAGAAGCGCGGCGCGACCACGCGGGCGATCGGGTTGACCGCCATCATGTCCATCGCCTTCAGCTGCTCGGTGGTCTTCATCAGGCCGATCTCGGCGGTGATCGCCGAGCCGGCGCGGCTGGCGAACAGCAGCGCGGCGATCACCGGCCCGAGCTCGCGCAGCAGCGACAGCGCCACCATAACGCCCACCGCGTCAGCCGAGCCGTAGCGCTGCAGGATGTCGTAGCCCTGCAGGCCGAGCACGAGGCCGACGAAGAGACCCGAGACCATGATGATCAGCAGCGACAGCACGCCGCTGAAGTACAGCTCACGGATGGTGAGGTGGATGCGGCGCAGCGACTGCCAGGAGTTCATCAGCACGGCGAGCAGGAAGCGGGTCGCAAAGCCCAGCCGCCAGATGCCGTCGATGGTCAGCGCGCCGATGCGGCGCAGCGCAGAGGCGATCGCGTTCATGCCACCTCCCCGCCCACCAGGCTGTCGATCGGCGGCGCCGGATAGTGGAAAGGCACCGGACCGTCGGCCTCGGCGTGGACGAACTGATGCACGAAGGGGTCGCTCGAGGCGCGGATCTCTGCCGGCGTGCCCTGGGCGACGATGCGGCCGTCGGACACGAAATAGATGTAATCGACGATGGCGAGCGACTCGTGCACGTCGTGGGTGACCATCACCGAACTCGCACCGAGTGCATCGTTGAGCTTGCGGATGAGCTGGCCGATGATGCCGAGCGAGATCGGGTCGAGGCCGGCGAAGGGCTCGTCGTACAGGATCAGCATCGGGTCGAGCGCCACCGCGCGCGCCAGCGCCACCCGCCGTGCCATGCCGCCCGAGAGCTCGTTCGGGTGCAGCTTCGCGGCGCCGCGCAGCCCCACCGCCTGCAGCTTCATCAGCACCAGGTCGTGGATCATGTCCGCCGGCAGGTCGGTGTGCTCGCGCAAGGGGAAGGCGACGTTGTCATGCACGCTCATGTCGGTGAACAGCGCACCGAACTGGAACAGCATGCCCATGCGCCGGCGCAGCGCGTACAGCGCCCTGCCCGACAGGCGCGCCACGTCGCGCCCCTCGACCTCGACCGTGCCGCCGGTGGCGCGCAGCTGGCCGCCGATCAGGCGCAGCAAGGTGGTCTTGCCGCAGCCGCTGCCGCCCATGATGGCGACCACCTGGCCGCGATGCACGCTCAGGTCGATGCCGCGCAGGACCTCGCGCTCGCCGTAGGCGAAGCGCACGTCGCGCAGGGAGACCAGCGGGGAAGTCTGTTCAGCAGCCGTGGACACAGGGATCGGGCGAGTTGAAAAACTGTGAATCATAGCAGAGGCGGCGCTCTTTTTGCCTGCGGTTGCTGCAATGCAACAAGGGGCACGATCGCGAGCGTCCCGCTTGAGATGCGTTCTGCTCCAGACACTTGCGGCCCAGGATATCCGCACCCACAGCCATCCAAAAAATTACTTAGACATATTCACATTTCATTAACATCCATTTAGCATTATCGGATGCTTCGCCGGAACACACTATTTCTCCTCATCTCGACCGCGTTCACCGCGGGCGCCTGCTCCACCCTCGAGCCAGCCCCCGCCACGCCCGGTCACCTGAATGCGCGTGCGGCAGGCTCATTCCGGCCGGCGCCGTCCATGCCCCCGGGGGACGAACAAGTCGCCGACGGCACCCACGGCGCCGCCCTTCGTGTTGCAGCCCCGGCGAGCACGCCGTCCGCGCCGCCGGGCGCGTCTTCCTTCAACCCGGCTTCGCGTCAGCCCGAGCGGACTTACTCCCTCGACGTGCGCGACATCCCGGTCGCGGACCTGCTGCTCGCGATCGGGCGCGACGCCGGCCTCGAACTGGACCTGCACGCCGGCATCGCCGGCAGCGTCACCTTGCGCGCGCAGGAGCAGCCCCTGCATGCGCTGCTCGCCCGCATCGCACGCCAGGCAGACATCCGCTACGAACTCGACGGCCGGCATCTCACCGTCCGCCCCGACACCCCGGTGATCCGCAGCTATGCGCTCGATTACGTGAATCTCAGCCGCGACATGCGCGGCACCGTCGCCACCAGCACGCAGATCGCCACCACCGGCACCGCCGGACAGGGTGCGGGCAACGGTGCCGGCAACACCTCGGTCACCCAGATCGAGACCCGCGCCAGCAATGATCTCTGGGCTGCACTCGAAGCCAACCTGGTCAGCATCCTGGCCGCGCCGGGCGGACGTGGCTGCGGCAACGGCAACGACGCCGCGACCGCCTGCCGCAGCGCGGACGTCATGATCAACCGCGAAAGCGGCGTGCTGATGGTGCGCGCCACCGCCCGCCAGCACGAGAACCTGCGCGCCTTCCTCGGCAGCGTGCAGCACGCCGCGCGGCGGCAGGTGATGATCGAGGCCACCATCGTCGAGGTCACCCTCGCCGATGGCTACCGCCAGGGCATCGACTGGACGCGCATCGGCGTGCCGGGCTGGAACATCCGCCCGCGCGGCAGCGGCGACGCGATGCCCGGCCAGCCCACCGTGTCCTACCTGTCGGCGAACAATGACGTGCGGCTCGAGCTGCTGGAGACCTTCGGCACCGTCAAGGTGCTCTCCAGCCCGCGGCTGTCGGTGCTCAACAACCAGACCGCGATGCTCAAGGTGGTCGAGGAGGTTGTCTACTTCCTGGTCGACAGCACCACCACCGAGTACGACGACCGCAAGCAGGCGCGCATCACCGCGACGACGACGCCGCAGTCGGTTTCGGTGGGCATGGTCATGTCGGTCACCCCGCAGATCTCCGCCGAGGGCGAGATCACGCTCAACGTGCGTCCGACGATCTCGGGCATCTCCGGCTTCAAGGACGACCCCAACCCCTCGCTGGGCAACATCCCCAACCGCGTACCGCAGATCCGGACGCGCGAGATCGAATCCATGCTGCGCCTGCGCAGCGGCGAGATCGCAGTGCTCGGCGGGCTGATGGAGGATCGCGTCGATCACGACACCGGCCGCATCCCGCTGTTGGGCGACCTGCCGGTGGT
>DMCZ01000151.1:4447-8822 GCA_003446655.1 Thauera sp. | reverse complement strand
CTGCCCGACGACGACTTCCTCACCGACGCCCCCTCACCCGGACAGCGCAACTTCCCGCACATGCCGCTGCGACCGCTGCTGGTACCTACCAACCCCGCTTCTGACGCGCCCATCCCCTCGAACGACCGCCTGCCATGAACGCGCCCTTGCCCATCGGCCAGACCCTGCTTGCCGCCGGCCTCATCGGTGAAGACCAGCTGCGCATTGCCCTCCACGAACAGCTCGAGCGCCGCCAGCCGCTCGGCCATGTGCTGGTCCAGCTCGGCTTCGTCAGCGAGGCCGCGCTGCGCGAAGTGCTCGCCGCGCGCAGCGGCCTGCCCTGCGTGGATCTGGGTGCCGCCCTCGCCGATCCCGATGCCATTGCACGCGTGCCACATGCCCTGGCGCGCCGCCACCGCCTCCTGCCGCTGCAGTACGACGCCGCCCGCCACCGGCTGATCGTGGCCATGGCCGACGCCCACGACATCGTCGCCCTCGACCGCCTGCGCGCCGAACTCGGGCCGGACATGCACATCGAGCTGCGGTTGGCTGGCGACGGCGAGCTCGGGCGCGCGATCGACCAGCACTACGGACAGGCGAACTCGATCGAAGAGCTCGTGCGCGCGCTCGAGCAACGCAACAGCGGCGGGACGGCGGCGCGCGACCCGCAGCTCGTCGTGCGCCTGGTCGATGCGCTGCTCGCCGATGCCGCCTCACGCGGCGCCTCCGACCTGCACTTCGAGCCGGAAGCCGGCTTCCTGCGCATCCGTCACCGCATCGACGGTGCGCTGCGTCAGGTGCGCGCGCTGCATCGTGGGTGCTGGCCCGAGCTCGCCGTCCGCCTCAAGGTGCTCGCCGGCATGGACATCGCCGAGTCGCGCACACCGCAGGACGGGCGCATCAGCGTCGCGATCGGCGGGCGGCCGGTCGACTTCCGCGTCGCCACCCAGCCGACGCTGCACGGCGAGAACATCGTGCTGCGCATCCTCGATCGCGACAAGGGCATCGTCCCGCTCGCGGCGCTCGGCCTCACGCCCGCGCAGGCGGACGATCTGGCGCGCATCCTCGCCCGCCCCGAGGGCCTGGTGCTGGTGGTGGGCCCCACCGGCAGCGGCAAGACCACCACGCTGTACTCGATCCTCAACCACCTCAGCACCGAAGCGGTAAACG
Organism: Thauera sp.; assembly: GCA_003446655.1. Lineage (GTDB taxonomy): Bacteria > Pseudomonadota > Gammaproteobacteria > Burkholderiales > Rhodocyclaceae > Thauera. Next base: position 7,673 of record DMCZ01000151.1, on the reverse strand, counting down.
TCATGACCCTGGAGGACCCGGTCGAGTATCCGCTGGCGATGATCCGCCAGACCCAGGTGGGCGAGGCCTCGCGCCTCGACTTCGCAGACGGCGTGCGCGCGCTGCTGCGCCAGGACCCGGACGTGATCCTGATCGGCGAGATCCGCGACGCCGACACCGCCACCATGGCGCTGCGCGCGGCCCTGACCGGCCACCAGGTGTTCGCCACCCTGCACGCCAACTCGGTTTTCGGCGCGATTCCACGCCTGGTGGAGATCGGCCTGGCGCCCGAACTGCTCGCTGGCAACCTGACCGGTCTCCTGTCCCAGCGTCTGCTGCGCCGGCTGTGCCCGAGCTGCCGCACGCCCGCCCGCGCCAGCGCAGACGACCTCGCCCGCCTCGGCCTGCCGGCCGACACGACGCCGCTCGAGCTCTACCAGGCCGTTGGCTGCCCGGCCTGCGACTTTCGCGGCTACCGGGGCCGGCTCGCGATCACCGAGATGCTCCCCATCGACCCCGAGCTCGACGAGCTCGTCGCGCGCCGGGCACACACGGCCGAGCTACGCGCCGCGGCCCGGCGCAAAGGCTTTCGCAGCCTTGCCGAGGACGGCGTGCGGCGCGTGCTCGACGGCAGCACCAGCGTGCGCGAACTTGCACGCGTCGTCGATCTGTCGGCGCTGACGGCTGCGGCCAGCAACCCGGTCGAGCGCGCATGAGCTGCTTTCGCTACCGCGCCCTCGCCGAGGACGGCCGCCGCATGCGCGGCGAGCTCGATGCCGACGATCTGGTCGAGCTGGAGCACCGGCTGCGCGCCCAAGGCCTGCTGCTGCTCACTGCCCGACCGCGCCGGGCGACCCCGCTGCGCACAGCGCGCATCCCGCGCCGGGAGCTGATCACCTTCTGCTTCCATCTCGAGCAACTGCTCGAGGCCGGCGTACCGCCCTTCGAGAGCCTGACCGCCCTGCGCGATGCGGTGACCGAGCCCCGCCTGCAGCGCATGATCGCCGCACTGCTCACCGACGTCGAGCGCGGCCGCCCCCTGTCGGACGCGGCTGCACGCCAGCCGCAGGCCTTCTCTCCGGTGGCCGTCAGCCTGCTGCGCGCCGGCGAGACGGCCGGCCGGCTGCCGATGGCGGTGCGGGACATCGGCGCGACCCTGGCGCAGGAAGAGGCGCTCGCCGCTCACGCGCGCCGCATCAGCCTGTATCCCGCGATCGTCGCCGGCATCCTGCTGCTCGCGATCGTGGTCGCGCTGACCCAGGTCGTCCCCGAGGTGGAGAAACTGTTGCGCAGTAGCGGACAGTCCCTGCCGCTGCAGACGCGCCTGCTGGTCGGCGTGTCGCAGGCGGTGCGCGACTGGGGCGGGGCGATGCTGCTTGTGCTGGCTTGCGCACTGGCGATCGGCGCACACGCGTTGGCGCGCTCCGAGACGCTGCGCATCCGCACTCATGCACTGCGCATGCGCCTGCCGCTGATCGGCGCCATCCTGCACAAGCTGGCCCTGGCACGCTTCGCCGCGCTGGTCGCCACCCTCTACGCCGCAGGCATCAACATCATCGACGCGCTGCGGGCGAGCGAGGACGTCACCGGCAATCTTGCCGTGCGCGAGGGCCTGCGCGCCGCACGTCATGGCATCGAGCAAGGGCAGTCGATGTCCGCAGCGTTCGAGGCGGCGCAGGTGTTCCCGTCCCTGGTCACCCGCATGCTCCGCCTCGGCGAGCACACCGGCGCCCTCGATCAGGCACTGGACAAAGTCGCAAGCCTGTATCAGCGCGACGTGGCCGAAGGCATCGCCCGTCTGCAGGCCGCAGCCGAACCCGCACTGACGATCCTGATGGGTGGCCTGCTGCTGTGGATCGCAAGCGCGGTGCTCGGCCCGATCTACGACATCATCACCCGCCTGCCGGTGTAAGCCGATGTTCCACAGAGCGCTCCTGCTGGCGATCGACACGCTTGGCCTCGAAGCATGGCAAATGCATGACGGGACACTTCTCCGGGTGGCCGGCTTCGGCCCTGGCGAGGCGGCAGCGCTGCAGGACTGGCTTGCCCGACGCGCGCGTCGCGAGCCATGCCGCATCCTCGTTAACCTTGCCGACGAGGCTTACGAGATCGAGGACCTGCCGCGCGTGCGCGGCGCAGATCGCAAGGCGCTCATCACCCGGCGCATGGCGGCCTGGTTTCCGCCCCCCGGGTTCGCCCGGGCATGGTCGCTCGGTCCTTCGCCCGACGGTCGCACGGGCCTCGAGCGCATCCTGTTCGCGGGCCTCGAGCGCACGGACGAATTGCGTCCGTGGCTCGACGCGGTGCGCGCGAGTGGCACCCGCATCACGCGCCTGATTCCAGCGGCGAACCTGATTCCAGCCGCGCTCGCCACCCTCCAGGGCAAGTCTGCCGCGACAGCGGGGCCGCAACTGGTCGCCGGCTTCGGTCGCGCCGGATTGCGCATCACCCTGGTCGCCGACGGTCTGGTGCATTTCTCGCGCCTGGTCGCACGCTGCACGCTGGCGGACGCGGCGCAGTCGCCAGCATGGCTGGAGGAGATCGAGCGCACCCGCGACTACCTGCAGGCCCAGCACCGCCTGCCGGGCGACAAGCCCGTGACGGTCAGGGTGATTGAACCGGCTGATGCACGCCTCCTGAGGCCGGAGCCTGCTGTCGGTGCGGATGGCGCAGGCGGCGCACTCGCCTTTGTGCCCTTGCCCCTTCCCGCCATCCCAGGGTCCGACGACGACACGGCGCCCGCGCAATCCGGCTTCGACAGGCTCCTCGCGCGCGCCTTGCAGGAGGCACCTGCCGGCCTGGGCTGGCCGCCGGCGCCGACACCCGGCAATCGACTATCCTTCGATGCGCGCACGCTGGCGCTCGCCAGCCTGGTCGCGTCCACCGTGATCGCAGGCGGAGCGTGGTACGCCGAAAACGCGGCGCTCGCGGCCGCTGCCGTTGATGCCCGTCGCCCCCCGGCCGTGGCGCCCGAGCCGCCGCCCCCGCCACCGCTCGAGCCCGAGTTCGCGCCTTTGCCATTGATCGAAGCCGCCGCTGCCCCCGGCGTGCGGCCTCCGGGCGAACTCGCCCCACCGCCACCCTGCCCCACGCCCGACATACAGGCGCCTGCCCTGGCCCCGCCACCCCCACCACGGCGCATAGAGGGCATCGTGCTGCGCCCGGACGGCGAGGCCCTGGTCTGGATCGACGGCGCGATGCGGGCTGCACGCGAGCTTGGTCTGCAGGCTGCAAACGGGGGCGAGCC
>DMCZ01000151.1:0-4147 GCA_003446655.1 Thauera sp. | reverse complement strand
ACCTCCCGCGAGGACGCCTGCTGCGGGCGCAACTGGCGCCCTTGCACCGTTTCCACCGGACGTCGACACGGAGGTCCTTCCATGACTCCCGGCAACATCAACGCCGCAGGCCCCCGCGCCCGCATCTGGACGACGCCGGCTAGCCCGTGCGGCGCATCCCGACCGCACACTCATCCGCGCAGTCGGCTCGCGACGGGGAGAACCCGCGCACAGCCGCCCGGCAAGACTCCTCGCGGCCAGGCGCTGATCGCCGCCCTGCTGCTGCTCACCCTGCTCGGCGCCGGCGCGCTGCTCGCGCATGGCGACCTGCGCGCCCGCGCCGAGGCCGTCGCCCACGCCCGCAGCCTCGAGGCCCTCGCCCAGGCGCGCAACGCACTGATCGGCTATGCCATCAGCTACGCAGAGCGCCACCCGGGCGAGGGCTACGGCTTCCTGCCCTGCCCCGACAGCGGAAACGATGGCTCGACCCCGATCGGCGCCTGCGGCCCGCGCGGCGTCGCCGCGATCGGCCGGCTACCCTGGCGCACGCTCGGCCTCCCCGATCTGCGCGACGGCTGGGGCGAATGCCTGTGGTACGCAGTTGCCGGCAGCGTCAAGCACAACCCGAAGCCCCTCACGCTGAACTGGGACAGCCCCGGCCAGTTCGAGCTGTTCACCGCCGAAGGCAGCCCGCTTCCGGTGACGGCGCCCGATGGCCTGGCGGTCGCCGTGATATTCGCACCAGGACCTGCGCTCGACGGCCAGACGCGGCCGCCCGGGCGGCCCTTCGGCTGCAGCGGCAGCCCTTCGGCGCCGGCCGATCTGACGCGATACCTCGAGGGGTACTATCCGTCCGGCGCCACCGGCCCCATCCGGGTCACCCAGGCCGCACTGCAGCCCGGCGCGCAATCAGCCGCCAACGACCTGATCGCGTGGCTCGGCACCGACGAAGTGTTCGACGCGCTGCGCCAGCGCCACGACCACGCCGCCTACCTCGACGCAATCATCGATCGCGCAGCGGCAGCGCTGTCCGCGCGCCTCGAAAGTGGGGGCGAGGACTGGCTTGCCCGCCATGCCGCGCCGACCGGCCACCTCGCGATCGGCATGCTGCCCAGCGCCGAGGCGCTCGGCGTTCCGGCTGGAGAGCGCGCAACGCTCGACCTCTGGCGTGACCAGCTGCGGTTCGCCGCCTGCCCCGACGGCGACGCCTGCATCACGGTCAGCCGCAGCGCACCTGCCCTCACCGAGCACTGCCGCGCGGTGCTCGCCTTCGGCGGCGAACGTGAGCGCAGCGGTCCGGCACGACAACATCGCGTCACGCCGGCCCAGCGCGCCGACGTCGCGCAGTTCTTCGAAGGCATCAATGCCGCCCATCTGGTCACGGGCGAGCCCGTGTTAGCGGGCGCCGCCCGTTTCGCCACCCCCGACCGCGATCGCCCCGCGACCGCGGACGTGATCCGCTGCCTGCCATGAATCCCGTTACCACCGCCATGCCCCTCCGCATGCCAGCCTGTGCTTGGCCGAACTCGCGCCCAAACTCGCGCCCACCCCCGCGCCCGGTGCACAGTGCCGGCTTCACGCTCTTCGAGCTGGCCATGGTGCTGGTGATCCTGGCGCTGCTCGGCGGCGGTCTGCTCGTGCCGCTTGCAAGCCGCATCGAGGCGCGCGACCGCCAGGCCGCGCTCGAGCGCCTGCGCGACATCCAGAGCGCGCTCACCGGCTTCGCCATCATCCACGGCCGTCTGCCCTGCCCGAGCACCGCGGCCGACCCGGCGGACCCGCGATACGGCGTCGAGGATGCCCCACCCTGCAACCTCGCAGTGGAGGGCCGGCTGCCGTGGCGCAGCCTCGCCCTACCCGCTACCGACCCCTGGGGCAGCACGAGGCTCACGCCCGCCGACGGCTGGGCGGGACACTGGCGCTACCGCGTCGACCCTGCCTTCACCACCGCACCGATCGGGGCCGCCACCGCCCCGATCGCCAACCTGCAGATCCGCGGCCATGACGGCAGCCGGATCACCACCACCGACTCGCAGGCGGTAGCGATCGTGTATTCCACCGGCCCCAACCGTCAGGCCGATGGCCTCAACGCCAGCTATTCGGCGGCGACGCCGACCTACCAGGCCGGCGAATCCACCACCGACTTCGACGACCTGCTCGCCTGGCTGGGCCGCCCGCTGCTCATCGCCCGCATCGCGCAGGCCGGCCGCCTGTAGGCAACCGTGCTCGACGCCCTCCGACCCGACCCACCACACGCCATCCATCCAGGAGATTCACCCATGAAGAAGCACCAGCACGGATTCACCCTCGTCGAGATCGCAATCGTCCTGCTCATCATCGGGCTGCTGCTCGGTGGCGTACTCAAGGGCCAGGAGCTGATCGACAGCGCAAAGGCCAAGAACCTCGCCCAGGACCTGCGCAGCATTCCCGCGCTCGTCCATGCGTATCAGGACAAGTTCCGCGCGCTCCCGGGCGACGACCCGGCCGCAGCCCGCCACCTGTGCAGCGGCGGGGACGCCTGCACGGTGGCGGGCAACGGCAACGGCGTAATCAACGGCGACTGGGACGCCGTGGGCGGAGTCGAAAGTGTGCGTTTCTGGCAGCACGTCCGCCTCGCCAACCTGATGACCGGCAGCACCGACGCGGACGACCCCGGCTTTCTGCCGCGCAACGCGCTGGGCGGACGGATCGGCATCCAGCGCGGCAACAGCGTGCTCGGCGTTCCAGGCAGTCTGGTGGTGTGCTCGGACGCGATCCCGGGCAAGCTGGTGCGCCAGCTCGACATCGCCCTCGATGACGGCGACCCTGCGCGCGGTTCGCTGCGCGCAGGCACCTCGGGCGCCACCGGCCTGGTCGCAATCTCCGCGGCCAATCCGCTGGACGATGCGAACAGCCATACCGTATGCGCGAGCCTGTGATCCGCACTCAGCCGCCGAGCAGGCGCTGCTCGGCCGCCTCCAGCGCGCTCGGCCCGCCGAGCAGCACAACGACGTCACCGGCCTCGATCCGCGTCTCCACGCCAGGTGACAGGGCACGAATCCCGCGCCTGCGCACGGCCGGCACCTTCACCCCGCACTCGTCGAGCCTCATCTCGCCGAGCGCGCGCCCGACCACGGCCGCGCCCGGCGGCACGCTCACCGAGCGCAGGCGGGCCTCGTTCGCATCGCCGCCTTCGCCGATATCGCTGCTGCCCTGGAAAAACCCGCGCATCAGCGCATAACGCTGGCTGCGGATGTCGCGGATGCGCCGTACCACGCGCTTCAAGGGCACGCCAATCAGCGCCAGCGCGTGCGAGGCAAGCATGATGCTGGCCTCGAAGGCCTCCGGCACGACCTCGGCGGCGCCGGCCTGGGCGAGCTTTTCCATGTCGACCTCGTCGGTCGCGCGCACCACGACCGGCAGGTCCGGACGCAGCGCATGCGCGTAGTGGATCACGCGCAGCGCAGCCTCGACCTCGCCGAATGAGACCACCAGCGCGCTCGCCCGCATGATGCCGGCCGCCATCAGCGTCTCGCGCCGGGCCGCGTCGCCGTAGACCACCGTGTCGCCCGCCGCACCCGCCTCGCGCACACGCTCGGGGTCGAGGTCGAGCGCGACGTAGCTGACGTTCTCCTGCTCGAGGAAGCGCGCCATGTACTGCCCGCTGCGGCCGTAGCCGCAGACGATGATGTGTTTCTCGGTATTGAGCGACTGTGCTGCGACCCGGGTCAGCTCCATCGAGCGCAACAGCCACTCCGAGGCCACGAAGCGCATCACCAGGCGGTCGCTGATCTGCACGATCAGCGGTGCGAGCAGCATCGACAGCACCAGCGCCGCCACCGCCACCTGGGCGAGCCCGTGCGGCATCAGCCGAAGGTCGAGGATCTGCGACAGCAGCACGAAGCCGAACTCCCCGCCCGCGCACAGCCACAGCCCGGAACGCATGGCGGTGCCGGGCGGCGAGCCGAACAGCCGCGAGGCGCCGAACACGATGCCGAACTTCAACACCAGCAGCGCGACCAGCAGGCCGAGCACCACAGGCAGGTTGCGGACGATCTCCATGACGTCGAGCAGCATGCCGACGGTGACTAAGAACAGCCTGATCAGCACGTCGCGGGCGCGCTTGAAGTCGTCCTCGACCTTGTAGGGGGACTCGGTATCGTGAATCAGCATCTGTCTCTTATAACCA
>DMCZ01000177.1:21179-21588 GCA_003446655.1 Thauera sp. | reverse complement strand
GCACCGACAAGGTCAATGGCCTGGTGTACAAGGACCGCGCCTCGGGCGAGTCGAAGCGCATCGACCTCGAGGGCATCTTCGTGCAGATCGGTCTGCTGCCCAACACCGACTTCCTCAAGGGCACGGTCGAGCTGTCGCGCTTCGGAGAGGTCATCGTTGATGCCAAGGGTCACACCTCGGTGCCGGGCATCTTCGCTGCCGGTGACTGCACCACGGTGCCGTACAAGCAGATCATCATCGCCATGGGCGAGGGTGCCAAGGCTTCGCTGTCGGCCTTCGATCACCTGATTCGCAGCAGCGCGCCGGCGATGTAAGAGCCCCCGTCGCGAGCCTGTCCGGCGCTTCGCAACCCTTTCGGGTCCGGTCCGCCGGCAGCTTGCAGCCTGCCCAACCTCTGTCGCCCAGCCCC
>DMCZ01000177.1:20932-21126 GCA_003446655.1 Thauera sp. | reverse complement strand
TATCCCGAAGCCGCCCCCGGCCCTGCGCCGCGCGGCTTCTTCGCCTTCCTGTGGGCGGGCACCGAGGGCATGCGTCCCTTCATCCTCGGCATGATGCTGCTCACCGCGAGCATCGGCGCCTTCGAGGCGCTGCTGTTTGCGATGCTCGGCCAGGTGGTGGACTGGCTGGCGGCGGTCGAGCCCGCGCGCCTGTG
>DMCZ01000177.1:20763-20927 GCA_003446655.1 Thauera sp. | reverse complement strand
CAACCTCTGTCGCCCAGCCCCGCCTCGTGCGGGGCTTTCGCCTTTGTGCGCGCAACCACCGCACGCTCAGCGTGTCAGATGCCGAGCTCATCCAGGAGACCATCAGTGCTCTTCAGCTGGTTCGAACGCCGCGTCGACCCTTATCCCGAAGCCGCCCCCGGCCC
>DMCZ01000177.1:20265-20405 GCA_003446655.1 Thauera sp. | reverse complement strand
GCGGTCGAGCCCGCGCGCCTGTGGACCGACGAGGGCGGCACCTTGCTGCTGCTCGCGGCGATCATCGTCGGCAGCATCGCGCTGGTGGCGGTGCAGACCATGCTCAAGCACCAGAGCCTGGCGGGCAACTTCCCGATGCG
>DMCZ01000177.1:12795-19994 GCA_003446655.1 Thauera sp. | reverse complement strand
CCGACATCCTGGTCTTCGTCGTCATCTACTTCGTCACCCTGACCCTGGTGGTGGCGAGCTTCGACGCCTGGCTGTTGGCGCCTTTCCTCGGCTGGCTGGCGCTCTACGTGCTGGTGCTCCGCTGGTTCGTGCCGCGGCTGTCGAAGGTGTCGCGCGCCCAGGCTGACGCGCGCGCGCTGATGACCGGGCGCATCACCGACGCCTACACCAACATCGCTACCGTCAAGCTGTTCTCCCACGCGGGCCGCGAGGCCGGCTATGCGCGCGGCGCGATGCAGGAGTTCATGCACACCGTGCATGCCCAGATGCGCCTGGTAAGCGGGATCGAGATCGTCGTGCACAGCCTGTCGATGGGGCTCATCCTCGCCACCAGCGGCGTGGCGCTGTGGCTGTGGAGCCAGGGCCAGGTCGGCGTCGGCGCGGTGGCGGCGGCGACCGCGATGGCGCTGCGCCTCAATGGCATGTCGCACTGGGTGATGTGGGAGATGGCCTCGCTGTTTGAGAACGTCGGCACCGTGCAGGACGGCATCAACACGCTGTCGCGCCCGCACGCGGTGGTGGACCGCGCGGACGCGAAGCCCCTTGTGGTGCGCCGTGGCGAGGTGCGCTTCGAGCAGCTCGTGTTTTCCTACGGCGCAACCGGCCCGCAGGCCAGGCGGGTGATCGACGACTTCACGCTGACCATCCGCCCGGGCGAGAAGATCGGCGTGGTCGGGCGCTCGGGCGCGGGCAAGTCGACCCTGGTGAATCTGCTGCTGCGCTTCTACGACCTCGAGCAGGGCCGCATCCTGATCGACGGCCAGGACATCGCCGGCGTCACCCAGAACAGCCTGCGCGCGCAGATCGGCATGGTCACCCAGGACACCTCGCTGCTGCACCGCTCGGTGCGCGACAACATCCTCTACGGCCGCCCCGACGCCACCGACGCCGACATGATCGCCGCCGCGAAACGGGCCGAAGCGCACGAGTTCATCCTCACCCTCACCGACCCCAAGGGCCGCCGTGGCTACGACGCCCACGTCGGCGAGCGCGGCGTGAAGCTCTCCGGCGGCCAGCGCCAGCGCATCGCGATCGCGCGCGTGATGCTCAAGGACGCGCCGATCCTGCTGCTCGACGAGGCCACCAGCGCGCTCGACTCCGAGGTCGAGGCCGCCATCCAGGCCAGCCTGTATCGCCTGATGGAAGGCAAGACCGTGGTGGCGATCGCGCACCGGCTGTCCACGATCGCGGCGATGGACCGCCTGGTGGTCATGGACAAGGGCAGGATCGTCGAGGAGGGCGACCACCACAGCCTGCTCGCCCGCGGCGGCTTGTACGCGCGCCTGTGGGCGCACCAGAGCGGCGGCTTCCTTGGCGAGGAGGTTGATGCGACCGAGGAGGGCATCGACGGATTGAAGCTCTCGGTGCCGACCTGATCGCCAGGCCTGTGCGCCAGAAGATGATTCGTGTCGCGCCGCGCGTAAAATGAAGTCATGAACAGCGGATCGACCGATTCCAGGGCCTCGGGCTCGACCGACGATGTCGCGTTCCGGCGCAGCGTCGCAGTCGTCTATCTGGCCTGCGCACTCCTGTTCGCTGTCCTGCTGGCGCTGGAGTGGCGCTGGATCGACAGCAGCCTGCGGGCAGTCGCGCGTGAGCGTGGCGCAGCGCTGTTCGCATTGATCGAGACCTCGCGCGAGTGGAATGCCCGCCATGGTGGCGTTTACGTCGCGGTCACCGACGGGGTGCAGCCCAATCCCTATCTGCGCCATCCTGCGCGTGACCTCGAGGTTGCCGATGGGCGCCGGCTGACGATGATCAACCCTGCCTACATGACGCGCCAGATCGCCGAACTCGCGGCCGCCGGCGACGGCATCCGGCTCCACATCACCAGCCTCAATCCGATCCGCCCCGAGAACCGGCCCGACCCCTGGGAAGCCGAGGCGCTCGCGCGTTTCGATCGCGGTGAGAAGGAAGTGCTGGCGCTCATGCACGAAGGTGCGGAACCGATGCACCGCTACATGGCGCCCCTGTACGTCACCCAGCCCTGCCTGCAGTGTCATGCCGAGCAGGGCTACGAGCTTGGAGAGATCCGCGGCGGCATCTCGGTGACGATGCCCGCGCGCGCGCTGACGGACGCGCGCAACGCTCAGCGCCAGCGAGCCGCGCTGTTGCACTTCGTCGCCTTCGTCGTTGCCGCCGGACTCATTCACGGGCTGCTGACGCTCAGCCGCCGCCACGTGCGCGCCGTGCGTGCAATCAACGCCGAACAGGAGCGCCTGATCGCTCAGCGCACCGGGGAGCTCGCGGCGCTCAACCGCGAGCTGGCGGCCGAGGCGGACAAGCAACGCAGCAGCGCGCATCAGCTGGCCGCGAGCGAGGCACGTTACCGCGCAGTCTTCGAGGGCGTGGCCGAGGCGATCATGGTCACCGACGCCGAGACCCGCATTCTGCAGGTCAATCCAGCCTTCTGCGCCATCACCGGCTATGCCGCCGAGGAGGTGATCGGGCGCACGCCGGCCATGATGTCATCGGGGCGGCACGATCCCGCCTTCTACGACGCCATAGCCGCCCGCCTCGCCAGCGAGGGGGCCTGGCAGGGCGAAGTCTGGAACCGACGCAAGAGCGGCGACCTGTACGTGCAGTGGCTGTCGATCACCCGCATCGGTACGGTGGAGGCCCCCGAGGCCTATGTGTGCACCTTCAGCGACATCACCCAGCGCAAGGCCGCCGAGGAGCAGATCCGCTACCGCGCCGACCACGACGCGCTGACCGGCCTGCCCAACCGCGCGCTGTTTGCCGACCGCCTGGGTTCGGCGATGGCCAGCGCCTCGCGCCACGGGCACCGCTTCGCGCTGCTCGCGGTCGATCTGGACCATTTCAAGGCGGTCAATGACCGTCTGGGGCATCTCGCCGGCGATGCCCTGCTGGTGGAGGCCGCAGCCCGGCTGCAGGCGTGCGTGCGCGAATCCGACACCGTGGCGCGCCTGGGTGGCGACGAGTTCGCGGTGATCCTGACCGACATCACCGGGCCGGCCGACGTAGAAGAAGTGGCCACACGAATCTGCGCGTCGATCGCGCAGCCCTTCGGGCTCGCCGAAGGCGAGGCCCGCGTCAGCGCATCGGTGGGCATCGCGTTCGGGCCGAATGGGACCGCCAGCCTCACTGAGCTGCAGCGCCGAGCCGACCGCGCGCTCTATGCCGCCAAGGCGGGTGGGCGCGGGCACTACCGCATCTACGATGCCGCGCGCGATGCGGCGGCGCCCGACTCGGTCTGAGGCGGCGATACTGGGTCGAAGGAGGTAGGAAAGCAGGCGGGGAGGCGCTTGCCGGACATGGCAGCTGCGTGCCGCGGGGAGGCCGCGACTGACCGCCTGAGTCCGCGAAGCGCGCCTTGATTTTGCTCAGCCTGCCCTGCGGGTGCGTGCGTGTGGGCGCGGGACTGGCTCAGATGGCGCCGGCCTGGCGCAGGGCTTCGATCCGGGCTGGCGTGTAGCCGAGCCCGCGCAGCACCGCATCCGTGTGTTCGCCGAGCGCCGGCCCGATCCACTCGGCGCCGCCGGGCGTGACCGACAGCTTCGGCACCACGCCCGGCATGCGGCAGTCGCGCCCATCGGGCAACTTCACCGTGTGCAGCATCTCGCGCGCGAGGAATTGCGGGTCGGCGAACATCTCGGCCACCGAGTAGATGCGCGAGGCGGGCACCTCGGCGGCAGCCAGCGTCCCCAGCACCGCGGCCTCGTCATGCTGTGCCACCCAGGCGTCGATCAGCGCGTACAACTCCTCGCGGCGCGCGTCGCGGCCGGCGTTGTCGGCGAGCGTCGGATCCTCGGCGAGGTCCTCGCGGCCCATCGCCTTCATCAGCCGGCGGAAGATCGCGTCGCCGTTTGCGCCAATGGTGATGTGGCGACCGTCGCGGGTGGTGTGGGTGTTCGACGGCGTGATGCCGGGCATGATGTTGCCGGTGCGTTCACGCACGAAGCCGAACACGTCGAACTCGGGCACCAGCGACTCCATCATCGCGAACACCGCCTCGTAGAGCGCGACATCCACCACCTGGCCCTGGCCGCCATTGACCTCTTTGTGGCGCAGCGCCATCAGCGCGCCCAACGCCCCCCACAGCGCGGCGATCGAGTCGCCGATCGAGATCCCGGTCTTCACCGGCGGACGGTCGGGAAAGCCGGTGACGTAGCGCAGCCCGCCCATCGACTCGCCGATCGCGCCGAAGCCCGGCTGCTGCGCCATCGGCCCGCTCTGGCCGAAGCCGGACAAGCGCACCATGACCAGGCCAGGGTTGATCGCCGACAGCGCCTCCCAGCCCAGGCCGAGCTTGTCGAGCACGCCGGGGCGGAAGTTCTCCACCACGATGTCGGCCTCGGCCACCATCCGGCGCACGACCTCGACGCCCTCGGGGTGCTTCAGGTTGACCGTCACCGACTTCTTGTTGCGCGCCTGCAGGTACCACCACAGCGAGGTGCCCTCGTAGAGCTTGCGCCACTTGCGCAGCGGATCGCCGCCGTCGGGGGCCTCGATCTTGATCACCTCGGCGCCGAACTCGGCGAGGATGCGGGCGGCGAAGGGGCCGGCGATGAGGGTGCCGAGCTCGACGACCTTGAGGCCGGCGAGCGGTTTGGTGGGTGTGGTCATGGTGGGGTAGGGCGGCCAAGTGGGGGGGCATTATCTCAGCCTCTGCGTGCAGGGCCGCAAATCTGTCGCCGGCGCCGGAGCGGGCGATAATCGCAATTTTCCTGTTCCTCGCGCCGAACGCCATGCCAACGCCTGACCGCCGCCAGTTCTCCCCCTCCGCCGCGCGCAACCGCGACCCCATCCTCACGGTGCTGCAGCGCGCGCTGCCCGCCGCGGGCCTGGTGCTCGAGCTCGGTAGCGGCACCGGCGAGCACGCGGTGCATTTTGCCCGGCACCTTCCCGCGCTGCGCTGGCAACCGAGCGAGGCCGAGCCCGCGGCGCTGGCCTCGATCGCGGACTGGGTTGCGCACAGCGGGCAGCCCAACCTGCTGCCGCCCCTGTGCCTCGACCTCGCCGCAAAGCCCTGGCCGGTCGCCGCTGCGGACGCGATCGTGGCGATCAACGTGCTGCATTACTCGCCCTGGGAGACCACGCCTGCACTGTTTGCGGGCGCGGCGGCGGTCCTGCCCGAGGACGGTGTGGTGGTCTGCTACGGCCCCTACCGCCGCGGTGGCGTCCACACCGCGCCGAGCAACGCCGACTTCGACGAGTGGCTGCGCAGCGTCGATGCGCGCTTCGCCGTGCGCGACCTGGAGGCGGTTCAGGCCGAGGCGCAGCGCCAGGGCTTTGTGCTCGAGGAGGTGATCGACATGCCGGCGAACAACCTCAGCCTCATCTTCCGTCACGGCGGACAGGGCGAGGCCGGCGCATGATGCCCGCGGCCGCTGCATCGGCGACAATCCAGGCGTCCGCGTTGTAGCGCACCCGAACGACTCCGGAGGCCCCATGCCCATCTTCTGGCGACCGCAGTTTCGCATCGGCCACGACGACATCGATGCCGACCACCGCTACCTCATCCTGCTGATCAACACGGTGGAGCTGGTGCTGCGCTTCCCGGACGACCCGCGCAACGTCGATCTGGCGCTGGCCGAACTCCGGCATTACGCCGAACACCACTTCGAGCGCGAGGAGCGCATCCAGATCGCCTACGGCTACATCCATCTCGATCAGCACAAGCGCGAGCATCGCGCGCTGCTGACCGAGATCGATGTCCTCGCGCAGCGCGTCCATGCCACGCTCGAGGATCCCGACGGCGGGGTGGAAGGCGTCAAGGCGCAGAGCGGCGAGATCACCGCCTTCCTGCGCAAGTGGCTGGTGGATCATGTGATGAAGGCGGACATGCAGCTTGCGCCGCTGTTTCGCAAACCGGTCGTACGCTAGGCGAGCCGGTGGCAGCGCTGGCGTTCTATCCCGCCGGTCGGCGGCTGGCGGGGGGGCTGCAGCTGGTGCTGGCAGGGGCGGTATGTATCCTGCGGCTGAAGTGAACGTGCCGGCAGTCACGAGAGCATATGAACGAAACGAACGATTCCGCACGCAGCCCCTGGGCGGTCTTTCTGGTCTTCCTGCGCCTGGGGCTGACCTCCTTCGGCGGACCGGTCGCACACCTGGGCTATTTCCACGCCGAGTTCGTCGCCCGCCGACGCTGGCTGGGCGAGCGTGGCTACGCGGATCTGGTGGCGCTGTGCCAGTTCCTGCCCGGCCCGGCGAGCAGTCAGGTGGGGATGGCGCTCGGTATGCAGCGCGCAGGGTATCGCGGCGCGCTGGCGGCGTGGGCGGGCTTCACGCTGCCCTCGGCGGTGGCGCTGATCCTGTTCGCCCTCGGCCTCGCCCGCCATGGCGATGCGCTGCCCCCCGGGGTACTGCACGGGCTCAAGGTGGTGGCGGTGGCGGTGGTCGCGCAGGCGGTGTGGGGCATGGCCGGCAAGCTCTGCACCGACCGCGCGCGCGTCAGCCTGATGACGCTGGCGGCGTGCGCGGTGCTTTCGCTGCCGATGGCGTGGGTGCAGGTCGTGGTGATCGCGCTTGCGGGCCTGGCCGGGCTGGCGCTGTTCCGTTCGCCGGCGGATCGTGGCGCGCTCGCTTCCTTGCCTGCGGCGGCGCGTGAGGGGGTGTCCGCACCGGGCGCGGGTGCCCTCGATCCGCACACGCCTGTATGGGGGGCGGGCGCCGGTATGCCAGGGCTGCGTGGCGGGGCGCTCTGGCTGGCGGTCTTCTGCGCGCTGCTTGCCGGTCTGCCGCTGATCGCCGCGCTGCAGCCCGAGGGCTGGCTGGCGCGGGTTGACGCCTTCTACCGTTCCGGCGCCCTGGTGTTCGGTGGCGGGCATGTGGTGCTGCCGCTGCTGCAGGCCGAGGTGGTGCCCCCGGGCTGGGTGGACAACGAGGCCTTCCTCGCCGGCTATGGGGCGGCCCAGGCGGTGCCCGGGCCGCTGTTTACCTTCGCCGCGTTTCTCGGTGCCGCGGGGCAGGGCGGCTACGGTGGCTGGATGGGCGGCATTGTGTGCCTGCTTGCGGTGTTCGCGCCCTCCTTTCTGTTGGTGGCGGGCGCGCTGCCATTCTGGGAGCGCCTGCGCGGCGATGCCCGCATGCAGGCCGCGCTCGCCGGCATCAACGCAGCGGTGGTGGGGCTGCTGCTCGCGGCCTTGTACCAGCCGGTATGGTCCAGCGCGATCCACCGTCCGCAGGACTTTGCGCTC
>DMCZ01000177.1:12276-12553 GCA_003446655.1 Thauera sp. | reverse complement strand
TGTGGGTTGGCGGGTGGAGTGCTGGGCGCGCTGGGGGCGTAGAACGAGTTGGAGAAACTCGGAGCGCGTGAGCGTGGGGCAGGGTGGTGAAAGTCGCCGTCGCTCAGCCCTGGCCGTCTTCGTCGAGCATGCGCTTCAGGTAATCCGGCACCCCCGACAGCACCAGCGTGTCGGTGGCCCGGTCGTAGTGCACCGCGCCGGAGTGCAGGCCACTGCGCTCGAATTCCAGCTTCCAGTTCTCGCCGCTGGCGCTGAATCGCACCAGCGGGCGGATGGC
>DMCZ01000177.1:782-12056 GCA_003446655.1 Thauera sp. | reverse complement strand
AGTTCCTCGAACACCACCGGGGCGCCGGCCTCGCCGAGGGTGTCGAGGTAGTCGTGGGCGCGCTCGAGCACGGCGTCGCGGGTGGCGGGGGTGAGCTGTTCGGTGTCGACGAAGCGGTCGAGGGTGGCGACCAGCTTCTTGGTCTCCTGCAGCGCCACCATCACGTCGCTGCAGCCGAGCACGCGCTTGAACCAGGCGCCGCCCTTGCCGCGCCCACGGAGGAAGCCGAGGTAGCGCTCGTCGCCACGCCGCCAGCCCGACAGGTCGATGCGACCCGCGGCGTGCAGTGCTGCGAAATCCAGATGGCTGCGGTCGAGTACCTCGAGCGTGCCGCTGATGGCGACGCCATCGGCTTCGCCCACCAGCGCCGCCCACAGGCAATCCGCGCTCCCTTCGCCGGTGCCTTCACGAACGCGTGCGAGGATCAGGTGGCCGCCGTGCTCGAGCTCCTCCTCGTCGGCGATCGCCTGCACGCGCTCGGCAAACTGGCGCGACAGGGCGACGAAGTCGAGCGCGTCGTCGATCACGTGCTCGCGCAGCCAGCGCGCCAGCGGGAAGGTCTCCTCATCCTCCTCGAAACGGCCGAAGCCCTTCGCCGAGCGGCTCTCGTACTGGCCGGACAGGCGCTCGACCAGGCGCAGCGCAGCGCCATCGAGCGCGCACAGGGCATCGCGCAGGAACAGGCGGGCGGGGGCGCCGGCGTCCTTGACGAGGGTATGGACGATGAGGTGGGTGACGTGGTGTTCGACGGTGCGCATGGTGCAGGCTCGCAGGAGGGCGGGGGCGAATTCTCGCACGGGCGGGCGCGCACGCTCGGGCGGGCTGGGCTGGGCGGCAGCACGGCCGGCGGGGTAACATGGCGGTCTCCGCCCGCCGCTACTGCCTGGATGCTGCCCCGATGCTGCTCGATACCTGGATGTCCTACTTCGTCGCCTGCTGGGTCATCAGCCTGAGTCCGGGGGCCGGCGCGGTCGCGTCGATGTCGTCCGGGCTGAACTACGGCTTTCGCCGCGGCTACTGGAACGCTGTCGGGCTGCAGCTCGCGCTGGCGCTGCAGATCGGTATCGTCGCCACCGGGCTGGGGGCGGTGCTGGCCACGTCCGAGCTCGCCTTCTCGGTCATAAAGTGGCTCGGCGTCGCCTACCTGATCTACCTTGGCTGGAAGCAGTGGGTGGCACCGCCCGCGGCGGTGGCGGTCGAGTCGGGCGACGCCGCGCACGGGCGGCCGTGGCCGCTGGTGATGAAGGGCTTCATCGTCAACGCCAGCAACCCGAAGGCGATCGTGTTCATCCTCGCAGTGCTGCCGCAGTTCCTGGACCCGGCGCGCCCGCTGCTGGCGCAGTACCTGATCCTCGCGGCCACCATGATCGCCGTCGACCTGGTCGTCATGGCCGGCTACACCGGCCTCGCCGCCCGCGTGCTGCGCCTGCTGCGCGCGCCGCATCAGCAACGCTTGCTCAACCGCAGCTTCGGCGGCCTGTTCGTGGGGGCGGCGCTGCTGCTGGCGACCGTGCGGCGTGCGGCGCACGCCACGCCGGGAGGCTGATGGCAAGGGGGCGAGACCAGGCCGCGAGCCCGGCAATGGACCTGGTTCACGGCATGAAAGCAAAAAGGCCAACCCGGAAGGATTGGCCTGAATGCTTGAATTTGGTGGTGGTGATGGGCGGAATCGAACCGCCGACCTATGGGTTATGAATCCGTGTTTCGCATCAAACCTATGGGTTATTTAAACTTAATAAACATTTACGAAACAGCGTACTTAGAAGATACTCGCCTTAACGGGCTAGCACGGTTTTTGACGGTTTTTGACCTGAAATGCTAGCCCGGTGATAGCCCGGTGATAGCCCGGACGATGCGAGGTGAGTTAATGGCGAGTCTCAAGTTCTCGAAAACGGCGCTTCAGGCGCTCGCACTGCCTGAGCCGGGCAAGCGGCTGACGATCTACGACACCGAGACGCCAAAGCTGGCGCTGAGGGCGACGGCGGCAGGCACCAAGACCTTCTATGTGGTGAAGCGGGCGGGCGCTTCGATGGCCTGGGTGAAACTTGGCACCTTCCCCGAGATGCCGGTGGAGCAAGCGCGGAAGGCTGCGGCGCTGGCGCTTGGCGAGTTCGCCAGCGGCGCGAACCCTGCGGCGGCGCGGCGGGCGTTCAAGGCTGAACCTACGCTGTCCGAGTTTTTCACCGAGTACGGCACCCGGCACGGCGAGAAGAAGCGGGCATGGGCTGCGGACGTGCAGCGGTTCCGCGACTACCTGCAAAAGCCGATGGGCGGCAAAAAACTGTCCGAGATCGACCGCGCCACGATTGCGAAGGTGCTGCACGACGCGGAGAAGGCGGGCAAGTCCGTGGCGACCGTGCGCAACATCCGGGCGCTCGCATCGGGCGTGTTCGGCAAGGCGGTGGAGTGGGGATTCCTCGACTACAACCCGGCGCAAGGCGTGAAGGTGGCGGGCAAGAAGGTTTCCCGCGACCGCTTCCTGCAAGCCGATGAACTGCCGCGATTCTTCGCTGCGGTGGCCGAAGAAGATCCCGCCATGCGCGATTTCATCCTGCTGGCGCTGCTGACGGGCGCGAGGCGGGCGAACCTTTGCGCGATGCACTGGCGCGAGCTTGATCTGTCGGCGGGCGTGTGGCGCATCCCGCGGACGAAAAACGACGAGCCGCAGAGCGTGACCCTATGCCCGGAAGCGGTGGCGATCCTCGAAGCGCGGAAGGATGCGACGGGCGGCGGGTTCGCGTTCCCTGGCACCGGGCGGACGGGCCATATCGTTGAGCCGAAGAAGGCCGTGGAGCGCGTCATGGCGCGGGCAGGCATCCCCTACGGGCGCGACGTGCCGAACGGGGTAACGCTGCATGACTTGAGGCGCACCCTGGGAAGCTGGCAGGCGAGAACCGGCGCATCCCTGGCGATCATCGGAAAGTCCCTGAACCACAAATCCCCGCAAGCGACCGCGATCTATGCGCGGCTCGACCTCGACCCGGTTCGCCAGTCCGTGAATACCGCGACGAGCGCGATGCTCGAAGCGGCGGGCCTGAAGAATGCGGCGGACGTGGTGACGCTGCCGACGAAGCGGAGTGCTGCCTGATGCCTGAAATCTCCCGCTTCTTCGGCATCGTGATCTACATGAACTGGCGCGACCATCCGCCCGCACACTTTCACGCCGTCTATGGTGAGCATGAGGCGCTGATGACGCTCGATGGCAAGGTGTATGCCGGTTCGCTACCGGGCCGGGCGCTGTCTATGGTGCGCGAGTGGTTGGCGCTGCACCGCGATGAACTGGAAGCGGATTGGACGCTGGCGATTCAGCGTAAGCCGCTGAATCCGATTGAACCCTTGGAGTGATGACAATGATCCTGCACACCACGGAAGTGAAACCCTTGGCGGGCTATCGGCTGTTCCTGCGCTTCAACAACGGTGTAGCGGGGGAGGTTGATCTGTCTGCCGAACTGGAAGGCGAGGTGTTCGAGGCCCTGCGCGATCCGGCGATATTCGCCACTGCGGGCCAGCATCCCGTCATGCGGACGGCAGCTTGGGCGAACGGGGCTGATCTGGCACCCGAATTCCTGCTCGACCTGATGCGTGCGCAACGCGGCGAGCGGGCTGCATGACCTGAGAAAACCGGAGTTTTGCCGCGCCTAGGCCGACGGGCCGAAAGCCGGGTTCCCTTGCCCGGCTGGCGCGGCACCTTCTTGCAAGGGGTGACGCCACAAGGGGGCGGCATGATCGAGACGACGTATATACGGCTGGCGCAAGCGGCCGAAGTTTTGGGTACCGACCAGGGCACGCTGCTGATTGCAGGTGCAGAGGCACGTATCGAGCTTCACGGGCTGTTTAATCAGATCGTGCGGGCTGTCAAGAAAGAGCATGTCGCCACTGACGCCCCATGGGAAGTCGACACCGTGATCGTGGATCAAGCACGTATGCGGATTTCCTTTGTGCCACTTCAACCGCACTCATGCGCCGAATTAATCCGAAAAGGCGACACGGGCGAGATTCAATACCTTACCGATATTGGTGGAGATGGCATCGCATGGGAGGTGGACGAAGATATCGACGTCGGGTATATCCCGCTGGATTTGATCTTCGTGAGACGCGGTGACATTGAAGCCATCAAGTCAGAGCACGCGACACCTGCCCCAGGCACGATCAAGGACGTACCCCCGGCGCAGACAGACCGTTCACACGTTTCCGACGAGCTGGTGCTACTCAATCAGGCGGCGCGGCGCTGGTGGGCGAACGCTGATCGGCACGATCCGGCAACGCATCCGGGCAATGCAGCCGTGGCGGCGTGGTTGATCGAAAAGGGCATGACCAAATCGCTTGCTGAGAGGGCCGCATCCATTATTCGACCTGAATGGGCGCACACGGGCCGCAAGCCTGACGCTTAAGCCGTGACACCCTGACTGCCAGCAATGGCGCGGCATCCGGGCGGGCAGCATCCTTAACGGTGCAAGCCTTTCACTGTTTCGGCATCCTGCCTTTCTCCAAAGTTCGCACTCATACGGCACACGCCGGGCTTCAATGAGTGCGAACCATGACAACCCAAAACCTGCAAAACCTGATCGCGGCGGGCGCTGATCTGCTCGACGACAAAGCCGCTGCCGCGCATCTTCAGGTTTCCCCCGGCACCTTGAGCGTGTGGCGCTCGACCGGGCGCTACAACCTCCCCTTTTTCAAGATTGGCCGCAAGGTGCGTTACCGCCGTGCCGACCTCGACGCATGGCTGGCGGCGCGTTACCGCGAATCCGGCGCGACCGCGTAAGGGGCAAGCCATGACCGAAAAAGTAACGGGCCGCGACCGTGGCGACGGCGCGACCCGAAAGAGCTTGCTTCAGAAGATTCACGCGGATTTTCCGGGCAACGGCTGCGATGCGCAACGGGCGCGGCTTCAGGCGGCGATGCGTGAAGCCGGGTGGATCACGACGACCGAGGCACGGCTGTACCTCGAAATCATGAACCCGGCACAGCGCATTTGCGAACTGCGCGACCAGGGCGAGCAAATCGACACCGCATGGACGGCGGAACCGTCCGAGGCGGGCCGCGCACCGCACCGGATGGCGCGGTATGTGATGTGTCCGAAACAGGCGGGCGGCATCGCTGCCGAGCTGGCCGCGCTGCTGATTCTGGCGGCGGTGGCAGGGCTGCTGCTGGTGGGGGTGGCCTGATGAGCTACGACACCATTGGACTGTTCCGCGCCGCCATGCGCGAGGACGGGGTGGTTCCGCCTGACGTGATCGAGGCGGACGGGCAACTGCACCGCTTCCACGTTGAGGGCGACAAGGCCGGTTCCCGCAATGGCTGGTATGCGCTGCACCTCGACGGGCGGGCCGCTGGCGTTTTCGGTTCGTGGAAAACCGGGCTGCGCTCGACGTGGGCGGCGGACGGCAAGCGCATGAGCGACACCGAGCGCGAGGCGTTCGCCAAGCTGATCGAGGCGGCGAAGATCAAGGCGCAAGCCGAGCGGCGGGCGGAACACGAGGCGCGGGCTATCGAGGCGCGGGCCGAATGGGATGCTGCGGCACCGGCTGACCCGGCGCACCCGTACGTTCTGAAAAAAGCGGTGAAGCCGGACAACCTGCGCCAGCGTGGCGGGCTGCTGATCGTTCCCTTGTTCGATGCATTCGGGCTGCTGTGGAACGTGCAGCGCATCCTGGCGGACGGCGGCAAGCGGTTCAAGCCGGGCCGGGCGGGTGGCCTGTTCTCCCCGATTGGCGACTTCAACGAGCCGCGCACGCTCCTGATTTGTGAAGGATGGGCGACGGGGGCAACGCTGCATGAGGAAACCGGGCATCCGGTGCTGTGCGCGATGAATGCGGGCAACCTGCTGGCGGTGGCGAAGGCGGCGCGTTCCGCCTGGGCTGGCGCTGAACTTGTGATCTGCGCGGATAACGACCGCCAGACCGAAGGCAATCCGGGCGTGACGTATGCGACCGCTGCGGCGAAGGCGACCGGGGCGCGGCTGATCGTTCCCGATTTCCCCGAGGGCGAGGCGGGTTCCGACTTCAACGACTTGGCGGCGATCCGTCGGAAGGGGGCGCGTCATGGCGAATGACCTGCTCGACACCGCGACCCCTGATCTTTCCGGCGTTGAGGCCGATTGCGCTTCCCTTCATTCGTTTGGCGACGTTCCAGACGTTCCAGACGTTCCGCCCAATAACGGCGCGGGTTCCAGCGGAACGGCAGGCGGAAGGGCAGGCGTTCCAGACGTTCCGATGCTGGCCGAACTGATCGAGGCCGCGACCGCTGGCGATGGCGGCGACACCGAGGAAAAGGTGGTTCCGTCCGTGCCAGAGGATGAACGCCCATGCTTCAAGGTGTATGACGGCTGGACGGTGCTCGACACCGGGCGGAAGCTGAGGCCGGGCGTGTGGCTGCACGGCATGAGCAAGCCGAAGAAGGAGGAAATGCCGGTTCCCGTCGATTCCTGGGTGTGCGGGCCGCTGCATATCGAGGCGCAGACGTTCGACGGCGGAGAAAACAATTTCGGGCGGCTGCTGCGCTTCAAGAACACGGCGGGCCGCTGGCGTTCGTGGGCGATGCCGATGGAACTGCTGAAGGGCGACGGTTCCGACCTGCGCGGCGAACTGCTGGCGATGGGGCTGGAACTTGATCCGTTTGCACGCCAGAACCTAGCGCGCTACCTGCAAGAGCGCACGCCGAAAAAGCGCATCCGGTGCGCGCTACAAGTCGGGTGGTGCGGCAACGTGTTCGTGCTGCCTGATGCGGTGATCGGGCCGAACGCGGCGGGCGTGATCTTCCAGAGCGGCGAACGCTCGCACGACGAGCATGGGCAGGCCGGAACGCTCGACGGATGGCAGGCCGAGATTGCTGCGCGGGCGGTGGCGAATCCCCTGTTCCTGCTGGCGCTGTCCGCCGCATTCGCGGGGCCGCTGCTCAAGCGCACCAACACCGAGGGCGGTGGGCTGCATTTTGTGGGCGATTCCTCGACCGGCAAAACGACGATTCTTGAGGCCGCGTGTTCCGTGTGGGGCGGGCCTGGGTATCGGCGGAGCTGGCGGGCGACCGCAAACGGCATGGAGGGCGCGGCGGCGCTGTTCAATGACTGCCTGCTGGCGCTGGACGAGATCAGCGAATGCGACCCGCGTGAGGTGGGCGCAATCGTCTATTCCCTGGGCAACGGGCGCGGGAAGCAACGGGCGAGCCGAACGGGCGCGGCGCGATCCGTGACCCGCTGGCAAGCGTTCATCGTTTCGACGGGCGAGCGCACCATCGGCACGACGATGATGGAAGGCGGGCAGCGCACGAAGGCCGGGCAGGCTGTGCGGCTGCTCGACATCCCTGCGTCCAGGCGCTTCGGCTGCTTCGATGAGCTTCACGGCATGGCGAGCGGTACCGCGCTGTCGGATGCGATCAAACGGGCGGCGACTCAACAGCATGGCCGGGCCGGGCGGGCGTTCCTCGAACGACTGACGCACGATGAGCGCGACATGGCAACACGGCTCGAACTCATCAAGGCGCTGCCTGACTTCAACCCGGCAAAAGCGGAAGGGCAAGACAAGCGCGCGGCATCCCGCTTTGCGCTGCTGGCGCTGGCGGGCGAGTTGGCGACTGAGTACGGCATTACCGGCTGGCCGGAAGGTGCGGCACTTGACGCTGCGGTGATCGGGTTCCAGGCGTGGCGATCCATGCGCGGCGGCGGTAACGACGAGCGGCGGCAAATCCTCGACAAGCTGGCCGGGTTCCTCGAACGGCATGGGGATAGCCGGTTCTCCGACTGGACGGCAGACGGCGCGGCGATCCGCGACCGGGCGGGCTGGTGGAAGCCTGACGACGCGGGCGGGCGGCAGTACCTGTTCAACGCGGACGGGCTACGCGAGGCGCTGAAGGGCTTTGACTTCAAGGCGGCGCTCGACGTGTTGGAGTCGGCGGGCGTGATCCCCAAGGCGAGCGCGACGGGCGAACGCTCGAAAACCGAGAACGTCGGCGGGCGCAAGGTGCGCGTCTATCCCGTCCGTGCCGACGCACTGCATGGGGTGGGCAATGGGGCTTGATGATCTGCTCGCCAGACTGGAACGGGCCGCTGGAACGGCTGGAACGGCAGACGTTCCGGCAGACGTTCCAGCGAATCCCTTGCAAACACTGGCCGGAACGGCTGGAACGGCTGGAACGGCAGAAAAAGACAAAGGCGAGAGCGATTCCGGCGAAACGCTGCCGACCGACACCGCACCGCCGATCCGGGCAACCCGTTGGCTGATCCATTTCACCGACCGCGAGGCGGTGGAATCGTGGTTCTCGCCAGCCGCCGATCATGATGAGGTGCTGGCCGCACACCCTGGGGCTGTGGCGGCTGAACCGCTGCCCGAAGTACGCACGCCGGTACGCACCTCGGTACGCACGGAACACGCGGCGCGGGGCTGCTCGACGTGTCGGCACCTGAAGCGACCCGGCCTGTCGGCGGGCTACTGCGGCGGCGGGCGTGACGATCTTCCTGGCGCGTATGGACTGCATCACCCGCTGCGCAAGCTGCCTGCCGACCAGGGCGAGAGCTGCGCCAGCTACCTGCCGCACGAGGGCTGACACGATGCGGAAAAACGTACATCGTGGAAAGCGGCTGAGTCCCTTTGCTGGCGCGGGATGCGGGCGATTTTGGGCAGTCTCCAAGCGTTCAAGCTGCCTGATGTTTTCGGTAAATCTGCGAGGGCGCAATGGGCGGATTTGGTAGCGGGCGGCGCGGTGGGCGTGACGTGACCGCGCACTATCGGCGGCTCGACGTGCGGGCGCTGCATCGTGCGGGGGCGCTGAGTACGGGATGGCGCGGCGGGTGGTGCTGGTATCGGCGCGGGGCCAAGGTGGCGGAAATCAATATCGAGGCGAGCGAGGCATCTATCAGACTGCGCTACACCGCGACGAGCAACGGCGAGCGGAAGGACTACGACTATCCGGTGATGCTGACCCGCACCGGATGCAACTACGGCGGCGCTCGACCGTGGTTCCTGTGTCCCTGCTGTGGGCGGCGCGTGGCGATCCTGTACGGCGGCGCGGCGTTCGCCTGTCGGCGCTGCTACCGGCTGGCCTATGAGGTGCAGAGCGAGACGGACGCCGACCGCGCAATCAGGCGGGCCGATGCGATCCGGGCGAGGCTAGGGTGGGAACCCGGCATCCTGAACGGCGAAGGCGGCAAGCCGAAGGGGATGCACTGGCGCACCTTCTGGCGGCTGCGGGCGGAACATGAGCGGCGCGTGGCAGGCTGTTTCGTGCAATTGCGCGCAGATATGAGGTAAGCAAATGAGGCTGCGACACGCAACCACAACGGCAACGATCACCGGCATTCAGTGGGCCGCGCCTTTGATCTACACGGCTGGCAGATGCAGTTTCCCGAGCTTGGCCCGCGAAACCCCCCGTAGTGATAATGTCGCAAGCGGAGCGGGACTTCTACCGGCGCATCGAAGAACTACGCACGACCGAAGCCCCGCCTCGCAAGTACATTACAAACTGAGGCGGATAATGCAGGGTGTAAGGATCAACATCATTGAGCCGCGAGGCGCGGCGCAGGCTGCGGGCCTTGTGCCGGGCGATATCATCATCGCTTACAACGGCTTCGAGACGCCCACCGATGCGGCGCTTTTGTCCGCAATCGCAGCATCGCGTGATGCAGGCGCGGACAAGGTGACGCTTTCTCTGGTGCGCGAAAACAAGCGCATCGTCATCGACGCGCCAGTCGGGCCGCTTGGCGTCACAATCTCCGCCGTCGAGTTCGAAGCGCCGGAAGACAAGCCGGAAGATCGCGAGCTTTCGTTTGCCGACCGCGAGGCAATCAAGCGCGTGATCGTCACCACGGCCCCGAGTATCGAGGGCCGCAGCGTCGTCGACACCTTGGATGTAGTGTCCGCAGAGTGCGTGATGGGCATCAATGCGTTCCGCGATGTCCTGGCGTCCGTGCGCAACATCGTCGGGGGCCGTAGCGGGACGATGCAGAAGGCTATGCGCGAGGCCAAGCAGGCTGCGATGGATGATCTGCGCGCCGAAGCCTATGCGCTTGGCGGGAACGCCGTCATCGCTGCCCGGATCGAATACAACGAATTTTCCACCGGCTCGAATGGCCTGCTGATGATCGCGGCCTACGGCACAGCCGTGACTCTCTCAGAACGCTAACCCCCCCTCCCGCAGAATCTCGCGTCCCGACCGTGGTTCCTGTGTCCCTGCTGCGGGCGGAACATGACCGGCTGAAGGGCGGCTCAATGCAGGCGTGGGCGCGACAGCTTGGAATTGTGGGTGCGCGGCTCGACGGGCTGCGGGGTGGGGGCGGGTGAAAAGTCCGAACGCGCCGAAGTGGGAACCGCACGGTTCAAGCTGTTTCCCTAAACGTGGCTTTTTTCGACCGAATCGCCGGAGTTTTTCACCGTGCTGCTTGACACCTGCCGCACCTGCGGCAAGCCGCTGAAACAGTCGGGCAAGGGGCGCAAGCGGCGTTACTGCGGCATACCCTGCCGACGTGCTCAAGAGACTGCCGTCGACAGGCTACGGGCTGCACTGGCCGGGGTAGAAGCTGAGATCGAGCGGCACAACGCGCACCCGTCGGCGTGGGGCGCGCACCGACTGCCGCACCTGCTGCCCAAGCGCGACAGGCTGGCGCGAGAGCTTGGCGAGCTTCAACGGTGAAGGGGGCGGGCTGAAAGTCTGGAAGGTGCCGACCGTGGAAACCGCACGGTTCCGCACGCGGAGAAAAAATCCCCGTTCTCAAAATGAATTCAAACTGAACCCGTCCGAGTGGCGGGTTTTTGCTGTGCAGGCGGCGCGGTGGGTTCTCCCCTGCGTCCCCGAGGCGGGTAGTCGCGGAGCGGGTGCGCGGGCAGTTTTCGATGGGCCTGGAGTGGTGCGGCGGCGGTGATCTGCGCCAGCAAGAAGGCGGCGCGGGCTAGCGTTTTTGGCGCTGGTGCTAGCCCGGTGCTAGCCCGGCTGAAATAGAAAAGGGGCTGCATCGCTGCAGCCCCTTGAATTTGTTGGTGGTGATGGGCGGAATCGAACCGCCGACCTATGGGTTATGAATCCATCGCTCTAACCGTCTGAGCTACATCACCAACAGAGCGCGCGAATATAGCGGGTATCTTCCGTAGGCGTCAATAGCTTCCTCGTTGCCGAGTTGGTGGCGCGCCGGGCTTGAGCCAGGTGCCGGCGCGGCCCCATGGGCGTCGGCGTGCGTGCGTCGGTTACTTCGGAAGTCTTGATTTATAAGGCTTTTGCATTGACATGTCCTGGGCGATCGGTGATCATCCGACCCCTGTTCCCTACCGTTCCGGATCTGTCCGGCTC
>DMCZ01000177.1:0-475 GCA_003446655.1 Thauera sp. | reverse complement strand
CAGATCCGCGATACCTCCAATCGCATCGTGCTGCCCTCGCACATCCGTGGCGAGTACACGGTGCGCATGCTGCTCGACAACGGCGGCCAGGTGCATCGGGTGTGGATCCTCACCCCGGAAGAGGCGGCGATGCCCGAGCCCAAGCGCTGATGGGCGCCGCGATGCCTGCCCGACCTGCCGCAAGGCCCAGCCGGACTTTCCTTTCAAGATGAAGAAACTCTACATCCGCACCTTCGGGTGCCAGATGAACGAGTACGACTCCGACAAGATGGCGGACGTGCTCGGCGCCAACGAAGAGCTGGTCAAGACCGACAATCCGGAAGAGGCCGACGTGATCCTCTTCAACACCTGTTCGGTGCGCGAGAAGGCGCAGGAGCGGGTGTTCCACGACCTCGGTCGCGTGCGCCTGCTCAAGCAGGCCAAGCCCGACCTGATCATCGGCGTGGGCGGCTGCGTCGCCAGCCAGGAGGGCGAG
>DMCZ01000136.1:2674-9533 GCA_003446655.1 Thauera sp. | reverse complement strand
CACTGTCCGGACAAGCCTAGTCTTCGTCCCAGGCTTTGTTTTTGTGGATGCCCTCAGCCGGCAGGCCCGCTCGGGTAAGCTCACTCCCCTGAGCGTTTCCGAGATTCCGAGAGATCCGCCACGATGTCCGACGCCCACGCACTGCTGGGGCTGCAGCCCGGCGCCACCACACAGCAGATCAAGCGCGCCTTTCGCAAGCTTGCCATGCAGTGGCACCCCGACCGCAACCCGGACCCGGCAGCGCTGGAACATTTCAAGCTGTTGCGCCAGGCCCATGACCGCCTGCTCGCCGCGCTGCTCGACGAGGCGCCGGAAGCCACCGCGAATGAGGAGCCCGGCGAAGCGGACCCTGCGTCACCCCGTGGCCCGGATCGCATCCAGACGCTTGAACTCAGTTTCGAAGACGTCTTCCTGGGTGCGACGCGGCCGGTCTGCGTGCGCACACCGGTAGCATGCAGCCACTGCGGCGGCAGCGGAGTGGAGACGCTGAGCGTCAGCCGGTTGTGCGAGCCCTGTCGCGGATCAGGGCGGATCCGCGGGGCAAAAGGCCTGGTGCGTTGCCCTGAATGCGAAGGACGCGGCTACCGCAACACCCAGCCCTGCAGCCACTGCGCCGGCAGCGGCGAAACAATGGCAGAGCGTTGGCTGCAGATCACGATTCCCCCGGGCCTGGTGGATGATGACGAACTGCGGCTCGCCGGCGAGGGTGAAGCCCACCCCGACGGTAACTGCCCGCGTGGAGACCTGCGCCTGCGCATCCGCTTGACGCCCCACCCCATCTTTCGACGCGACGGACGGAACCTCATCCTCCAGCGACCAGTCAGCGCGCTCAGGATGTTGATCGGCGGCCCCTTGCGGATTCCTCACCCGGCGGGGGTGCGCACCGTGGTGCTCGACCCCGGCATTGCCCACGCGCGCGCGCTGCGCGTGCCGGGAGCCGGCTTTCCTGGCCGCGGACGGCACGCGAGCGGAGACCTGGTGATCGAGCTGGATCCGATGCTTCCGCAGGCGCCGGACAAACAGTTGCACGCGCTGATCGAGCAACTGGAAGCGGCCCTTGGCAACAGCGCTGCACGCCACTTCCCGGAGCTGGCGCGCTGGGAGGCGGAGTGGCTGAACGACTGATCCGGGTCCCCGCCACGCCAGCCAGAGGATGACTGCAGCGCAGCCACGGACGCAGTGGATTAGAATAAGCAAACTCTGATGAATGAGCTGCGACGCGGCTCCGAAGGTTTCCCATGCGCCGTATCGTTCCGCTGCTCATCCTGCTCCTTGCGGTAGCCGGCCTCATGGCCCTGCGCGCCACGCGCCCGGTCGTACCACCCCCGGAAGCGCGTGAGCGTGTCTGGCGGGTCGAGGCACATGAACTAGTCCGCGCAGACTTGAGGCCCACCCTTGTCCTGTACGGGCGCATCGAGGCACCTGACCGTATCCGCGCTGCGGCGCCCGTTGCCGGGCGCATCATCGAGATGAAGGTGCGGGACGGCGACCGCGTGGATGCTGGCGCCGTCCTCGCGCGCATGGATCCACGCGACCTCGAGCCGCGGATCACTCAGGCGGCCGCTGAGCTCGAGCGCGAACGCATCCGCCACCGCCACGATCAGGCGGCGATCTCACAGGAGCGCTCCCTGCTCCAGCTCGCCGAGGCAAAACTGGCGCGTTTTGAGCGCCTCAAGAATGCGCGCCTGGGCGCAGAGAGCGCCTTCGATCAGGCGCGCGAGGAAGTTGCCCGTGTCCGCCTGTCACTGTCACAGCGGCAGCAGGCCATCGCCGAGCATCCGTCCCGGCTTGCTCAGTTGCAGGCAAGGCTCGCGGAGGCTCGACGCGACGCCGAGCGTGGCGAGATCACCGCGCCCTTCCCCGCGCGCATCGGCAAAGTTGAGGTCGCTGCAGGCGACCAGGTCCAGCCCGGGCAGACCCTGCTCAGCCTCTACTCCTCGGACGCTCTCTATCTGCGCGCCCGCGTGCCCGCAATCTACGCCGAGGAGCTGCGCGCCGCACTCGCACGCGGGGAAGCACTACAGGCCAACGCCGAGTTCGGCGCGACCACGCTGCGTGCACGCCTCGATCGCATCAGTGGCGAGGCCGATGCACGCGGCGTTGACGTCCTGCTGCGCCTGGACGGTGCGAGCAAGGTTCCGGTGGGCGCCTTCGTCAATGCAGTGCTCGAACGCCCCACCACGACGGATGTATTCCCCATCCCCCCATCCGCGCTGCATGGCGGCGATCGCGTCTACGTGATCGGCGAGGACGGCCGCCTCGCCGCGCTCGCCGTCCACCGCGCCGGCGAGCGCCGTGATGGCAGCGCGCTGACCCTGCTCGTCCGTCCCTCTGCAAGTACGGACGGTTTGCGCCCCGGTACGCGCATCCTCGCCACGCATCTGCCGCATGCCATCGACGGGCTCGCCGTCGAGGTCGTCGGAACCACGCGATGAAGCACGTCAGCCTGCTCGAGCGCCTGGCCGGGCACAAGGTCGCCGCCAACGTTCTCATGCTGCTCGCCCTCGTCCTCGGCGTGATCGGCCTCACGCGGATGAATGTGCAGTTCTTCCCGACCTTCGAGCTCGACGTCATCTCGGTACGCGTGGTCTGGAGCGGCGCCGCGGCCGAGGACGTGGAGACCGGCATCACCATCCCGCTCGAGGAGCGCCTGAAGACCGTCGACGGGCTCAAGCGCATGAGCTCCACCTCGGCGCAAGGGGTGGCAAGCATCACCCTCGAGCTGGACGAAGGCACGGACGCCCTGCTCGCGCTTGACCAGGTACGCCAGCGCGTCGACGAGTTCCGCAACCTGCCACGCGACGCCGAAACCCCAGAAGTCAGCCGCGTATCGCGCTACGAGCCGATCGCCCGCCTGCTCGTACGCGGCAGCAGCGTCGAGGAGCTGCGCCCCTGGGTCCGGCGCTTCGAGCAGGAGCTGCTTGCTGCGGGAATCGATCGTGTCAGCATCACCGGCTTGCCGGAAGAGCGTATCGCCATCGAGATCCCGTCGGCGGCACTGGAGACGCTCGGGCTGTCACTGGTCGAAGTCGGCGATCGAGTCGGGCAGCTCGCACGCGACATCCCGGCCGGCATCGCCGGCGAGGCGGACGGCGCACGCGAGATCCGGGGCCTCGAGCAGCGCCGCAGCGCGGACGCGTTTGCGCCGCTCGCGGTCGTTAGCGATGAGCGCGGCATCGTGCGCCTGGACGAAATTGCCACCATCAGCCGCGAAGCGCGCGCGAATCAGCTCGCGCTCTTCGAGCGTGGTGACAGCGTGGTCGAGCTCCAGCTGCAGCGGAGCGAGAACGGGCACTCGCTGAAGGCAGCGCGCGTGCTCGAGCGCTGGCTGGAGAGTACCCGTCCCACGCTGCCGCCGAGCATCACCCTGGAAGTCTTCGACGCCCAGTGGCAGCTCATCAGCGAGCGCATCGAGCTTCTCGTCAAGAATGGGCTCTCGGGCCTGCTGCTGGTCGTTGCGGTGCTGTACTTCTTTCTCCCCGCGCGCGTCGCGCTGTGGGTGATGATCGGTATCCCGACGGCGTTTCTCGCGACCCTCGGGCTGATGTTTTTCTTCGGCGGCACGATCAACATGATGAGCCTCTTCGCCCTGATCATGGCCCTGGGCATCATCGTGGATGACGCCATCGTGGTCAGCGAGGACGCGGATACGCACCGCCACATGGGCGAAGGTCCGTCGCAGGCGGCGATCGGCGGCGCACGCAGGATGCTGGGGCCCGTCCTGGCCTCGTCGCTCACCACGGTGGCCGCCTTCCTGCCGCTGATGATGGTGGGCGGGGTCATCGGCAACATCCTCGGCGACATCCCCTTCGTCATGATGGCCGTGATCGCGGCATCCCTGCTCGAGTGCTTCCTGGTCCTGCCCGCCCACCTGCGCGGCGCGCTCGCCGGGCCGGCCGCCCTGCAACATTCGGCCCTGCGCGCCCGGCTGGACGCCGCGTTCTCGGGCTTTCGCGACGGCCTCTTTCGCCGCATGGTCGAGCGCGCCCTGGCCTGGCGCGGTACCACGGTCGCCATCGCCTGTGCGTTGATGGTGCTTGCGATCGGCCTCATCGCCGGCGGGCGGATCGGCTTCGTGTTCTTCCCCACCCCTGAAGGCCAGGTCATCTATGCGAATGCAACCTTCGTCGCCGGCACCCCACGCGCCAGAACCGAGACCTTCCTCGCCGAGCTCGAGCGTGCCCTGTTCGCCGCCGAGGCCGAGCTGGGCGGCGGGCTCGTGCAGACGGCGGTAGCGCGGCTCGGCGGTACGATTAGTAGCGGCAGCGGAGCGAGCGCCCGTGGTGACCAGCTCGCCGGGATCATGGTCGAGCTCACCCCGCCGGACCAGCGCGAGGTACGCAACGAGCGCTTCCTCGCCGTGTGGCGCGAGAAGCTGCCTGCGGTGGCCGGGATCGAATTGCTCACCTTCACCGCCCGCCAGTCGGGCCCTCCGGGCCGTGACATCAACATCCGCCTGAGCGGCGACGACGCCGACGCGCTCAAGGCCGCAGCGCTCGAACTGGCCGAGACGCTGACCAGCATCCCCGGCGTCAGCGAACCTGAGGACGACATGCCCTACGGGCGCGAGCAGCTCGTGTATCGCCTCACACCCGCTGGCGAGGCGTTGGGGCTCACCACCGAGACCCTCGGCCGCCAGCTGCGCGCGGCCTTCGACGGCGCCCTGGCCCAGCTCGTCCAGGTGGGTCGCGACGAGCTCGAGGTACGGGTGATGCTGCCGCGCGACGAGCGCAGCCGGCTTGACGTGTTCGAGCGCATCACGGTGAGCCTGCCCGACGGCCGCTTCGTGCCGCTTGCCACCGTTGCGAGCTGGGAGTCGCGTCGCGGCTTCGAGGCCTTGCGCCATGCCCAGGGCCGGCTGGCGGTGGAGGTCTCTGCCGCCGTTGCCAGCGACGTGACCAACGCGAACGCCGTGCAGGCGCGGCTGGAAGCGGACACCCTGCCGCAGCTGGCAGAAAAATACGGTTTCGAGTTCAGCTTCGAGGGGCGCTCCGCGGACCAGCGCGAAACCATGGAGGACATGCGCGCGGGGCTGGTCCTCGGCCTGGCGCTGATCTACCTCATCCTGGTGTGGTCGTTCTCTTCATGGAGCTGGCCGCTGGTGGTGATGTCGGCCATCCCGCTAGGACTCGCGGGTGCGATATTCGGGCACTGGATCCTCGACATCGATCTGACCATTCTGTCGATGTTCGGCCTGTTCGGGCTTGCCGGCATCGTGGTGAACAATTCGATCATCCTGGTGACGCTGTTCAAGGAGCTGCAGCACAAGGGGGCCGACCTGCACGAGGCGCTCGTAGGCGCCACGTGCGGCCGTCTGCGTGCGGTGCTGCTCACCTCGCTGACGACCATTGGCGGATTGACGCCGCTCCTCTTCGAGCACTCGCTGCAGGCGCAATTCCTGATCCCGATGGCGACCTCGATCGCCTTCGGGCTGGGCTTCTCGGCGCTGCTGGTGCTGTTCTTCGTGCCAGCCCTGCTGTCCCTGCTGGAGAGTGTGCAGGACTGGCTACGGGGCGTTTCGCCTCAGAGGGGAGCTTCGAGCACCTCGATGCCGCCCATGTAGGGCACCAGCACCTTCGGAATTACGATCGAACCATCGGCCTGCTGGTAGTTCTCCAGCACCGCCACCAGGGTGCGCCCGACCGCCAGGCCGGAACCGTTGAGCGTGTGCACCAGCTCGTTCTTGCCCTGCGCGTTCTTGAACCGCGCCTGCATGCGGCGGGCCTGGAAGGCCTCGCAGTTCGAGCAGCTCGAGATCTCGCGGTAGGTGTTCTGCGCCGGCAGCCAGACTTCGAGGTCATAGGTCTTTGCCGCCGAGAAACCCATGTCGCCGGTGCACAGCGTGATCACCCGGTACGGGAGCTCGAGCTTCTGCAGAATGGCCTCGGCATGGCCGACCATCTGCTCGAGCGCCTCGTTGCTCTTGCCCGGCTCGACGATCTGCACCATCTCGACCTTGTCGAACTGGTGCTGGCGGATCATGCCGCGTACGTCGCGTCCGCCGCTGCCCGCCTCGGAGCGGAAGCAGGGGCTGTGTGCGGTCATGCGGATCGGCAGCGCCTCGAGCGCGAGCACGTCCTCGCGCACGCTGTTGGTGAGCGTGATCTCGGCGGTCGGAATCAGGTACTGCTCCAGCCCCTCCTCGTCGCCACCGCGCAGCACCCAGAACAGATCCTCCTTGAACTTGGGCAGCTGGCCGGTGCCGAAGAGCGCCGAGCCATTGACGATGTAGGGCGTGTAGCACTCCGTGTAGCCATGTTCGCGGGTATGGGTGTCGAGCATGAACTGCGCCAGCGCGCGGTGCAGGCGGGCCACCGGTCCGCGCAGGAAAGCGAAGCGCGAGCCGGACAGCTTGGCGCCAGTCTCGAAGTCCAGCCCGAGCGGGGCACCGAGGTCGACGTGGTCGCGCACCTCGAAATCGAAGCTGCGCGGCACGCCCCAGCGCCGGACCTCGACGTTGCCGGTTTCGTCGACGCCCAGCGGCACGTCTTCCTGCGGCAGATTGGGGAGCGTGGCGAGGAAGGCATTGATGCGCTCGAGCAGCACCGGCAGGTTCTGTTCACACGCCTTCAGCTCATCGCCGAGCTGCGCCACCTCGGCCATCACGCCGGAGGCGTCCTCGCCCTTGCCCTTGAGCATGCCGATCTGCTTGGACAGCGCGTTGCGGCGCGCCTGCAGCTCCTGGGTGCGCGTCTGCAGCTGCTTGCGCTCGTCCTCCAGCGCCTGGAAGGCGGCCGTGTCGAGCTGCATGCCGCGGCCGGCGAGGCGAGCGGCGACGGTGTCGATCTGGGTTCGAAGGAGCTGGATATCGAGCATCGGAGAGTTTTCCTGGAACGTTTCGAATCAGTGACTTGTGAGG
>DMCZ01000136.1:1996-2474 GCA_003446655.1 Thauera sp. | reverse complement strand
TACGTAAATCGAACTTGCAAAAGCGTGGTTGTCAATTATCCTTGAATCAACCAACAAGCCGCGACAGACGGCCCACCTTAGGAGGAGTTCGGCATGCTATCCATTCGTGACTGCCTAGACTACTGCGACCTGACCGAAGAAGAGGTTTCGTTGATCGCCGAGCATGAAGACATCCCGGACGCAGCGGCCGCACAGGTGTGTTGCGGCCTGGTGCAGACGCCGGAAGGCGTCATGGTGCTGACCAATTTCATGCTTGAACTGATCGAACGCGCGAATGCATGCGGCGATACGCGAAAAGCAGAGCGGGCGGCGTCCTTGTGCGCGAGGTTCATGCAGGATCATCCCCTCCCGCATTGAAACTCTCCTCGCCTGGCGTCTTTCTCACCGCCGGGTCTTCGCGCGAGGTTGGGCCGGATGTTCGGTTCAGTCTCGCGTTTTGTTGTCCCAACCCCTGGCCAGTTTGGGTTGCCTCGCGATC
>DMCZ01000136.1:0-1736 GCA_003446655.1 Thauera sp. | reverse complement strand
TAGCGGTAGGCCTTGCCGTAATCCAGCGCCTTCATGAGCTTGGTGGGTGCATTGCGCAGGTGCAGCGGAACCGGCCGTGAGCCGTCGCTGGCAACGAAGGCGCGTGCGGCATTGTAGGCCTTGTACGCAGCATTCGATTTCGCGGCACAGGCGAGGAAGATCGTGGCCTGTGCGAGGGCCAGTTCGCCCTCGGGAGAGCCCAGGCGCTCATAGGTAGCACAGGCGTTGAGTGCCATGTCGAGGGCGCGCGGATCGGCAAGGCCAATGTCTTCCACCGCCATGCGCACAAGCCGCCGCCCGAGGTAGAGCGGGTCGGCGCCGCCGTCGAGCATCCGGCACAACCAGTAGAGCGATGCATCCGGATCTGAGCCGCGCACGGACTTGTGCAGGGCCGAAATCTGATCGTAAAAGGCCTCGCCCCCCTTATCGAAACGGCGCAGGTTGCGCGAAAGGGCCTGATCGACGAATGCCGCGGTCACAGGGTTCACGCACGCGGTCTCTGCCGCCACCTGCACCTGCTCGATGAGGTTCATCAGCCGCCGCGCATCGCCGTCAGCGAAGCCGATCAGGCGCGCCCGGGCATCGTCGTCGAAGCCGAGCGCCGCGCAGGCAATCCGGTGCGCCCGCTCGAAAAGCTGCGTCATCGCCGCCGTGTCGAGCGATTCCAGCACATAGACCGCAGCGCGCGAGAGCAGCGCCGAGTTGACCTCGAAGGACGGATTCTCGGTGGTTGCGCCGATGAAGGTCACCAGCCCCTGCTCGACGAAAGGCAGGAAGGCGTCCTGCTGCGCCTTGTTGAAGCGATGCACCTCATCGACGAACAGGATCGTGTGCCGCCCACGCGCCTTCGCCGCCTGCGCCTGCTGGATCGCCTCGCGGATGTCCTTGACTCCGGAGAACACTGCCGAGAGCGCGACGAAATCGGCATCGAATCCGCGCGCCATCAGCCGCGCCAGCGTGGTCTTGCCGACGCCGGGGGGACCCCACAGGATCATCGAGTGCGGTCGCCGCGACTCGAAGGCCAACCGCAGCGGCTTGCCCGGGCCGAGCAGGTGCGCCTGCCCGGCGACCTCGTCCAGAGTCTTCGGCCGCATGCGCTCGGCGAGCGGCACCTGGGGCGGATCGAGAGCCTCGAAAAGGTCGCTCATTCGCTCGCAGGATCAGCGCGCGACGCCCGGCACGTCACCGATGATGTCGGCGCCCGCCGGGGGCGTGAAGCTGAAGCGATCCGCAGCGAGCGCAGGATTGGCGCGCAGGCGGGTGAAGCGGATCACCGTGGTCTGGCCGAAGTGATCGCGCATTTCCATGCGCCTGAGCTGGCCGTCGGCCAGCCCGATGCGCAGCGCCTCGAAGCCGCTATCGGTCTGCTTCGGGCGCGCCTCGGCCCAGGCCAGTCCGTCATGTTCCCCACCGTCGGCGAGCTCGAAACTGTCCTCGAGCGCACCGCTGCCGAAGAGGATGGCCGCAGGCGTGGCGCCGAGGGCGTCACCGATCTCGCGTACCGTCACCTGGTTAAGATCCGGATCCCAGGACCACAGCATCTTGCCGTCGCCCACCAGCACCTGCCGATACGGGCGGGCGTACTCCCAATGAAAGCGCCCCGGACGTGCGTAGGCGAAGCTGCCCGACGCCTCCTGCGGGCGCCGTCCCGACTGGGCGGTCACCACCTGCTCGAACTCACCTTCGGCACTGCGCGCGCCCTCGACGAAGGCGCGCAGCTGCGCCACGCCATCGGA
>DMCZ01000153.1:7875-8377 GCA_003446655.1 Thauera sp. | reverse complement strand
GGGACAGCCAGTACTCGCTGTCGGCCCTCAGCGTCGGCCAGGCGGCGATCATCGCGATCGCGGTCACCGCGATGATGTGGCAGGCGGCCTACCGCGTCGCCAGCGGCCAGATGACGATCGGTGACATCGTGCTGGTCAACGCCTTCATGATCCAGCTCTACATCCCGCTCAACTTCCTCGGCGTGCTCTACCGCGAGATCCGCCAGGCGCTCACCGACATCGAGCGCATGTTCGGCCTCATGCACACCGAGCGCGAGATCGCCGACGCGCCCGACGCCCGCGCCCTGCCCACCGGGCCGGCGAGCGTGCGCTTCGAGCACGTCAGTTTCGCCTACGACGCCAAGCGACCGATCCTGTTCGATGTCGACTTCGACATCCCCGCCGGCAGCACGGTGGCGGTGGTCGGCCACTCCGGCTCGGGCAAGTCGACGCTGGCCCGCCTGCTCTACCGCTTCTACGACGTGCAGGACGGCGCGATCCGCATCAACGGCCACGACCTGCG
>DMCZ01000153.1:1230-7632 GCA_003446655.1 Thauera sp. | reverse complement strand
CTGGAAGACTTCATCCGCCAGTTGCCGGAAGGCTACGAAACCCGCGTCGGCGAGCGCGGGCTCAAGCTCTCCGGAGGCGAAAAGCAGCGCGTCGCGATCGCGCGCGCGTTGCTAAAGAATCCGGCCATCCTGATCTTCGACGAGGCCACCTCGGCGCTGGATTCGAAAACCGAGAAGGCGATCCAGGCACAGATCGAACGCGCCGCCGAAGGTCGCACCGCGCTGGTGATTGCGCACCGCCTGTCCACGATCATGAACGCGGACGAGATCATCGTGCTCGACAAGGGGCGCATCGTGGAACGCGGCCGGCACGCGCCGCTGCTGGCGCAGGGTGGCGCCTATGCGCAGATGTGGCTTTTGCAGCAGCAGGAGGAGGCGCAGGACGCATCGGCTGCGTCCTGAAATGCAATCGGCGCCCCCAGGCGCCGATTGCATTTAAAAACGGCACTACCGAAATCAACGTGTCGGCTTGAACTTCCGCGTGCCAACGAGGCCGAGGAACGCAAGACCCATGAGCGCCAGCGAAGCGGGCTCAGGCACTTCAGCAGGTGGAATAACGCCGTTCTTGACGGTGCCGCCAACACCTGCCAGCTTCAGGTAGTCGTAGCTCTTGACAGTCGAGCATCCCTTCCACTTGCAATTCTGCTTCGTATCGAACACGATCCCGGTCCCCACCTCGAAACCACCCGCACCGATCAGCCAGAAGCTCGAGTAGATGTTTGCGCGGTTTGCATTGATCACCGAGTCCGAGCCTGCCGTCGCCAGATCGACATTCTTCACGCCTTGGTTGGAGTAGTTGCCGATCAGGGTCCAGCCACTCAAGTCCTTGTAACTGGTGCCGCTCAGGGTCGGCGTACCCACACCCTGATAGGCGAGCACGAAAAAGTCGCTGTCATAAGGCGCCCAGCCGATGTTGACCGTATCGAGTCGGATTTCCTTGCCGCCGAAATCCATCAGCACGGCATCGGTGCGCTCGTTGTTGTCGATCGAGTGCTCGGGATCGGACCCTTCCTGTGAGTCGGTGCCATTATCCTTATCGCGGTTGTAGACCCCTAGCCCCTGCCAACCCGAACCACGGTAAAGGTAGGCCGATTCCAGCAGGTTGTCGTTGCTGTCATCGACCGTCCCGTTGCCCTTGTTGGTCCCGGTGTTCGAGTAGGCGCTTGCGCTCAGGCTGACGGCGTCAGCGCCCGTTCCGGTCACATAGGTTCGAACCGTTGTATAGGTGCTGCCTGTCACAGTGGCCGCGCCATTCTGCAGGTCGATCGACCACGCCTGAGCGGCGAGCGCAGCAGCGGACGAAGCGGCCAGCGCGGCAGCCGTCAGCAGTCTGAAACCAAATTTCGGTGACATTATTTTTCTCCTCACGACACGAACGTCTTACTTCCCCGCAAGCACAAAACGCGCCAAGAACATTTAATCCTTTTGCTTCATATACATGCCATCATTAACGAAGCATGAACGCAAGCAAGCTGTAATAATTCCCGACACTTCAACGACCGGCTTCCAGTTCGCGCAGCAAGGCCTGCAACTCCGGAGGCCGCACCGTCGCCGTGCTCACCACCCGATCCGCAAGCTCGGCGCGGGCCTCGGCCGTCCGCCCCAGGGCATGGAGCACATGGGCGAGGTGATAGCGCACCTCCACGCTAGCGGGCTGGCGCAGCC
This sequence comes from Thauera sp., assembly GCA_003446655.1. Lineage (GTDB taxonomy): Bacteria > Pseudomonadota > Gammaproteobacteria > Burkholderiales > Rhodocyclaceae > Thauera. Next base: position 5,967 of record DMCZ01000153.1, on the reverse strand, counting down.
TGGCCTCGCGCAGGAAATGAAGGCCCGCCTCACGCTGCCCCTGGCGAGCGAGCAGCCACCCATAGGTGTCGAGCACCTCCGCACGCGAAGGAGCAAGCGCATGCGCCCGTTCCGCCAGGGCAAGCGCGCGGGGGTCGCCCAGCTTGTCGAGCACGTAGGCCCGGTTGTTGAGCACGAGCGGATCATCGCCCGCGATCGCCTCGAGCTTCTCCAGGATCCGCGCAGCCGCCTGCCAGTCGCCGTCGCGCATGTGCAGTTCGGCCAGGGCCTTTCGCGCGGGCACATCCTGATCGTGTTCGCGCACCCAATCTTCGAGTACCTTCACGGCCGCCTCCCGGTCATCCGGCAGCAACGCTCGCACCAAACCGAGCAGCACCGCGCCGCTCGGCTCAAGGCGCAATGCAGCCCTGTAGGCCTGCGCCGCGTCGGGACGCCTTCCGGCTGCCAGCGCGACATCGCCGGTCAGCGCATGCGCCGCCGCACTGCCGGGTGCGGCCTGCGCCAGTTCGGCGGCCAGCTTACCGGCAGACGGCAGATCGCCTGCAGCAAGCGCCGCCTCCGCCGCCAGGATCGTTGCCCGCACATCCCCCGGCCGACCGCCGAGCGCCTTGTCGGCCGAGTAGCGCGCCCCCGCCGGGTTCGCCGCATCCAACTGCAGGTAGCCGATGCGGATCTGCGCATCGGCGTCGAACTCGGCCAGACGCGTCATCTCGCGCAGGCTCTGCTGCGCCGCCTTGGTCTCACCGAGTTCGAGCTGCAGCCGGGTCAGCACTTCGAGCACCTGCAGGTCGGTTCCCTGCCGCGCAGCAAGCGCCTTGGCCGCCTCGAGAGCACCGGGCAGATCGCCAGCCGCCCGTCGCGCACGGACCAGCGCCAGGCCGATGCGCCGGTCAGCGGGGCTCTCCAGCGCCGCCTTCTCCAGCCAGCGCACCGACTCTGCACTGTTTCCGGCACGCTCCTCGAGCAAGGCCAGTTCGTACATCGCGACGACGTCACGGTGGTCCTTGCGCAGCATGTCGGTGTAGGTGCGGCGCGCCGCGTCGATACGCCCCTCGCTCACATCCAGCCTGGCCAAATTCAGGCGTGCGGGGGTGAAGCCGGTGTCAAGCTCCAGCGCGCGCTGGTAAGCCGACCTCGCCTCGGCGCGCTGGCCGCGTGCCGCCTGCAGGGCGCCGACCAGGTTGTGTGCGAGCGGATTTTCGGGCTGCGCCGCCAGGGCGGCGCGCGCCACGCCAAGCGCCTCGTCGCGGGCTGCCTGCCTCATCAGCAGGTTTGCCAATGCGATGCCGACACCCAGGTCGCGCGAGCGCTCGAAGGCCAAGCGCATCTCTGCAATCGCCGCCACCACGTCACCCTGGCCGAAGCGACTGAAACCCAGCGCAGCGCGCGCGCCTTCTACTCCCGCCTGCGCGGCCTGATCGAGAAACTCGCTGGCACGCGCATAGCGGCGCTGCGCCAGCATCACCCTACCCATCAGGAAGATGGCCTGGGCGTCTTCGGGACTGTCCTTGAGAACCCGCTCGAGCAGCCCTGTCGCCCGCGCCAGATCGCCCTCCTCGAGATAAATCGATGCGAGCAACTTGCGCGCCCCGAGATTGCGCGGATAGCGCTGAGCCAGGACGTCGAGATACTTGCGCGCTTTCTCGAACTGGCGCCCCGCATGATGAGCAAGAGCACCGGCCATCAGGATCTGCTCCTGCCCCGTCAGCCATTCGGCCGGCAGGGCATCGACAATCTGCGCCGTCTCCGCCAGGTGACGCCGCGCCGCCTCGAGGTCGCCGCGCGCACTCGCGATCACGGCACGCAGGTAGGCCGCCCGCGGTTCGGCCGCCGTGCCCTCGGTGGCGTCGAGCATTGCCAGCGCCTCGTCGCCGCGACCGAGATCGAGCAGGATGCCGGCCCGCGCGACCACGGCGTCGATCAGCCCGGGCTGAAGCTCGATTGCGCGCGCGTAATCGCGCAGTGCCTGGGCGAGGTCCCCCGCGGCGTGGAAGGCCGACGCGCGCGCATTATGGGCTGCGGCCACATCCGGCCCCAGTTCCACGGCACGCGCAGCGAGCCGCTGCGCCGCTTCCAGGTCGCCGCTGGCCAGCTGAAGCGAGACCTCGGCCACCAGCGGCACAGGCGAAGCGGGATCGACCGCACGCGCCTGCGCGAAGCTGTCTGTGGCCTCGAACTTGCGCCCCAGCGCAGCGAACGCGGTGCCGCGCAGGGTGAGGACCTCGACCCGGGCCGCAGGGGGCAAGCCCTCTGCCGGCACCGCGTCCACCACCTCCTGCGGCTTGCCTCGCAGCAGGTGAATGCGTGCCAGCGGCGCGGCGACTTCAGCCCGATTCACGCCCAGCCGCAGCGCTTCGTTGAAAGCGGCCTCCGCCGCCACAAGCTCGCCCTGCTGCAGGTAGGTCCTGCCGAGCAGCAGATGGGCTGCGAGCATGCCGCGATCCTGCTGGAGCGCATTCTTGAGCTGGATCACGGCCCCGGCGGCATCGCCCTGACCGAGGCGCTGCACAGCGTCGTCGTAGTAGCCGCCCGCGGCGGCTGACTGGGCCAGCCCGCTCAGGGGCACCAGCAGCGCGCACGCGCCAAAGGCAAAACTGCAAAGGGGGCGACGGACAGAGAATTTTATCGACATGGGAAGGACGCCTCCAGAATTCTCCCGAATATAGCCGCGCGCCCGTCAACGGCTGTGTGCAATACGTCATTGGCAGGACATCTCTGCGCCCATGCGACCCGAGCGCGCCTCCGCAGGCGCGCCTCAACTAGAATACGAGGCTGTACACGCCCGGCGCATCCGATGGAAGCCCAAGAGTCCCCACCCTTTCTCAGGGAAGTCATCCTGTTCCTCGCGCTCAGCGGGGTTTTGATGCCACTGCTGTCGCGCCTGCGCGTCAGCCCGGTGCTCGGTTTTCTCGCGGTCGGCGTGCTGCTCGGACCATACGGCCTGGCATCGCTGGCCAGCCACTGGCCGGGGCTGTCGTGGTTCACCTTCGCCCGTCCCGAGGATGTCGAGTTCCTTGCCGAGCTCGGGGTGATCTTCCTCATGTTCATGATCGGCCTGGAGATGTCGGTCGAGCGCCTGTGGTCGATGCGCAGGCTGGTATTCGGCCTCGGCGGACTGCAGGTCGCGCTGTCGGCGGCGGCGGTGGGTGCGCTGGCGCTGTGGTTCGGCAACGGCATCGAGGCCGCGGTGATCCTCGGCGTGGTGCTGGCCTTTTCCTCCACGGCGATCGTCATGCAGCTGCTGATCCAGCGTCGCGAGCTGGGCACGCCGCTCGGCCAGTCGGCGTTCGCGATCCTGCTCTTCCAGGATCTGGCCGTGGTGCCACTGCTGGTGCTGCTCAGCATCCTGAGCGCGTCTTCCGGCGAGGGCAGCTTCGCGAGCCTGCTCGGCTACGCGGTCGTGAAGGGCGTGCTCACCGTGGTGCTGATCTACCTCGTCGGCCGCCGCGTGGTGCGGCCGCTGTTCCACCAGATCGCCGCGGACAAGCAGCCCGACACCTTCACCGCGCTGACCCTGCTGACCACGCTCGGCGTGGCGGCGCTGACCTGGTACGCCGGCCTGTCGATGGCGTTGGGTGCCCTGCTGGCCGGCCTGATCATCGCCGAGACCGAGTTCCGCCATGAGGTCGAGATCACCATCGAGCCGTTCAAGGGTCTGCTGATGGGCCTGTTCTTCATGTCGGTGGGCATGGGCATCGATCTGCGCGCGCTGCTCGCCGAGCCGCTTTGGATTCCGCTGTCGGTGATCGGCCTGCTGGTGCTGAAGGCGCTGATCATCTTCGTGCTGTTGCGCGTGTTCGGCCTGTCGTGGGGGCGCGCCGCCGAGGGCGGGCTGCTGCTCGGCCAGGGCGGCGAGTTCGCCTTCATCGTCATCGGCATGGCGCTCACGCTCGGCCTGCTCGAGCGCCAGGTGGGACAGTTCATGCTGATCGTTGTCGGCGTGTCGATGCTGGCGGCGCCGGTCGTCGCCCGCCTCGGCCAGAGCCTCGGCGACGGCATCGACCGCCGCGCGGCGCCGCCCGCACCCGAGGACGCGGAGCTGGGCGAGCTCGGCGGCCACGTCATCATCGCCGGCTACGGCCGCGTCGGACAGATGGTCGGACAGATGCTCGCCGAGCAGGGCGTGGCCTTCGTCGCCATCGAGAACGACGCCCAGCTCATCGCCCACCAGAGGAAGGCCGGCGTGCCGCTGGTGTTCGGCGACGCCAGCCGGCCGGAGCTGCTGCGCAAACTGCGTATCGACGAGGCGCGTGCGGTGGTGCTCACGATGGACCACACCGCCGCGGCCATCCACGCGGTGCAGGGCATCCGCCGCCTGATGCCGATGATGCGCGTCATCGCCCGCGCGCGCGACGAGAAGCACGCGCTGCTGCTGCGCGAGGCCGGCGCCTCGGTCGTGGTGCCGGAGACGCTCGAGTCCAGCCTCAAGCTCACCGGCTGGGTGCTGGAGACGCTCGGCGTGCCGCCCGATGCGGCGATGCGCTTGCTCGAGCAGGAGCGCGAGCGCCGCATCGTCGCGCTGCGCGACCATCCCCGCAACGCATCCGACCCCCGGTAAACAACCATGCGCACACCCCACATCGCCCTGCTCGCCACCGGCGGAACCATCGCCGGCACCGCCGGCTCGGCCACCGACACCAGCGGCTACGCAGCCGGCCAGCTCGGCGCCGACGCGCTGATCGCCGCCGTGCCGCAGCTCGCGACGCTCGCCCGGCTGTCGGCCGAGCAGCTCTTCAA
>DMCZ01000153.1:0-1015 GCA_003446655.1 Thauera sp. | reverse complement strand
GCTCGCCGATGATCCCGCGGTCGACGGCATCGTCATCACCCACGGCACCGACACGCTCGAAGAAACGGCCTACTTCCTGCACATCACCGTGAACACCGCCAAGCCGGTGGTGATGACCGCCGCGATGCGCCCCGCCACCGCGCTGTCGGCCGACGGCCCGCTCAACCTCTACCAGGCGGTGGCGCTCGCCTGCCGCCCGGCCGCGGCCGGCGCCGGCGTGCTCGCGGTACTCGGCGACCGCATCCTGCCCGCCACCACGGTCGCCAAGCGCCACCCGTCGGCCGTGGACGCCTTCAGCCACGAGGGCGCGCTCACCACGCTGGCGAGCGATGCCGCGCTGCAGGCGCTTGCGCCCGCGCGCAACAGCCGCATCGCCCTGCCGCCCGAAGTGCAGGTGCTGCCTGCGGTGGAACTGCTCACCGTGGCGGCCGGCAGCTCGCCGGCGCTGGTGCGCGCCCTCGCCAGCGCCAGCTTGGCCGGCGCGGTCGCCGGCGTGGTGCTGGCACTGCCCGGCAACGCCAGCCTGCCCGATGCCTGGCTGCCGGCTCTTCACGACCTGCCGGACACGGTGCCGCTGGTGCTCGCCAGCCGCTGCGGCGGCGGCATCAGCCGGCACCGCGCCGACGCCCCCGGCCACTGGCTGGATGCCGGCGCGCTCGACCCGCTCAAGGCGCGCGTGCGCCTGATCGCCGGCCTCGGTGCGGGACTGCGCGGCGCGCGCCTGCGGCGCTGGTTCGAGCGCCGCTGAGCACGGTCACAGCCCCGGGTCGGTGCCGCCGCCTTCCAGGGCCAGTTCGACCATGCGCCGCGACAGGTGCGGCGCGAAGCCCTCGATGAACGCATAGACATAGGCACGCAGCCAGGCGCGCCTGCGCAGCCCGATCCGCGTCGTGCTCGACTCGAAAAGATGTGACGCATCGACCATGCCGAGCTTGCGGTCTTCCGCCGGGTCGTAGGCCATGCGCGCGAGGATGCCGATACCCAGGTCCATCTCGACGTATTTCTTGATCACGTC
>DMCZ01000103.1:763-4152 GCA_003446655.1 Thauera sp. | reverse complement strand
TCCACTAGTCGTGCGGCGTCAACTGGTCGACCCACTTGGCGACGGCGGTGTTGAGGTCGCGGGCGAAGAGCGTCCTCGGCCGCTTGTTTTCACCCGGAGGCTGCGAGGGGTTCCAGGTCGAGGGGTTGCCGGTGCCGTAGTAGACCAGGTTGAGTGCGGGGTCATAGCTGAACCAGCCCCAGGTGGTGCCGCCGCCGATCTTCCACTGATCGCCCTGCCAGGTCTTCAGCGACGAATCCTTGCCGACCGGCTTCAGTTCGCCGTCGGTCCAGGTCATCGTCTTCTCGGGGTCCATCAGCATCTCGGCGTCGGGGCCGGTGCTGTAGCCCTTCCACACCTGCTTGCCGGTGTTGATGTCGTAGGCGGCGAGGAAACCGCGCACGCCCCATTCACCGCCCGAAATACCGGTGATGACCTTGTCGCCGAATACGTGCGGGGCCTGGGTATTGACCGCGCCGAGCTTGGGATCGCCGTTGACCACGCTCCACAGCACCTTGCCGTCCTTCGCATCGAGCGCGACCAGCGTGCTGTCGGCCTGCTGCAGGAAGATCTTTCCTTCGGCATAGGCGAGGCCGCGATACACGGTGTCGCAACACATCTGCGCGATCACCGAGGGATCCTGGCGCGGCTCGTAGCGCCAGACGATCTTCTGGGTGTCGAGGTCGAGGGCGAACACCTTGTTGGGGAAGGGGGTGTGGATGTACATCATGCCGTCGATGACGAGCGGTGAGCCTTCATGGCCGCGCAGCACGCCGGTGGAGAAGGTCCACGCCACCTGCATCTTGCCGACGTTGTCCTTGTTGATCTGGTCGAGCTTGCTGTAGCGCTGGTTGTAGAAATCCCCTGCCTGTGCGGCCCAGTTGCCGGGATTGTCCATCTTGCTCTTGAGGTCTGCGTTCGCGAGTGCGAGCCCGGGCAGGGCAAGCAGCACCGCGGCCAGCAGTTGGGGGCTGCGACGGGCGGGTTTCCCTGTTTGTTTCATTGTCGTCTCCTCACTTGTCAACACTGTGGTGTTTTGCCGCGCCAACCGAGCTGCCCCGCCGCGGCACACGAGGACTGCTCCTACAGCACGCCCGCCGTCTCCGGCGAGTCTCGGGTGCTCTGAAACTGGGAAGCTCAATGCAAAGCTTGTGCCAGGCCGCGCCAACGCCGCCTGTGCAGGCGTCCGGGCGTGAGCGGGGGAGGCCTCAGGCGCGAGATCCGGCAGTTGCCCCTCTCGGGCGCCGCGAACGCGTTCCACGCCATGTGCGATGGGGAGTGCCCGCCGCGTCCGGCGTGCGGTCGGGGTGGGCTGGTGGCCCTGCTTAAATCTGGTGCAGGTGCTCATTTTTGGGACAGCGGCCGATCCGGCCGTGGCCGCTCTACGCGGTGCCACGTCAGTGGCAGAATGCGGCCATGCTCCCGCCTGTTCCGCACCTCTCGCCCGGCCCGCATCTGGCGCTTGTGGCCACCTCCGCGCGCAGCCTTGTCGAGTGCGCGCACGCCGATGGGTATCAGGCGATTGCGCTCGATGTGTTCGGTGATGTCGATACCTGCCGTCTGGCCACGTGTTGCGAGCCACTGGGTTCTGCCGGCCTGGCGATGGATCGGGAGGCGCTGCTGCGTGCGCTGGCCCGCTTGCGCGCGCGCGGCGACGTTGCGGGCTGGGTGGCGGGCAGCGGGTTCGAGGCTCAGCTCGACCTGCTCGACGAGGCCGCCCGCCTGCTGCCGCTGCTGGGCAATCCGCCCGAGGTCGTGCGCAGGGTGCGCGACCCCGGCGCCTTTTTTGCCGTGCTCGACGCCCTGGGCATTACATATCCCGCGTCGAGCACCGCGTTGCCCCGCGATCCACACGGCTGGCTGGTCAAGGATGCGCACGCGTGTGGCGGCTGGCACGTGCGCCCGTTGGGGGCATTGCCGGACGGGACAGGGCCGGGGCGATCGAGCGCCGGGCTGCATTTCCAACGCGCGGTGGCGGGGGAGCCCTGGTCCTGCCTGTTTCTCGCTGCGGCGGGGGATGTGACCCTGGTCGGCTTTTCGCGGCAGATCGTCCGTGCGCTCGGCGCCCGGCCCTACGTCTATCGCGGAGGCATCGGGCCGCTCTTGCCGTCGCCGGCCGTGCAGGCGGCGCTTCGCGCTGCGGCGCTGGGTCTGACGCGTGCGTTCGGACTTGTCGGCCTCAACGGAATCGATTTCGTGCTCGATCCGGGGGGGCGGCCCTGGCTACTGGAGCTCAACCCGCGGCCTACCGCCGCGACCCAGCTGTTCGCAGCGAGCGGCCTGATGCGTGCCCATCTCGACGCCTGCGCCGGCCGGCCGGTGGCGGGGCTGCCGGTATGCGATGCGCAAGTGCGCGGCTTCGAGACGGTGTTCGTACGCCGGCCCGGACAGGTGGATGCGTCGGTGAGCGCGTGGATGGAGAGCCAGGCCTGGTGCTGCGACATCCCGCAGCCTGGCACGCGCCATGCGTGGGGCGACCCGCTCTGCACGGTGCGCGCCGAGGGCGATTCGGCACAGACCGTGCAGCGCGACCTCGCCGAACGCCGCCGTGCCGTGTTGTCGCGGCTGCAGTCCCTACAGGAGAACGTCTTCGGATGCCGATGACTACCGAAACCGTGCGCGATGATGCGCCCGGCGCCCGGCGTGCAGCGGCGGAGCGCGCCTACCGCTGGGCATGCGCGCTGGATGTCGGCGTGCGCAAGCCGGGCAACGTCAGCGTGCATTCGCCCGGCCACGACATGCGCGCGCGCGATTTCCTCGACAGCGCGCGCGCTTCCGCCGCCGCGCTGTTCGATCCCCTCTATGGTGTCGGCGCCCGGATCGAGGCCGCGGTCCGGGCGACGCGCGCGGTTGCCGGATGCAACACCAACCTCGGCATCCTGCTGCTGTGCGCACCGCTTGCCGGCGCGCTCGAACGATCCGGTGCACCGCCTACCGCAGCGAACCTGCTGGGCGCGCTCGAGCTCACCCTGCAGGCGCTCGGCCTCGACGATACCCGCGCTGCCTATCGGGGCATCGCCATCGCCAACCCGGGTGGGCTGGGTACAGCGCCCGAGCAGGACGTGGCCGCCGAACCCGGGGTCGGCCTGCGCACGGCGATGGCCCTGGCAGCAAACCGCGATCTGATCGCCCGCCAGTATGCCAACGGCTATGCCGACGTGTTCGGACTCGGGCTCTCCGCCTTCGCCGTGCCGCAGCACCTGCCCCGCCTGACGCTGGCCCGGCGCGTGCAGCGTGTCTACCTCGCCTGGCTGGCAACCCACCCTGATTCGCACATCGTGCGCAAGCAGGGCGAGGCGGTGGCACGCGCCGTCTGCGGCCAGGCGGCGCAGTGGCTCGAACGCCTGACGCAGGATCCGGATGCGGCCGACGGCCCGGCGTTCGCCGCGTGGGACGATGCGCTCAAGGCA
>DMCZ01000103.1:0-527 GCA_003446655.1 Thauera sp. | reverse complement strand
GCGTGGTCGCTGAGCGATGCGACCCCTGAATCGCAGTCCATGGCGCGCGGCTTCGATTCAGTGGAATGAAGCTTGCTAAACAGTCGGCGTTAGCCGTCATCGGACAGCCCCGTCCGCGACCGGCCCTGGCATCGAGCTCCCGGATTCCGCAATGAAACTGCAACTCACGCTCCCCGAACAACGCGTCGCCGCCGAGACCTGCATCCGGGTGGAGGCTTCGTCACGGCTGCATCTCGGCTTTCTCGACCCCAACGCCAGCCTTGGCCGCCGCTTCGGCAGCCTGGGCCTGGTCATCGATGCTTATCCGACCCGGCTCGAGCTGAGCCCGGCGCGTGACAACCTGATCGAAAGCGACGATCCGCGGCAGCAGGATGCGGTGCGTCGGCTCTCACGCCATCTGGATACCCTGCAACGCGAAACCGGGCGCCCGCAGCCGATGCACGTGCGCCTGCGCAGCGCACCGCCGGCGCACTCGGGTTTCGGCTCAGGCACCCAGCTCGCGCTTGCCCTGTCTCTTATACACATCT
>DMCZ01000260.1:8570-10004 GCA_003446655.1 Thauera sp. | reverse complement strand
GATCAGCGCACACTCGTAGCCGGCGACCGCGCCCTGGCTGGACAGGATGTCCATGCTCTGCGCACGCGAGATGCGCGGCAGCAGCTCGAGCGCGAAGGCAGTGATCTGGCCATCAACGAGCTGCTGCGCGCGCTCGGCGCTCGACCACGGCTGCAGCATGCCGCACAGCACGCTGCCCGGTTTCATGGCGGCGATCGTGGCGGCGGACGGCGGCTGCACACAGAACACCACGTCGGCTGCAGCGGCGACTTCCGCCGCGGTATCGACGAGGCTGACGTCGGGAAAGTCGGTGTCACGGAAGTGCGCGGCCCTTCCGGCCGCCCTCTGCATGACCACCTGGGCGCCAAGGCCCTGATATTTCTTGACCACATCCGGCACGACGGACAGGCGTCGCTCGCCGGGATGAGTCTCCAGCAGCACTCCGATGACCAGAGGCATGGACGGACTCCTTCATGAAGACTGAAATGACGGAATTTCGATGGCGCGTCGGCGGCACCCTGATTGGTCTTCTCTCTCCCTGCCCCGCGCTGCAAGCGCTCAAGGCCGACACAGAGCCGATATTACCGTCATTCAGGTTGCGGGCAACACATTGGAGAATCGCCGGGGGGTTGCGCCGCGCACGCGCGTTCGCGCACCCGGGCGACGCCGACAGGAGCGTGCTGCTAGCTTCGCGCCTGAGCCGGCACCAGCTTGATGACGGCGAGCGAGATGTTGTCACCACTGCCGCCCGCGCGTTGCCGACCCAGGGCGATCAGGCGCTCTGCCGCGGCGCGGGGTGAGAGCTCCTGGAGCGTCGAGGCGAGCTCGGAGTCGGTGAAATAGCCCCACAGCCCGTCGGAGCAGAGCATGAAGCAGTCCCCGGCGAGCGGCGACTCCTCTCGACCGTACTCGATTCGCGGCTCGCGCTCGCTGCCCAGGCAGGACAGCAAGACGTTGCGCTGCGGATGGCTGAGCGCGCCGTTCTCGTCGAGGCGGCCCTTGCGCTGCAGCTCGCCCACCAGCGAGTGGTCGGCCGTGCGCGATACGGTCGTGACGCCGCGGAAGTGGTAAAGGCGCGAGTCCCCGCAATGCGCCCAGTACACCTTGCCCTGCTGCAGCAGGAACACGACCGCAGTGCTGTGCGGGTCCTGCTCGCTGGTGAAGCGGGTGAGCTTGATCACCGTATGCGCCTCGTCGATCACGCTGCGCAACAGCTCCTCGGGCGTCTCGTGCAGCGGCGCATAGGTCTCGAAGTTCTGGCGCGCGCGGATCAGCACCTGCTCGGCAGCCATCGCGCCGCCGCTGTGGCCGCCCATCCCGTCCGCAAGCACCGCCATCATCATGCCCGGCCGCTTGGGGTGACCGAAGAGCGCGACACGATCCTGCTGCTCCTTGCGGTCACCGACGTGCATGGCGACACAGGTTTCGGCGGTAAAGGACATTGAGTGCAAGGGC
>DMCZ01000260.1:1248-8366 GCA_003446655.1 Thauera sp. | reverse complement strand
GCGCCGGCCGTGACTTTTGTCACGCCCGCGCCTCACTCATGCCGGTTTGCCAGCCAGACGCTGATCGACCAGTTCGATCCAATGCCGCACCGGTGTGGCCGTGCCCGCCTGCAGATGGCTGATACAGCCGATGTTGGCCGAGGCGATCATTCCGGCGCCGCCTTCGAGCAGGCAATCGAGCTTGTTGGTGCGCAGGCGCTCCGACAGCTCGGGCTGCAGGATCGAGTAGGTGCCGGCCGAGCCGCAGCACAGATGCGCGTCGCGCACGGGGGCAAGCTCGAAACCCGCCGCAGCGAGCAGGCCCTCGACCGTGCCGCGGATGCGCTGACCGTGCTGTAACGTGCATGGCGCATGCCAGGCGAGCGTCTGGCGGGGCAGATCACGCGCCGCCAGCACTGCCATCAGCGCATCGGCCTCGGCCGCCACCACCTCGCCGATGTCGCGCGTCAGCTCGGCAACCCGCCGCGCCTTTTCTGCATAGGCCGGATCGTGCTGCAACAGGTGACCATAGTCCTTGACCTGCACGCCGCAGCCCGAGGCTGTCATCACGATCGCCTCGACGCGGCCCGCCTCGATCTCGGACCACCAGGCATCGATGTTGCGCCGGGCATCGGTGCGAGCGCCGTCCTGATCGTCGAGGTGGAAGCGCACCGCACCGCAGCAGCCCGCGCCCGCCGCCTCGACCAGCGAGATACCGAGGCGGTCGAGCACGCGCGCAGCGGCGGCATTGATCGAGGGCGCCATCGCCGGCTGCGCGCAACCGGCCAGCGCGATCGCCCGCCGCGGGTGGCGTGGTGCCGGCCACTGCCCGGCCGCACGCGGCTCGGGCACCTTCGCCTTCAGGGTCCTTGGCAGGAGTCCGCGCACTGCCTGGCCGGCCTTCATCGCCACGCCAAACAGGGTTGGCCGGGGCACGAACTCGCGCAGCGCGCGCCGCGTCAGCGCCTCGCTGCCGTGGCGCGGCACACGCGCGTCGACCACATGGCGACCGATATCGAGCAGGCGGCTGTAATGCACGCCCGACGGGCAGGTCGACTCGCACGAACGGCAGGTCAGGCAACGGTCGAGATGCAGACGGGTCTTCTCGGTGGGCGCGGCGCCTTCGAGCACCTGCTTGATCAGGTAGATCCGGCCACGCGGGCCGTCGAGTTCGTCACCGAGCAGCTGGTAGGTCGGGCAAGTGGCCGTGCAGAAGCCGCAATGCACGCACTTGCGCAGGATCTCCTCGGCCTCTCGGCCCTCAGGGGTGTCACGGATGAAAGCGGCGAGCTGTGTCTGCATGCTCAGAACTCCGGATAGAGACGGTCGGGATTGAAGATGCCCGCCGGGTCGAAAGCCTGCTTCAGGCGGCGGTGGATCCCTGCCAGGGGTGCCGACAGGGGCTGGAAGACCTCGCCGCGGGGATCACCGCCGCGGAACGCCGCGGCATGGCCGCCCAGCTCAGCTGCGCGCGCGCGGATCTGCGCAGCCTCGCCCGCGCTCGCCAGCCAGCGCAGCGCCCCGCCCCACTCGACCACCTGGCGGCCGGGAAGCGCCAGCGCTGGCGCCGTGCTCGGCAGCGCCACGCGCCACAGAACCTCGCCCGGCTCGAGCGCGAAGGGCGCCGCGGCCTGCTCGCGCACTGACGTCCACAGCGCGGTGGCCTCGTCGGCGGCAAGTTGATCGCCCCCCAGCTTTTCGGTCGCTGCACGCACCGCGGCCTCCGCCCCGGACAGGCGCAGATGCAGCACGCCCGCGTGCCACAGCGTGGCCGACACCGGCAGCGGCTGGCCGCCCCATTCGTTCATCCGGCGCAGCGCGCTCGCCTCGTCGAACTCGAAGCGCAGCGTGGCCTCCGCCACGGGGCGCGGCAGGACCTTCAGCGAGACCTCGAGCACGATGCCGAGCGTGCCGAGGCTGCCTGCGACCAGGCGCGAGATGTCATAGCCGGCGACGTTCTTCATGACCTGGCCGCCGAACCGCATGATCTCACCGCGGCCATCGAGCAGCTTGACCCCGAGCATGAAGTCGCGCACCGCGCCCATGGCCGCGCGCCGCGGCCCGGCGAGGCCTGCAGCCACGCAGCCAGCGACGGTCGCGCCGGTCCCGAAATGCGGCGGCTCGAAGGCCAGATACTGCCCCTTGTCCGCGAGCGCGGCCTCGAGCTCCGCAAGCGGCGTACCACCGCGTACCGTCACGACCAGTTCGGTCGGCTCATGCGCCACTATGCCGGCGTTGGCGCGCAGATCGAAGATCTCGCCCATGGGCATCCGGCCGTAGAAATCCTTGGTCCCGCCACCGCGCAAACACAGCGGTGCGCCCGCCGCGGCCGCCGCACGCACGCGCTCCGCCCATTCCTTCTCGATCGTTGTCATCGTCTCATCGTCCAAGCATTCAAATGCACGGCCAGGCCCGTGGCCACCCCGAAGCGCGCGCAGGCGCGACGCAAGCCGCAGTCAGCCGATTCAGAATCGCGGGATGTCCGGATACGGCACATGGCCCTTGCTCACCTTCATGCGGCCGTACTCGGCGCAGCGGTTGAGCGTTGGAATCGCCTTGCCGGGGTTGAGCAGACCCGGGGGGTCGAAGGCCGCCTTGACGCGGAAGAACTGGCGCACCTCGGCCGTGCTGAACTGCGCGCACATCTGATTGATCTTCTCCAGCCCGACGCCATGCTCGCCAGTGATGGTGCCACCGAGCGCCACCGACAGCTCGAGGATCTCGGCGCCGAACGCCTCGGCGCGCTCGAGCTCGTCAGGCTGGTTGGCGTCGAACAGGATCAGCGGATGCAGGTTGCCGTCACCGGCGTGGAAGACGTTCATGCAGCGCAGGCCGTACTTGCGCTCCATGTCCTGGATCGCGGTCAGCATCTCGCCCAGGCGCTTGCGTGGAATCGTGCCGTCCATGCAGTAGTAGTCGGGCGAGATCCGTCCCGCGGCCGGGAAAGCCGCCTTGCGTCCAGCCCAGAACCTGAGCCGCTCTGCCTCGTCGCGGGACACGCGGATCTCGGTGGCGCCGCTGTCCTCGAGCACGGCGCGCACGCGTGCGATCTCCTCGGCCACCTCCTCCGGCGTGCCGTCGGCCTCGCACAGCAGGATGGCCTTGGCGTCGAGCGGGTAGCCGGCGCGCACGAACTCCTCGACCGCCGCGGTGGCGGGCTGGTCCATCATCTCGAGTCCGGCAGGGATGATGCCGGCGGCGATGATCCGCGCCACCGCGTCGCCGGCGCGGACCACGTCGTCGAAGGCGGCGAGCACGCACTGCGCGAGCTGCGGCTTGGGCACCAGCTTGACGGTGACCTCGGTCACCACCACCAGCATGCCCTCGGATCCGGTGACCAGCGCCAGCAGGTCGTAGCCCGGCGAGTCGAGCGCGCCGGAACCGATCTCGACGATCTCGCCCTCGATGGTCACCCCGCGCACGCGCAGCAGGTTATGCACCGTGAGCCCGTACTTGAGGCAATGCACGCCGCCGGCGTTCTCGGCCACGTTGCCGCCGATCGAGCACGCGATCTGCGAGGACGGGTCGGGCGCGTAGTACAGGCCATGGGGTGCGGCAGCCTCGGAGATCGCCAGGTTGCGCACGCCGGGCTGCACAACCGCGGTGCGCGCGAGCGGGTCGAGCGCGAGGATGCGGTTGAAGCGCGCCAGCGACAGCAGCACGCCGCGCGTGTGCGGCAGCGCGCCGCCCGACAGCCCGGTGCCCGCGCCGCGCGCCACCACCGGCACCCCAAGCTCGTGGCAGATGCGCAGCACGTCCACCACCTGCGCCTCGGTGGTCGGCAGCGCCACCACCAGCGGCAGCGCGCGATAGGCGGCGAGGCCGTCGCACTCATAGGGGCGCAGATCCTCGGTCTCGTACATCAGCGTGCCGGCGGGCAGCACGCGGCTGAGCGCCTCGACCACACGCACCTTGTCGATCGCGGAAAAGTCGCGCTCGGTCTCGCCGAATGGCAACGCCTCGACTTCAGCATTCATCTTCGTGTCCTCACCAAGGGACCGCGACGGACGCCCTCGCCCGCCGTGCCGGAAGAGTATAGGTGCCCCGCAGCGGGCGGGGGTTGACGCATTTTTGCGGCGGCCTTGAAGAACTTTCACAGCGCGAAGGGCCGCCGCGAGACAGCTCACCGGCCCCGCCGGCCCATGGCGCCCGCCGCGGCGGCGGTCGCTCAGGGCAGCACGCCCTGCAACCAGTCGACGAAGGCGGCGCACTCCCAGCGCTCGAGCGCACCGGGCGCCCAGCAGATGTAATGACCATAGGGTGACACCATGGGACGGTCCGACAGCGACAGCAGGCGCCCGCTGTCGAACCAGGCGGCGCCGAGCTTGTGCCGCACCAGCGCGACCCCGAAGCCGCTCGCCGCGGCGTCGTATACCAGACCCAGATCGTTGAACTGCGCGCCGCGCGCCGGCTCGGCGAGGCTGCGCCCGCAATGCGCGAACCAGTTCGCCCACGGCTCGAGCGGGCTGCGGATGAGTTGCGTGGCGGTGAGCTCGGCCTCGCCCGCGAAGCCGTCGAAGGGGCCGAACTCGTCGAGAAAGGCCGGGCTGCAGGCCGGCGTTGCCACGTCGCGCAGGATCAGCCGGTGCTCGAGGTCGGTGTAGCCGCCCAGGCCGTAGCGGATCTCGAGGTCGGCCTCCTCGGCGGTGACGTCGCGCAGCGGGATCGACACCTGCAGGGTGAGCTCGATGTCGGGGTAGCTGCGCCGGAACAGCTCGAGCTTGGGCATCACGAACTGCCGACAGAACGAGGGCGTGATCGCCACCCGCAGCCGCGGCGCGCTCGCCGCGACGCGCTCGCCGGGAACATTCTGCAGCGCGGCGAGCGCAGTGCACACCTGCTGCAGGTAGGTGGCGCCGTCGGCGGTGAGGGTGAAGTCGCCGCGACAGAACAGCCGGATACCGAGATGGGACTCGAGCTGACGCAGGCGATGACTGACGGCGCTCACTGTGACGCACAGCGCCTCTGCCGCCCGGCTGGCGCTGCGCAGACGCGCGACCGCCTCGAAGGTCTGCAGGCACTGGATCGGGGGGATGCGGCTGGTCGCCATCGGGACTGCACTCCGGGCCATCTGGGGTCGCCGCATTATGCGCGCGCCAGCCCCCGATGCCCCATCCGGGGTGACCGCAGGAACAGGCGGGCCCGCTCGCGCAGCGCCCGTGGGTAAGGGTGATCGCCCCGGTGGCCCATCTCCGTCCATGGAGGCAGGCACGTTTAATCGTTAACATGGGGCCCTTCGAATCAGATCCAAGGCTCCGGGCGCATTGCCGAAGCATGGGCACACGGCGGCCACCTCCAATGTCGACCCTCCAGCGCGTGTTCACCTTCCTGTCATGGCCGGCGCAATGGCGCGCCGCCGGCGTGCGCGGCGACATCGCCGCCGGCATCACCGTGGCGCTGGTGATGATTCCGCAGGCGCTGGCCTACGCCAAGCTCGCCGGCCTGCCGCCGCACGTCGGGCTTTACGCCGCGCTGGTGCCAGCGGTCGTGGCGGCGCTGTTCGGCTCCTGCAGCCAGCTGTCTACCGGGCCGGTGGCGCTCACCAGCCTGCTGGTCGCCGCCAGCATCGCACCGCTCGGCGGCCTTGCCGGCGGCGACCTCATCGGACTTGCCTTGTTGCTCGCGCTCCTGTCCGGACTCATCCAGCTCGCACTCGGCGTGCTCCGCCTGGGCTGGCTGCTCAACCTGCTTTCGGTGCCGGTGCTGATGGGCTTCGTGAATGCGGCGGCGCTGATCATCTGCCTGACCCAGATCCCGCCCCTGCTCGGGCTGACCATGCCCCACTCCCAGCACCTGATGCTCGACTTCGCCCAGGCGCTCGGCGGGGTAACCGACCTTCACCCGGCCTCGGTGGGTTTCGGTCTCGGCAGCCTGGCGGCTCTGGTGGCACTCAAGCGCCTGTGGCCGCGCCTGCCCGGCGTACCGCTGGTGGTCGCAGCGGCCACCGCGCTCTCGGCGTGGACGGGTTTCGCCGCGGGCGGCGGCGCGGTGGTGGGCGACGTGCCGGGCGGGTTGCCGGAACTCGGCCTGCCGCCGCTGCGCCTGGAGCTGATCGCCGCGCTGCTGCCGGCCGCCTTCGTCGTCGCGATGGTCAGCTTCATGGAGGCTGCCTCCAGCGCCAAGCTCATCTCCGGCCGCACGCGCGAACCCTGGCGGCAGGACCAGGAGCTGATCGGCCAGGGCCTCGCCAAGATCGCCGCCGCGTTCACCAGCGGCATGCCGGTCAGCGCCTCGTTCTCGCGCTCGGCGCTCAATTATGCGAGCGACGCGCGCACCGGCCTGTCGTCCATCGTCACCGCGGCCTTCGTGCTGCTCGCCCTGCTCTACCTCACGCCGCTGCTGTGGCACCTGCCCAAACCCGTGCTGGCGGCGATCATCCTGCAGGCGGTGGCTGGCCTCATGGACTTCAAGGTGCTGGTGCGCGCCTGGCGCGCGAGCCGCGACGACGGCGCGGGCGCGGCGGTCACCTTCCTCGCCACGCTGGCCTTTGCGCCCAACATCCAGAACGGCATCTTCACCGGCCTCATCCTGTCGCTGGCGCTGATGGTGTATCGCGGCATGCGTCCGCGCGCGGCGCTGCTCGGCCTGCACGAAGACGGCACCTACCGCGACCGCGAGCGCTTCGGCCTGCCGCATCCACACCCGCAGCTCGTGATCCTGCGCTTCGACAGCCCGCTCAGCTTCGTCACCGCCGCCACCTTCGAGGACGCCATGCTCGACGCCGCGCGTGCGCAGGAGGGCGTGAAGATCGTGCTGGTGTCGGGCGCGGGCATCAACGACATCGACGCCACCGGCCTGCATACCCTGGCCGGACTCATCGAGCGCTTCAATGCCCAGGGCCAGTCGATCGCCTTCTGCGGGCTCAAGAAGCAGGTGATCGACGCCATGGAGCGAGACGGCGTGTGGGCGCGGGTGAAGGCGCAGGCGAGCTACCGGACCGAGCACCAGGCGCTGGATGCCCTGCTGGCAGCGCTGGCAAAAGGCTGATCGGCCCGTTTCAGGCGGCACCCGAACAAGTGTCGGATTTCTTTACACTCATTCAGGAGGCGCCACACGCTCTGCCCATGCTTGTTTTCATTGACTTTTCCCCGACACCCTCTTACAGTGCGCGATTCTTTGCAGACCCATCAACTGGAGTA
>DMCZ01000260.1:0-940 GCA_003446655.1 Thauera sp. | reverse complement strand
GTCTTCATGGTCGGTGAAGGCGACGCCGTCAAGATCGGCACGCCCGTTGTGGCCGGAGCTTCCGTCAAGGCGACCGTGGTTTCCCACGGCCGTCACGACAAGATCAAGATTTTCAAGATGCGCCGCCGCAAGCACTACCAGAAGCACCAGGGGCATCGTCAGAACTACACCGAGCTTCGCATCGAAGCGATCTCGGCCTAAGGTCAGGGGGTAATCCGACATGGCACACAAAAAAGCTGGCGGTAGTTCGCGTAACGGCCGCGACTCGGAATCGAAACGCCTCGGCGTCAAGCGCTACGGTGGCCAGTTCGTGCTCGCCGGCAACATCATCGTTCGCCAGCGCGGCACCGAGTACCACCCGGGCGACAACGTCGGCATCGGCAAGGACCACACCCTGTTCGCGCTGACCAACGGCACCGTGCAGTTCGCGGTCAAGGGCCCCTCGCGTCGTCGCACCGTGATCATCGTGCCGGAAGCGGCCTGATCCAGCACGTTTCGATCGCACGGCAGTACAAAAGCCCTACCGCGAGGTCAGGGCTTTTTGTTTTTTTGCGGACGGGACCGACCGCCGCCGTGGGTTCCGGTCACCGTGGGAGCGGGCTTGCCCGCGAACATTGGCCCCGACCACGGCAGCATTCGCGGGCAAGCCCGCTCCCACGACAGGCGCTCCCGCGATACCCTCTCGCACGCCCCACTCCAAAGGTTGATCAGGCATGAAGTTTTTTGACGAAGCCCGCATCGAAGTGTACGCCGGCGACGGCGGCAACGGCGCGGCCACCTTCCGCCGCGAGAAGTTCATCCCCAAGGGCGGCCCCAGCGGCGGCGACGGCGGGCGGGGCGGCAGCGTGTATGCCGTGGCCGACCGCAACCTCAACACCCTGATCGACTACCGCTACACGCGCAGCTTCCGCGCGGAGCGCGGCGAGAACGGCGGCAGCCG
>DMCZ01000257.1:4364-4565 GCA_003446655.1 Thauera sp. | reverse complement strand
AGATGTGTATAAGAGACAGCCGATGACGCTGATGCGCATCGGTGTCATCGGCTCGGCCGTGTTCGAGGTCTACGCCTCGGCGCAGGGTGCCACGGCGATGGGCGTGCAGATGGGCACGGAAGCCTACGACCTGCAAGCCTTCACCAACTCCGTGTGGGCGATGACGCTCGGCGGCGCAGGCTGGCTCGTCGCCACGCTGGT
>DMCZ01000257.1:2584-4064 GCA_003446655.1 Thauera sp. | reverse complement strand
CCTGATGAGCTGAGAGCGAGCGCGCCATGTCCAATACCGAAATGGATCGTTTCTACAACGAGTCCTTCATCCCCGCAGCACACCGGCTGGGCATCGCCACCCTGCTGATGGCCCTGTGCCTGACCATGCTGCCGGGCTCTATCTGTCCTTCGGCCTGGGCGCCTGGCCCGGGATCGATGCCGTGCGGCGGGCCTTTCTCGCCATTGCGGCCTTCGTTGGCGTGATCTGGGTGATCGAGCCAATCTCCTACTTTCCGATGCTCGGTGTCAGCGGCACCTACATGAGCTTTCTCTCGGGCAACATCGGCAACATGCGTCTGCCTGTCGTCATCGCCTGCCAGAACGCAGTCGACGCCGAGGCGGCCACCAAGAAGGCAGAGGTGGTGGCCGTCATCGGGATTGCGGTGTCGGTGATCGTCAACATCGGATTCGTGCTCGCCATGGTGCTGCTGGGCACCTACATCCTGAGCGTCCTGCCCGAGTTCGCGGTCGCAATGCTGAAGAACTACACGCTGCCGGCCATCTTTGCCGCGGTGTTCGTCATGTTCATCAATACCGCGAAGCAGCGCCTGCACGCGGTCGTCGCCATCGGCGTCGGGCTGGCGATCCTTGCCCTGCCGCTCTCCGAAGTCATCAACGTGACCGCTGCCGGCGTCAGTGGAATCATCGCCAGCCTCCTCGTGGCGACGCTCACCAAGGCGCCGGAGGAGAAGGCCGGAAAGAACTGACCGGCAGGGGCGACGACGGTGCGGGCTCCGGGCGATGCGCGAGGCCGACGCCCGCACCGTCGCCGGAGACGGATCCACAGGCGTGGTGTGCGCTCAGCCCGTCCGTCGCGTCTGCACCAGCGACCACAGGCTGATCATCGCCAGCGCGCCGACGATCAGTGCCATGCCGGTGAACTCGGCCGCGTTCGGGCGTTCGCCGAGCTCGATCCAGCCGGCGAGCGCGCCGACCAGGGGCGTGCCGAGCGCCGACAGGCCGGCGATGCCGGTCGGCAGCTTCTGCAGCACGTACAGCCACAGCAGCCACGCCAGCCCGGTGGCGAACACCGCGTTGAAGACCAGCGCGCCGAAGAAGTAGGGCGTGGGCTCGATCGGCCGCGACGGGTGCAGCAGCGCCAGCACGCACAGCGCGAGCGCGCCGCACAGCATCTGCCAGGCGGTGAGCGAGAGCAGGTCGAAGTGACGGTCGCGCCGCATGCGCTTGGCGACGATGGCCGAGGCCGCCCAGGTAATGCCGCCGGAGACCGCGAGCAGGTTGCTGAACGCGCTGCCGCCCATGGCCCACGGCTGCAGCACCAGCACCAGCCCGGCGCCGGCGATCGCGATCGCCGCCCACTGCAGGCCGCGCACACGCTCACCGAGCGCCCACCACGCCATCGGGATGACCCAGAACGGCATCGTGTACACCAGCACCGCGGTCTTGCCCGCGCCACCGGCCACCAGCGCCCACTGAATCAGCGCGGTGAAGGCGGCGGT
>DMCZ01000257.1:0-2307 GCA_003446655.1 Thauera sp. | reverse complement strand
AAGGCCGGGTTGTGGTTGGGCGCCGCGGTGGCGGGCGTCTTACCCTCGGGCGCGGCGCCCAGGATGATGTACATGCCGGGCACCACCTTCTGGAACTCGGAGAAGTCCTCCGAGGCCATCAGGCGCGAGGTCTGCATCGCCTTGCCGCCGCTCACCTTCTTCAGCACCGGCGCCATCATCTCGGTCAGCACCTCGGGGTTGGTCGTCACCGGATAGGCGGACGGCCCGAAGCTGACCTCGGCGGTGGCGCCGCTCGCGCTCGCGATCGACTCGGCGGTGTGCGCGATGCGCTCCTTGGCGTCCGCACGCATGGTCTCGTCGAAGGCGCGCAGGGTGCCGACCATCTCGACCGACTCGGGAACGATGTTCTCGCGGTTGCCTCCGTTGATCTGGCCGATCGACAGCACCGCCGGCTCCTTGCTGATATTGAGCTGGCGGCTGACGATGGTCTGCAGCGCGGTCACCACCTGCGCCGAGACGACGATCGGATCGACGCCGTTCCACGGGAAGCCGCCGTGGGTCTGCTTGCCCTTGATCCTGATGCGCACGGTGTCGCCGCTGGCGAACTGCGGACCACTGCGATAGCCGATCATCCCCGAGGGCATGTTGGGGATGATGTGCAGCGCGAAGGCGACGTCCGGGCGCGGGTTCTCCAGCGCGCCCTCCTCGACCATGGCCTTGGCGCCCCAGCTCTTGCCCGGCACCGGCGGTGCCGAGAGGCCCTCTTCCGAAGGCTGGAAGATGAACTTGACCGTGCCCGGGATCTGCTCGCGCATGCCGGCCAGCACCTCGGCCACCGCCATCAGCATCGCGGTGTGGCCGTCGTGGCCGCAGGCGTGCATGACCGGCGACTCGACGCCCATGTTCATCTGCCTGACCTGGGAGGCGAAGGGCAGACCGGTGACTTCGGCAACCGGCAGCGCGTCCATGTCGGCGCGCAGGGCGACGACCTTGCCCGGCTGGCCGCCCTTGAGCAGACCGACCACCCCGTGGCCGCCGACGCCGGTACGCACCTCCATGCCCAGCTTGCGCAGGTGCTCGGCGACCAGCGCCGCAGTGCGGACCTCCTGCCCGGAGAGCTCGGGGTTCTGATGGATGTCGCGCCGCCACTCCACCATGCGCGGCTGCAGCGCGTCGATGCGGCTGCCGAGCACCTGCAGGGTGGCGTCGTCGAGCGCCTGGGCGGAGACGGAAGCGCCCTGCCCAAGCAGGGCGAGGGCGGCGGCGAGGCGCAGGATCCTGCCTGCGTTCATGCTTGTTCTCATTTTCTGGATCTCTCTCGGGGTTGGAGGAACTGCACGGACGAACTGCCACGCGGGGCGGGGTACGGCAGCGCCGTGCCCCGCCCGACCGGCGTCACTTCATGAACGCCACCAGCGCCAGCGAGATCGACGGGAAGATCACCAGCAGCGCCAGGCGCACCACGTCGATGACGATGAACGGCGTCAAGCCGCGGAAGATCGCACCAAGACGCACATGCGGCAGCGTGGCCTTGAGCACGAACACGTTCATGCCGATCGGCGGCGTGATCAGCGCGATCTCGGTGACGACGACGACGATGATGCCGAACCACACCAGGTCGAAGCCGTGGGCGAGCAGGATGGGTACGAACAAGGGCACGCAGATCAGGATGATCGCCAGCGAATCCATCACGCAGCCCAGCAGCAGAAACACGAACAGGATCGCGACAATCGTCTGCCAGGGGCCGAGGCCCGCGTCGTTGAAGAGCTCGAGGATGCCTTCGCCCAGACCCGAGAACGAGATCAGCTTGGCGAACAGCATCGCGCCGAACAGCACGGAGTAAAGCATCACCGAGGTGGTCGCGGTCTCGATGAAGATCTGGCGGAAGCTCTGCCAGCTCATCCGCCGTTGCGAGATGGCGAGGATCAGCGCGAGGCCAGCGCCCATGCCCGCCGCCTCGGTGGCGGTGAAGATCTTTCCGTAGAGGCCGCCGATGATGAGCACGAAGAGCAGCGTGAAGGGCCACACGCCGCGCAGCGCATGCAGCTTCTCGGCCATCGTGGTGCGCTCGCCGCGCGGGGCGTCCTGCGGGCTGACGCGGGCGATGACGTAGATCACACCCAGGTACATCAGCAGGCCGAGCAGCCCGGGGATCACGCCGGCGACGAAGAGGTGGCCGATGTTGGTCTGCGTGAGGATGCCGTAGATCATCAGGATGATCGAGGGCGGAATCAGGATGCCGAGGGTGCCGCCGGCGGCGATGGTCGCGGAGGCAAGCTGGTCCGAGTAGCCGTAGCGCTTCATGCTCGGGTAGGCGACCTTCGACATCGTGGCCGCGGTCGCCAG
>DMCZ01000069.1:3380-4150 GCA_003446655.1 Thauera sp. | reverse complement strand
AGATGTGTATAAGAGACAGGACCAGGGGCGGGACACAGACCGGCTCGGGCGTGCGCCAGGCAGCGTCGATCGCGCTCCGCAGCGCATTGCGCGGCGCGGTCGGCAGGGCGGCCGCCACGGCATCGGCAGCCGATGGGCTGGAGGCGTTCGACAAGGTATTCGAGGTCACGGCCGGGCACTCCTGGAGCGGGATGGGCGCCCCGGCGAGGGCGCGGCGAAGGGTAGGGAGGGGTTGATGCCCGGGGCACGCTCGGTGCTGACCGAACGGCCGAATTCTTCGCGAAAAGGCGTAGTTTATGGCTCCAAAATTTGCATCTATAGAGCCATAATTCCCGAACTTGAACTCTCCCTCAGGCGAATGGCCTGCTGCATCGCAATGGATCGAATCGACCAGAAGATTCTTGCCGAACTGCAGGCCGACGCGCGCCTGTCGATCGTCGAGCTGTCGCGCCGCGTCGGCCTCACCAAGACCCCCTGCGCGGAGCGCGTCCGCCGCCTCGAGAAGGCCGGTGTGATCCGCGGCTACCACGCCGATCTCGATCCCGACGCGGTCGGTGCCGGCCACATCGTCGTCGTCCAGGTGCTGCTCACCAGCACCACCGAGCAGGATCTGCGCCGCTTCAACGACGCCGTGCGCCGCATCCCCGAGATCGAGTCCTGCCACATGATCGCCGGCGACTTCGACTATCTGCTCAAGGTGCGCACGCGCGACATCAACGCGTACCGGCGCGTGATGGGCGACCAGATCTCGGGCCTGCCGTGCGTGAAGC
>DMCZ01000069.1:1746-3148 GCA_003446655.1 Thauera sp. | reverse complement strand
GGTCCCGTTGGTGTAACATTCCAGCCAAAGCTTTCGCCCCTGCCAGTCCGGCAACGGGCCCTCCCGAGAGACACCATGGTTCCCCATCTGACGACTGCATTGACCGGCCCCCTGCTCGAGCTCGAGCGCCAGTTCCTCGACAATTCCTGCGACATCGAGAAGTGGTTCCGCACCCAGTGGCAGGACCACATGCCGCCGTTCTACGGTTCGACCGACCTGCGCAACTCCGGCTTCAAGCTCGCGCCGGTCGACCTGAACCTGTTCCCGGGCGGCTTCAACAACCTCAACGACGCCTTCATGCCGCTGTGCGTGCAGGCGGCGCAGGCGGCGATCGAGCGCATCTGCCCGGACGCCAGCAAGCTGCTGCTGATCCCCGAGAACCACACCCGCAACCAGTTCTACCTGCAGAACGTCGCCAAGCTGGTGTCGATCCTGCGCCTGACCGGCCTCGACGTGCGCATCGGCAGCCTGCTGCCCGACATCACCGCGCCGACCGTGCTCGAACTCGCCAACGGCGCCACGCTGACGCTGGAGCCGCTGCGCCGCAGTGGCAGCCGCGTCGGCCTGGACAACTTCGACCCCTGCGCGGTGCTGCTCAACAACGACCTGTCCGCCGGCATCCCGCCGGTGCTCGCCGGGCTCGACGAGCAGTGGCTGATCCCGCCGCTGCACGCCGGCTGGCACAAGCGCCGCAAGTCCAAGCACGCCGAGTGCTACGACCGCGTCGCGCGCGAGTTCGCCAGCGCGATCGGCATCGACCCCTGGCGCATCAACCCCGAGTTCGGGGTGTGCGGCCAGATCAACTTCCAGGAGCGCACCGGCGAGGAATGCCTGGCTGGCCAGGTCGATTCGCTCCTCACCCGCATCCGCGCCAAGTACAAGGAATACGGCGTCACCGACGAGCCCTTCGTGGTGGTCAAGGCCGATGCCGGCACCTATGGCATGGGGGTGATGACGGTCAAGGACGCCTCCGAGGTCGTCGGCCTCAACCGCCGCCAGCGCAACAAGATGGCGGTGGTGAAGGAAGGCCTGCAGGTGCACGAGGTCATCATCCAGGAGGGCGTACACACCTTCGAGACGGTCGAGGAGGGCGTCGCCGAGCCGGTGGTGTACATGATGGATCACTACGTGGTGGGTGGCTTCTACCGCGTGCACACCGAGCGCGGCCGCGACGAGAACCTCAACGCGCCGGGCATGCACTTCAAGCCGCTCGCCTTCGACACCAGCGGCACCATGCCGGACGCCGCCCAGGGGCCCGACGCGCCGCCGAACCGCTTCTACGCCTATGGCGTGGTCGCGCGCCTGGCGCTGCTGGCGGCCTCGGTCGAGATCGAGGAGACCGCGCCGGTGGAGGACCAGGACGCGGTGGCGGCGTGACGGATCGGTGATGCAACCATGACAC
>DMCZ01000069.1:651-1477 GCA_003446655.1 Thauera sp. | reverse complement strand
CTGGCGGGCGATGCGCCGTGGTATGCCGCGGCCGGACCGGAGCAGTCGCAGGCGCTGACGGCTTTTGACGCCGTGCTGATGCGTCAGGACCCGCCCTTCGACTTCGAGTACGTCACCGCCACCTGGCTGCTGGAAGACGCGGTGCAGGCCGGCGCGCGCGTGTTCAACAACCCGCGCGCGATCCGAGACCACTCGGAGAAGCTCGCCATCACCGAGTTCCCGCAGTTCATGGCGACCTCGCTGGTGGCGCGCGATGCGGTGGAGCTCCAGGCCTTCATCGACGAGCTCGGCGACGTCATCCTCAAGCCGCTCGACGGCATGGGCGGCAGCCAGATCTTCCGTGTCCGCAAGGACGACCCCAACCGCAACGTCATCATCGAGACGCTGACGCAGGAGGGCGCGCGCACGATCATGGCGCAGCGCTACCTGCCGCAGATCGCCGAGGGCGACAAGCGCGTGCTGCTGATCGGCGGCGAGGTCGTGCCCTTTTCGCTGGCGCGTATCCCGCAGGCGGGCGAGACGCGCGGCAACCTCGCCGCCGGCGGCCGCGGCGTGGCGATGCCGCTCACCGTGCGCGAGCGCGAGATCGCCGAATACCTCGCGCCCATCCTGTGGCAGCGCGGGCTGCTGATCGTCGGGCTGGACGTCATCGGCGGTCACCTCACCGAAATCAACGTCACCAGCCCGACCTGCATGGTCGAGATCGCCACGCAGCAGGGTTTCGATGTCGCCAGGCTGGTCATCGACAAGCTGGAGCAGGCCTGTAGCCGATGAGCGCAGCTGCGGCGGTTCCGGGAATTGGGGCAGGAAATAGGGGACAGACCCC
>DMCZ01000069.1:0-412 GCA_003446655.1 Thauera sp. | reverse complement strand
GGGGTCTGTCCCCTATTTCCTGCTTCTGCTGGCGGTCGCGCTGCTGGCAGGCTGTTCGCGCGGCGAGGTGTTCCACCACGAGGCCTTCGTGTTCGGCACGCGGGTCGATGTGGCTGTGTATGGCGACCGCCAGGCCGATGCCGATGCGGCGGCCGCTGCCGTGCTGCGCGAGTTCGACCGCCTGCATCGCACCTATCACGCCTGGGAGCCGTCCGAGCTCACCGCGCTCAACGAAGCCCTTGCGCGCGGCGAGACCGCCACCGTCTCCGACGAGGTGGCCGCGATGCTCAGGGACGCGCAGCAGATCGCCGCCACCGGCGACCAGCTCTTCAACCCGGCGCTTGGCGGGCTGATCGCGCTGTGGGGGTTCCATACCGCCACCTTCGTGCCGCAGCGCCCCGATCCGGCGAAG
>DMCZ01000159.1:10060-11303 GCA_003446655.1 Thauera sp. | reverse complement strand
GAAGCGGTCGCGGTCGGCCCACTTGGGGTTGGCCGGGTTGTGGCGCAGGTGATGGCGCCACAGCACCTCGGCGATCTCGGCCATGCCCATCGGCGCGCCGGGATGGCCGGAGTTGGCCTGTTGAACCGCATCCATCGCCAGCGCGCGGATGGCACCGGTGACGGGATTGAAGACCGGGGGCTTGACGTTGCGGGTCGACTGCATGCTGTTCTCGGGCCGGAGGCCAACATTAGAAAGGCCGCAATTATCCCTTAAAAGACCCGGTGATTGGCAATGTTGCAGTGCAATTACGCCGGGCGGCAGTCACGTCGGACACGCGAAGTGCGTGCGGGCTGCGCGCCCTTACACCCACTGGCGGCGACGTTCCATCAGCTTCCAGATCAGCGGCGTGAGGATCAGCTGCATCGCCAGGTCGAGCTTGCCGCCCGGGATCACGATGGTGTTGGCGCGGCTCATGAAGGCGTCGTGGATCATGCGCAGCAGGTAGGGAAAGTCCACGCCGCGTGGGTCCTTGAAGCGGATCACCACCATGGATTCGTCCTGCGTGGGCACGTCCCGCGCGATGAACGGATTCGACGTATCGACCACCGGCACGCGCTGGAAGTTGATATGCGTGCCCGCGAACTGCGGCACGATGTAATGCACGTAGTCGTGCATGCGGCGCAGGATGGTGTCCTGCACCGCCTCAGCGGTATAGCCGCGCAGCTTGGTGTCGCGGTGCAGCTTCTGGATCCATTCGAGGTTGATGGTGGGGACCACGCCGATCAGCAGGTCGACGTGCCGGGCGATATTGACGCTCTCGGTCACCAGTGCGCCGTGAAGCCCTTCGTAGAACAGGCAGTCGGTGCCTACCGGCAGGTCTTCCCATTCGGTGAAGGTGCCCAGCGGCAGGTTCCAGCGCATTGCCTCGGCTTCGTTGTGGATGTAGTAGCGCCGGCGGCCGGTCGCGGCCTCGCCGTAGGCGCGGAACAGGCTTTCGAGTTCGGACAGCAGGTTGGCATCGGGGCCGAAGTGGCTGATGCCGCGCTTTCCTTCGCGCTCGGCCTCCTCGATCAGTGCCTTCATCTCGGCGCGGGTGTAGCGGTGGAAGCTGTCGCCCTCGACGATGGCCGCGTTGACGTTCTCGCGGTGGAAGATGGCTTCAAAAGTGTGCTTGACCGTCGTGGTGCCCGCGCCGGACGAGCCGGTGACCGCGATGATCGGGTGCTTCATGGACATGGTGGGCTCCGCCGCTGTCGTATAT
>DMCZ01000159.1:7382-9835 GCA_003446655.1 Thauera sp. | reverse complement strand
GACCATTCGGCGAACAGGGCGGGACTGGCCGCCGCGATCACCCCGCGCTTGATCGCCGGCCCCGACATCAGCTTGCCGCCGTCGAGTGCCTCGGCCACCCCGCCGGCCTCGGCCAGGATCAGCCGTCCGGCGGCGTAGTCCCACAGCATCTGCCCGCCGTGCAAGTAAACGTCCAGACGGCCGGCGGCGACAAAGCACCACTCGAGCGCGCTGGAGCCGAAGTTGCGCTGCGAGTAGTAGGGCGGGCGCACCGCAAGTTCGTCGCCCAGGTGGTGGCTGATGCGCTTGAAGTCCACCCCGGCGACCGCATCGCACAGGCGGCTTGCGCCCGCTCGCAGGGGGAGCTCGTTGCCATTGAGGAAGGCACCCGCACCGCGCGCGGCGTAGAAGGATTCGTCGGTGATCGGGTTATAGACGACGCCGATCACCGGCTCGTGGTCGATCAGATAGGCGATCGACACCGCGAACAGCGGGATGCCATTGGCGAAGTTGGTGGTGCCGTCGATCGGGTCGATGCACCACAGGCCACGTGCTCCCTCGTTCCACCGCTCGCCTTGCTCGGCCGCCGTCATCTCCTCGCCAAGGACGTCGCCCGGCAGGAACTTCGGCAGCGCTTCGCTGAAGCGGCGCTGTGACTCGAGGTCCGCCTCGGTAAACAGGGAGCCGTCGGCCTTGCGGTTGCGCGAGGACTTCAGGTAGCGCGGCAGGATCTCGTCACGGGCAATGTCGCGGACCAGGGATTCGAGTGCACGGGCGCGTGCGAGACGCTGCGAGGCGGTGGGCATGGCGGGCTCCTTGCCGGTCGGATGAGGGTACGCGGGCCTATAATCTTACGATGATTTCACGCTTTCACTTTCCCGGCCGGCTGCCCGCTGCGGGCGAACTCGATTTGCCCGATGCGCTCGCCCACCACGCGGTCCGGGTGCTGCGGCTGCGCGACGGCGAGCGCATCGTGCTCTTTGACGGGGAGGGGGCCGAGGCCGAGGCCACGCTGCAGGTACGCGGAAAGTCCGCGTCGGCGGTGGTGGCGCACCGGCGTGAGGTCGATCGCGAATCGCCGTTGCGGATCGTACTGGTGCAGGCGCTTGCCGCCAGCGACAAGATGGACTGGGTGGTGCAGAAGGCGGTCGAGCTCGGTGTCGGCGCGATCCAGCCGGTGCAGGCCGAACGCTCGGTGCTGCGGCTGGCAGGCGAGCGCGCCGACAAGCGCAAGGCGCACTGGCAGCAGGTGGCGGTAGCCGCCTGTGAGCAGTGCGGACGGAACCGCATTCCCGAGGTCCGACCCTTGCAGACGCTGGCGCACTGGCTGGCCGGAAATCGCGCTGCGCTGAGCTACGTGCTGGCCCCCGGTGGCGCAGCCAGCTTTGCAGATGAGCCGGCGCCGCAGCGACTGGTGCACGTGCTGGTGGGCCCCGAGGGCGGCTGGAGCGACAACGAACTCGCCGCCTTCGATGCCGCCGGCTGCCGCCGCGTGCGGCTCGGGCCGCGCGTGCTGCGCACCGAGACCGCGGGCCTGGCGGCCATCGCAGCGCTGCAGGCGCGCTGGGGTGATTTCTAGGCTTTGATGCACCGCCCCGCCTTATCGGGAGAATTCCATGTTCGAATCCGCCGAACTCGGCCATCGCACCGACGACGAGAGCTTTCGCGCCGCGGTCCCCGCACTGCGCGCCGAGCTGCTCGATGCGCAGTTCGATCTGCTCGAGCTCAAGCAGTTTGCCGTGGTGGTGCTGATCAACGGCGTCGACAAGGCGGGCAAGGGCGAGACCATCAAGCTGCTCAACGAGTGGATGGACCCGCGCCACATCCAGACCTGGGCTTTCGATGCGCCGACGGTCGAGGAGTCGGAACGGCCCTTCATGTGGCGCTTCTGGCGGGCGCTTCCGCCGCGCGGCAAGATCGGCGTGATGTTCAACAACTGGTACACGCAGCCGATCCGCGAGCGGGTGGGGAAGGTGAGCAAGAAGTCGGAGCTCGACCAGCGCCTGGACGAGATCCGCCGCTTCGAGGCCATGCTTACGCGCGAGGGCGTGCTGCTGGTAAAGTTCTGGTTCCATCTCTCCAGGGATGGACAGCGGGCACGGCTGAAGGCGCTCGAGAAGGACCCGCGCACGCGTTGGCGCGTCACCGAGCGCGACTGGTACTACTACGAGCAGTACGATCGCTATCGCGAGGTGGCGGGGCATGTGTTGCGCACCACCAGCACGGGGGACGCGCCGTGGCTGATCGTCGACGGTTCGGACGCCAACTATCGGGCGCTCTTCGTCGGCCGTACCCTGCTCGCCGCGCTGCGCCGGCGCCTGGACGCCGCAAATCAGCACTGGGCGCCGCGCCTGTCGGCTGCGCCGCTGCCGCCTTGCATCGACCGCCTCAACATCCTCGACAGCCTCGTGCGCCACGACATGAAGAGCAAGGAATACGAGGCCCTGCTCGAGCCCCTGCAGGGCCGGCTGGCG
>DMCZ01000159.1:6726-7130 GCA_003446655.1 Thauera sp. | reverse complement strand
GCGCCGAGCGAGGAGGAGCGCGCCCAGCCCTACCTGTGGCGCTTCTGGCGCCATCTGCCGCCGCGCGGCAAGGTCGTGATCTTCGATCGCTCGTGGTACGGCCGCGTGCTCGTCGAGCGCGTCGAGGGCTTCTGCTCCGAGGCCGACTGGATGCGCGCCTACGCCGAAATCAACGACTTCGAGGACCAGCTGATCGCCGCGGGCGCGGTGGTGGTCAAGTTCTGGCTGGCGATCAGCAAGGACGAGCAGCTCGCCCGCTTCCAGGCGCGTGAGGCCGAGCCGCACAAGCGTTTCAAGATCAGTCCGGAGGACTGGCGCAACCGGGAGAAATGGGACGACTACCGGCGCGCGGTGTGCGACATGGTCGACCGCACCAGCACCGAGCGCGCGCCGTGGACGCTGGT
>DMCZ01000159.1:0-6492 GCA_003446655.1 Thauera sp. | reverse complement strand
TTCGCCCTGCCGGGCGTCCGTCACTTGCCGTGGAGCATCTTCACCACCCGCCGCAGTGCGCTCTCTTCCGGGTGCGGCTGCACCAGGAAGCCCAGGCCGTGCATCAGGCGCAGCATCTTGGCGTTCTTGCCGAGGACGTCCCCGAAGATGCTGCGGAAACCCTTGCCGCGCGCGACCTCGATGAGGGCGCCCATGAGCCGGCGGCCCAGGCCGTGGCGCTGCCAGTCATCGGCCACGACCAGCGCGAACTCGACCGATTCGCCGTCGGCCGCGAGCGCGTAGCGCGCGGTTCCGACCATCTGCTCGGAGCCCTTGTCGTCGACGGTGGTGGCGATCAGGGCCATCTCGCGGTCGTAATCGATCTGGGTGAAGCGCGCCACCATCGCCGGGCTGAGTTCCTGCAACTCCTCCATGAAGCGCATGTAGCGCGTTTCGGGGCTCAGCGCATCGAAGAAGGCGAGCAGCAGCGCCGCGTCCTCGGGGCGCACCGGGCGAGTGCGTACCGGCCGACCGTCGCCCACCTTCCAGTCCTGGATCAGGTGCCGCGGGTAGGGGTGGATCGCCATGTGCGCGTAGCGATCGCTGCCGGCGGGCAGGCCCTGGTCGATCACGACACGGGCATCGGCGGCGATGGCGCCGTCGGCGTCGACGAACAGCGGGTCGATCGCGAGTTCGCGCACCCAGGGCAGCTCGCACAGGAGGTCGGACACCGAAACGAGCACCTGCTCGATGGCCGCGCGGTTGAGTGCGCCCGCCTGGCTGCGCGGCCCCTGTGCGGCGGCCGGGATTGCCGAGTCGATGAGGTCGCGGGCGAGCACGGCGTTCAGCGGCGGCAGGGCGAAGGTGTGCGTGGCGGACGAATCCTGCGTGCCCAGGCTGATGACCGGGCCGAAGGTTGCGTCGCGATGCACCTGGATGCTCAGCGCCCGCGCCTGTGGGCGGTAGAGATAGGGCTCGATCGCCACGCCGTTGATCTGCGCCTCGGGGTGGCGCAGGCGCACCGTGTCGATGACGTCGTGATAGGCGCTCCACACCGCTTCGGTGGTGTTGAGGTTCAGGCGCACCCCACCGGACTCCGACTTGCTGGCGAGCTCGGGCGCGTCCACCTTCATCGCCACCGGAAAGCCCGTCTGCTCGGCGACGAACAAGGCCTCGGTGGCATCGCGCGCGACCGTCGTGTGCGTGACCGGGACGCCGAAGCTGCGCAGCAGCGCCTTCGACTCCATCGCCGACAGGGTATTGCGGCGCTGGTTGAGCAGGCTTTCGATCAGCACGCGCGCCCCACCCGTGCGGCGAAGGGCGGTGGCGCTGCCGCCGCCGGCGGTCTGCAGCAGCAGGGTCTGGCTGCGGTGGAAACGCGAGATGTTGTGGAACAGTTCGATCGCCGCCTCGGGCGAGCTGAACACGGGCAGCCCGGCCTGGGCGAGCAGGGCACGGGCCTCCGCGACCTGCCCGCCACCCATCCAGCAGCAGCACAGCTTGAGCCGTACCTGGGCGGCGAGGTCGATGATGTCCTGCGCCACCTCGACCGGATCGACCAGCGCATGCGGCGACAGGATGACCAGCAGGTTGGACACCGCAGCGTCCTCGGCCAGGGCGAGGATGGCGTCGCGATAGAGCCTGGCGCTGGCGTCGCCGCCGAGGTCGAGCGGGTTGTGCGAGCGGCGCTCGCGACCGCCGAGGCGTTCGAGGGCGGCGACGGTGGGCGAGCCCAGGCTGACGAGCGCGGTGCCCAGGTCCTTCGCGCGGTCGGCGGCAAGGTCCGCCGGGCCGCTGCCGTTGGAGACGATGACGAGGTTGTCCTCGCGCGGCCGAAAGCCGCAGGACAGCGCCTTGGTGGCGAAGAAGAGCTGGTCGATGTTCTGCACGCGCACCACGCCGGCGCGGCGCATGGCGGCATCGAACACCACGTCGGCGAGGCTGGCGTCGTCGCCATCCGGGGCGTTGTTGTCGTCACGGCCATGGCGGCCGGCCTTGAGCAGGATGATCGGCTTGACGCGCGCGGCCGAGCGCAGCGCGCTCATGAAATGGCGCGCGTTACGCACATGATCGACGTAGAGCAGGATGTAGCGCGTCTGCACGTCGTGGATCAGGTATTCCAGGGTTTCGCCGAAGTCGATGTCCACCGTGCCGCCGAGCGAAATCACCGACGAGAACCCGACATCGTTGGTCAGCGCCCAGTCGAGCACCACCGAACACATCGCCCCGGACTGCGAGACGAGGGCGATCTCGCCCGGCTTGACCGCGATGCGGGTGAGCGCGGCATTGAGCCCGCTGCCCGGGCGGGCGATGCCCAGGCTGCCTGGCCCGATCAGGCGCAGGCGCGTCTCGCGTGCGGTCTCGATGATGCGGCGCTCGAGCGTATGCCCGGTGGCGCTGACGATGACCGCGTTGCGCACGCCGGCGCGTCCGCACTGCGCGGTGACGCTGTGCAGCATGCGTGCAGGGGTGGCGATGATGGCGAGATCGACCGGCCGTCCGATGTCCTCGATCGAGCGGTGGCAGGGGTGGTCCTGGATGCTCTCGTACTTCGGATTGACGGCGTAAAGCGTACCGCGGTAGCAGCCGTCGACCAGGTTACGAAAGATGATCCGGCCCACCGAACCAGGCGTGTCGGATGCGCCGATGACGGCGATCGAGGACGGTTCGAAGGCGGTGCTGAGAGCGTGTGGGCCGGCCATGGCGTTCGCGGGAGAGGGTGGATTGAAGTTGAGGTGATACCTTGAGATTGTTTGAACTGCGTTGACTTGTATCAGGTGGCTGTTCGGGCAGCGTCTGCTGCCGCAAAAGGCAACGGCCGTCGAAACGGCCGTTGCAGCTTGCGGTCGTGCCGAGCGTGCCGGCCTGAGTGCGAATCAGCGCTCGTCGAAGCTGATCTTGAGGCGCTTGGTGGTGGCGCGCGCCTGGCAGCTCAGCACGTAGCCCTGCGCGACCTCGTCCGCTTCGAGGGTGAAGTTCTTGTCCATCACGACTTCGCCCTCGGTGACCTTGGCGCGGCAGGTGCAGCACACGCCCGCCTTGCACGAGAAGGGCAGGTCGAGACCGGCGTTGAGGCCGGCGTCGAGCAGGTGCTCGTCGGGGCCGATCGAGATCTCGTGCTCCTTGCCGTCCAGCACCAGGACCATGGTGATGTCCTTGGCGGCGGCGGCGACCGCCTCGGCGGTGCTCGAGGCGCCGACCGGGTGCGCGCCGGCGGGCAGGTTGGCGGTGAAGCGCTCGGTGCGAATGCGGTCGGCCGGCACGCCGGCCTCGACCAGCGCGGTCTCGGTGGCGGTGATCATCTCGTCCGGGCCGCAGATGAAGACCTCGTCCATGCTGCCCACCGGCAGCAGGGCGTCGATGATCGCGCGCACCTTGGGACCGTCGATGCGCCCCTGCAGCAGGTCCACTTCCTGGGCCTGGCGCGACAGGATGTGGATCATGGTCAGGCGGTCGCGGTAACGGTCCTTGAGGTCCTGCAGGTCCTCGTTGAACATCACCGTGGACATGCGACGGTTGCCGTAGATCAGCGTGAACTTCGAGTCCGGCTGCTCTTCGAGCGTGCTCGCCGCGATCGACAGGATCGGCGTGATGCCCGAGCCGGCGGCGAAGCCGACGCGGTGGATGGCGCGCTTCTTCCTGACCACGAAGCGGCCGTCCGGCGGCATCACCTGCAGGGTGTCGCCGGCCTTGAGGGCGCGCGAGGCCCAGTTCGAGAACAGGCCACCTTCGACCGGGCGGATGCCGATCTCGAGTTCGCCATCCTTCGCCAGGCGGCTGCGCGGGCTGCTGATCGAGTAGTTGCGGCGCACGTCCTGGCCGTCGATGGTGGCGCGCAGGGTGAGGAACTGGCCCGGCTCGAAGGCGAAGCGCTCGCGCTCGGTCTCGGGGATGGCGAAGGTGATCGCCACCGCGCCGGCGGCCTCGGGGCTGACGCGCTTGACGGAGAGTTCTTGGAAACGGGGGGCTGACATGGCGTCTGGGCTCCGGTTCTTAATAGGGTTTGAAGTAGTCGAAGGGCTCCTGGCAGTCGAGGCACTTGTACAGCGCCTTGCAGGCCGTTGAGCCGAACTCGGAGGTGACGACGGTGTGGGTCGAGCCGCACTGCGGACAGGCGACCGGCTCGGTCGGTTGCCGGCGCACGAACTTCAGCACGCTGACGTCGCCACCGCTCCCGCTGCCGCAGGTGCGGTGGGGCGGGGCGATGCCGTAGGCGCGCAGCTTTTCCTTGGCCTCGTCGCTCATCCAGTCGGTGGTCCAGGCCGGCGCGAGTTGCGTGATCACACGCGCTTCGATGCCGGCCTGTTCCAGGCTCGCGCGCACGTCGTCCTCGATCTGCCCCATGGCGGGGCAGCCGCTGTAGGTCGGGGTGATGACCACCTCGATGCCCTCCGGCGTTTCCCGCACGTCCCGCAGGATGCCCAGCTCGCGCAGGGTGACCACCGGGATCTCGGGATCGGTGAGGGGCTCGAGGGTGGCCCAGACCTTGTCTACGACGCTGCTCATGGCCTTCGCCCTTACCAGGTGGCGCCGGGGTGGGCGCGCGCCAGGCCCTGCATCTCGCCGAGCAGGTAGCTCAGGTGCTCGGAGTGCAGGCCGATCTTGCCCTCGGTGATGTAGCCGTGGAAGTTCGGGCGGGTCAGCGTGGCTTCGGCCAGCGCGTCGTTCACCAGGGCATCCCAAGCCGGGCGCAGCGCCCATACGTCGATGCCGATCTTGGCCGCCACCGCGGCGCCTTCTGCCGGGCTGGTGGTCCAGAACTCCTCGGTGTAGGGCATCAGGTGGTTCACTGCCGCCTGCGCGCGGGCATGCGACTCCTCGGTGCCGTCGCCCATGCGCACCAGCCAGTCACGCGAGTGGTGCAGGTGGTAGCTGGTCTCCTTCAACGACTTGGCGGCGATCGCGGCGAGGCTGGGGTCGGCGGACTGCTGCAGGCCGTCCCACACATGCACCATCAGCGCCGAGTACAGGAAGTTGCGCACGATGGTGGTGGCGTAGTCGCGGTCGGCCGCGGCGTAGCCGACCAGCGGCCCGTGGTGCGGGAGTTCCAGCAGCGTGTAATTGCGGAACTCGTGCGGGCCGCGGAAGTAGGCCAGCTTGTCCTCGGTGGCATCGCCGCCCATCAGCTCGGCCGCGCGCTGGTACAGCAGGCGGGCCTGGCCGATGAGGTCGAGGCTGACGTTGGCCAGCGCCATGTCTTCTTCCAGGATGGGGCCGTGCCCGCACCATTCGGCGTTGCGCTGGCCGAGCACGACGGCGTTGTCGGCCAGGTGCAGCAGGTAGTCGATCGGCGTGCTCATTACATGTGCCCCACTTCTTCAGGGATCTCGTAGAAGGTCGGATGGCGGTAGATCTTGTCGGCCGCGGGGTCGAAGAGTTCGCCCTTGTCGTCCGGGTTGCTGGCGGTGATCGCCACCGAGGGCACCACCCAGATGCTCACGCCTTCCTGGCGGCGGGTGTAGACGTCGCGCGCCATGTGCAGGGCCTGGGCGGCGTCGGCCGCGTGCAGGCTGCCGCAGTGCTTGTGCTCGAGGCCTTGCTTGCTGCGGACGAAGACTTCCCAGAGGGGCCAATCCTTGAGTGCGGGGGTGTTCATGCTGCCTCCTTCAGTGCGCGTTCTTTTTGCTTGCGGGCGTAGGCCTGAGCCGCATCGCGGACCCACTGGCCATCGTTGTGAGCCTTGACCCGGGTGGCCAGGCGTTCCTTGTTGCACGGTCCGTTGCCTTCGACGGTGTTCCAGAACTCGGCCCAGTCGATCTGGCCGTAGTCGTAGTGCTGGCGCGCCTCGTTCCACTTCAGCTCGGGGTCGGGCAGGGTCACGCCCAGGACCTTGGCTTGCGGCACGGTGGCGTCGATGAACTTCTGGCGCAGGTCGTCGTTGCTGATGCGCTTGATGCCCCAGCGCATGCCCTGCGCGCTGTGCGGGCTGTCGGCATCCGGCGGCCCGAACATGGCCAGGCACTTCCACCAGTAGCGGTTGACCGCGTCCTGCACCATCGCGCGCTGCTCGTCGGTGCCCTTCATCATCACCAGCAGGGCCTCGTAGCCCTGGCGCTGGTGGAAGGACTCTTCCTTGCACACGCGGACCATGGCGCGGGCGTAGGGGCCGTAGGAGCAGCGGCACAGCGGGACCTGGTTCATGATCGCCGCGCCATCGACCAGCCAGCCGATCACGCCGACGTCGGCCCAGGTCAGGGTCGGGTAGTTGAAGATCGAGCTGTACTTGGCCTTGCCCGTGTGCAGCGCCTCGAGCATCTGGTCGCGGCTGGTGCCGAGCGTCTCGGCCGCCGAGTACAGGTAGAGGCCGTGGCCGCCCTCGTCCTGCACCTTTGCGATCAGGATGGCCTTGCGCTTCAGGCTCGGCGCGC
Source organism: Thauera sp. (assembly GCA_003446655.1). Lineage (GTDB taxonomy): Bacteria > Pseudomonadota > Gammaproteobacteria > Burkholderiales > Rhodocyclaceae > Thauera. The sequence goes on along the minus strand of DMCZ01000159.1, from coordinate 145 downwards.
GCGAGATCCAGTTGCCTTCGGGCAGCATGCCGACGATCTCGCTGTGGGCGTGCTGGCTAATCTGGCGCACCAGGGTCTTGCGGTAGGCCTCGGGCATCCAGTCCTGCGGCTCGATGCGGCCGTCGGCGTCGATGCGGGCCTCGAA
>DMCZ01000112.1:7007-7933 GCA_003446655.1 Thauera sp. | reverse complement strand
GCACCGAGCAGGATCATCAGCACCCCCAGCCCCACCATGATGCGGAAGGACCAGAACACCACCGCGACCGGCGGGCGATCCTCGGGCGGAAACTCCTTCAGCCCAGGAAACTGGCCGTCCCACGAGTGCGTCAGGATCAGGCTGCCCAGGCGCGGGATTTCGATCGCGAAGCGGTTCTCCTCACGCGCCTGATCCGGCCACGCGAACACCACCAGCGGCACGCCCTCGCCCGGGTGGTTCTCCCAATGGCCTTCCATCGCGGCGAGCTTGGCCGGCTGATGCTTGAGCGTGTTCAGGCCGTGAAAGTCGCCGATCACTGCCTGCATCGGCGCCACCACCACCAGCATCCACATGGCCATCGACAGCATCTTGCGGATGGCCGGGTTGTCGCGGCCGCGCAGCAGCTGCCAGGCCGCCGAGGCCGCCACGAACAGCGCGGTGGCGAGGAAGGCCGCCACCGTCATGTGCAGCAGGCGGTAGGGGAAGGACGGGTTGAAGATGACCGCCAGCCAGTCCACCGGCACCGCCCGGCCGTCGATGATCTCGAACCCGGCTGGCGTCTGCATCCAGCTGTTGGAGGCGAGGATCCAGGTGGTCGAGATCAGGGTGCCCACCGACACCATCAGCGTCGAGAACAAATGCAGCCCCGGCCCGACGCGGTTCCAGCCGAACAGCATCACGCCGAGGAAGCCCGCCTCGAGGAAGAAGGCGGTCAGCACCTCATAGGCCAGCAGCGGGCCGGTGACCCCGCCGGCGAAATCCGAGAAAAAGCTCCAGTTGGTGCCGAACTGATACGACATCACCAGCCCGGAGACGACGCCCATGCCGAAATTGAGCGCGAACACCTTCGACCAGAAATGGTAGAGGTCGCGGTACAGCGTCTGCCTGGTTCGCAGCCACAGGCCCTCGAGCACGACGAGGTAGGC
>DMCZ01000112.1:5098-6999 GCA_003446655.1 Thauera sp. | reverse complement strand
CTCCGGACCCGCCCGCACCACATGCCCATCGTCCCGTCCCGCCTCGCCTTCGCCGATGACGGCACCCCCTGGTCCGACATTTTCGGCGACGTGTATCACTCGGCCAGCGGCGCCGTCGGGCAGGCGCACCATGTGTTCCTGGCCGGCAACGGACTGCCGCAACGCTGGCGTGGGCGCCACCGCTTCGTCGTGCTCGAGACCGGCTTTGGCCTCGGCCTGAACTTTCTCGCCACCTGGGCCGCCTGGCGTGACGACCCGCAGCGCTGCGCCCGCCTGCACTTCGTGTCGTGCGAGCTGCACCCCTTCGAGGCCGAGGACCTCGCGCGGCTCCACGCCCGCTGGCCCGAGTTCGAAGCGCTCGCGGGCGAACTGCGCGCGCACTGGCCGGAGCTGACGCCAGGCGTGCATCGCCTGCATCTGGACGACGAGCGGGTGACGCTGACGCTGTACTTCGGTGACGCGCGCGACGGCCTCGCGCAACTCGAGCTGCGCGCCGACGCGCTGTACCTCGACGGTTTCTCGCCGGCGCGCAACCCCGAGCTGTGGTCGCCGCCCATCTTCCACCTGCTCGCCCGTCTTGCCGCGCCCGCCGCCACGCTCGCGACCTGGTCGGTGGCGGGCGAGGTGCGCGAGGGTTTGCGGCGCGCCGGCTTCGAGGTCGAGAAGGCGCCCGGCTTCGGCGGCAAGCGCCAGATGCTGCGAGGCCGGCGTGCCGCCCCCGCGGACGACGCGGCAGCGCACGCGGGGCAGGCGCTCGAGGCCGCGGAGCGCGCGCGACGCGCCCTCGTCATCGGCGCCGGCATCGCCGGCACCGCGGTCGCCGAACGGCTGGCCGCGCGCGACTGGCAGGTGCACCTCATCGACGCGGCCGACGGCGCGGGCGACGGCGCCTCGGGCAACCACGCCGGCGTGCTGCGTCCGCTGCCCAGCCTCGACGACAACCGCATGAGCCGCCTGACCCGCGCCGGCACCCTGTACGGCTGGGCCCACATCGCCCGCCTGGCGGCGAAGGGCCACCCGGTGCGGGCCGAGGCCACCGGCGTGCTGCACCTCGCCCGCGACGACAAGCAGCTCGAGAAGATGCGCGCGGTGGTCGAGCGCCTCGCCCTGCCCCCGACCCACCTGCGCTTCGTGACCGCCGCCGAAGCCTCGCACCTCGCCGGCTGGCCGGTGCCGCTCGGTGGCTGGTGGTTCGCCGGCAGCGGCTGGGTGCAGCCGCCCAGCCTGTGCAAGGCCAACCTCGAGGCCGCAGGCGCCGCCATCCAGCGCCACTTCGGCTGCCGCGTGGCCCGCCTCGAACGGCGCGGCGACGAGTGCCACGCCTGGCACGCACTCGACGCCGACGGCCGCACCCTCGCCGCCGCGCCCGTCGCCATCCTCGCCGCCGGTACGGCCGTGCGCGACTTCGCGCAGGCGCAGGGCCTGCCTGTCGTGAGCGCGCGCGGCCAGGTGTCCCTGCTCGCAGCCGAGGACGGCAGCGCCCCGCCCGTGGTCGTCTGCCGGGGTGGCTACGTGAGCCCGGCGATCGACGGGCTGCGCTGCGCCGGCGCGACCTTCTCGGTGGACGACGACGAGCCGGCCCTGCGCAGCGAAGACCACGCCGAGAACCTCGACAAGCTCGAGGCCATGCTCCCGGGCTACGCCGGCGGGCTCGACCGCGGCACGCTTGGCGGACGCGTCGGCTTCCGCCCAGCCTCGCCCGACCGCCTCCCCATGGTCGGCGCGGTACCGGCGGCGGCTGCGGTCGACCCGGCCACGCCGCTCCACGCCATCGCGCGTGTCCCCGGCCTCCACGCCGTCTCGGGCTTCGGCGCGCGCGGCCTGGTGTGGTCGGCGCTGGCGGCCGAACTGCTCGCCAGCCAGCTCGAGGGCGACCCGCTACCGCTGAGCCGCGATCTGGC
>DMCZ01000112.1:3610-4906 GCA_003446655.1 Thauera sp. | reverse complement strand
GCGACCACACGCAACCGGGAAGGCGAAACCGCCGTCACCGTCAGAAGTGAAGGCCCTGCGCGCCGCGCTCGACAGCACGGCCTTCCGCCTCGAGGCCACACAGGAACTGGCCCGCGTCGGCGACTGGGAGCTCGACCGCCACAGCGGCCGGATGCGCTGGTCGCGCGAGCTGTTCCGGCTGTTCGACCGCCCCGAAGCGCTGGGCGTGCCCGACATCAACGAGGCCCTGGCCTACTACAGCCCGACCTCGCTCGAGCGCACCCGCGACGCGTTCTGGCAGGCGATCGACACCGGCAAGCGCTGCGCGCTCGAGCAGGAAGTGATCCTGCCCTCCGGCGAGCACTGCCACCACGTCACCGTGATCGTGCCGGTCAGCGACAGCCAGGGAGAGGTCTACACGCTCTATGGCACGGTGCAGGACATCACCGAACGCAAGCAGATGGAGGCCGAGCGCTTCGAGCACCTGGCCCGACTCGAGGCGCTGTCGCGGCATCTCGTCGCGATCGAGGAGCGCGAGCGCCGCGAGCTGGCGAGCGTGCTGCATGACCGCGCCAGCCCCAACCTCGCCGCGCTGCGCATCCTTTTCGCCAACTTGTCGGCCCAGCTTGCCCAGGCCCTCCCAGTGGATGCGCACGCCGGACTCCAGGCGCTGCTCGACGATGCCGCAGCCCTGCTCGCCGACACCACCGCCGGCATCCGCGAGATCTGCACCAACCTGCGTCCGGCCGCGCTCGACTACGGCGGTCTGGCGCCGGCGCTGGACGAGTACCTCGCCCAATTTCGCCAGCGCACCGGGCTCGACGCAGCAATCGAGATCACGCCCGACGCCGACTCCTGCGCGCTCGCGCCGGCATCAACCGCGCTGTGCTTCCGGCTTGTGCAGGAGGCGCTCACCAACTGCGCCAAGCATGCCCAGGCCGGCGGCGTGCGCGTCCGCCTCGAGCGCGACGCGCATCACATCCGCCTGACCGTGGCCGATGACGGCGTCGGCTTCGACCTGTCCCGGCTCGGCGAGGCCGGCAGCACGCCCGGTCTGGGGCTGATCACCATGCGCGAGCGCGTCGAGCTGGCCGGCGGCCGCTTCAGCCTGCGGACCCGGCCGGGTGAAGGCACCGAGATCACGGTCGACCTGCCCTGCCTGCCCCTTCCTGCCGCGCCCCCGGAGCTGCCGCGATGAGCCTGCGGATCGTGCTTGCCGACGACCACCAGATGTTCCGCCACGCGCTACGCGCGCTGCTTGCGCGCGAGCCTGACTTCGAGGTGATCGCCGAGGCTGCGAGCGGCGACGAGGTGCTG
>DMCZ01000112.1:2879-3398 GCA_003446655.1 Thauera sp. | reverse complement strand
CCGCATATCGCCGTGATCGGGCTGTCGGCCTTTGCCGACCGCCAGTTCGTGATCGACCTGCTCGACGCCGGCGCCCGCGGCTACATCACCAAGGCCGAGGCCGGCGACGAGCTGGTACGCGCCATCCACACCGTGCGAGAGGGGCGCACCTACCTGTGCCCCGACGTCGCCGCCACGGTCGCCACCGCGCTGCTCGACCGCCGCGGTCTCTACGCCGCTGCGCCGCGCCTGACCGAACGCGAGCGCCAGGTGCTGCAGCTGATCGCCGAGGGCCTGACCTCGATGCAGATCGGCGACCGCCTCCACATCGCCGCCTCGACGGTCGACGTGCACCGCCGCAACCTGATGCGCAAGCTCGACCTGCACAACGTCGCCGAACTCACCCGGTACGCCATCACCGAGGGCATCAGCCCGGCCAGCCGGCCTCTCGATGGCCGGCTCGCGGGCTGACGCGGGCCCCCCGCCCACCGGCACCAACTCTGCCCTACCTGTTTTCCGGTAGTCCAAACACACCGAACG
>DMCZ01000112.1:0-2678 GCA_003446655.1 Thauera sp. | reverse complement strand
CCTTCCAGAAGCTCGCCGAGACGGCGCACAAGGGCGCCGAGCACTTCCACGCCTGCGCCCAGATCGCGCTCGACGCTTCGGAGAAGCTGCTCGCGATCAACTTCGGCGCTGCCCGCTCGCTGTGCGAGTCGGTTTCCGCCAGCCCCGCGCCCCTCGTCGGGACCGACATCCAGGACACGCTGGCCAGACAGGCTGCGGCGCATGGCCGCAGCATGGAACAGCTCGGCGACTACGTGCGCCGCGTCAATGAGGTTTGCCTCGAGGCGCAGAGCGAAATGATGGAACTCGGCAGCCGCCAGTTCGAGCAACTGCAGGCTTCGATGAACGCGCTGCTGCACGAGGCCCGCAAGGTGAGCCCGCTCGCCACCGACACGGACTCGGAATCGCGCAGCCGCGCCATGCGCAAGGCCGCCTGAGGCCCTGCCACCGCCTTAAAGCAGGAAAAGCAGGAAAGCCCCGGTTCGCGCCGGGGCTTTCTTCGTTTCTGGGTGGCGGCGAGCCCGCACCGCCCGCCTGCCCCGCCCGATCAGAGGTGGCGGTCGAGCCGGGCGAGCACACGCTCACGCCCGAGCACCTCGAGCACCGCGTCGATCGACGGGGTCTGCGGCACGCCGAGCACCGCGACCCGCAGCGGGATCGCTACCTGCGGCATCTTCAGCCCATGCTCGGCCATGGTGTCCTTGATCGCCTGGCTGAGCGCTGCCTTGTTCCACTCCGCCGCGGCCAGCCGCGCGCGCAGGCTGGCGAGCGCCGCCCTGGCGGTGTCGGTCAGGTGCTGGCCGATCACCTCCGGCGCCGGATGCACGTCGGCGACGAAGAGCTCGACCACATCGGCGAGCTCGTTGAGGTTGGCGACGCGGTCCTTGTACAGCGCCACCACTGCCTCCAGCGTAACGCCGGTCTCGGGGTTCACCCCGCGGCGCGCGAGGCGGTTGGCAACCTCGGCAGCGAGGAAGGCATCGTCGGCCTTCCTGATGTACTGGGCGTTGAGCCAGTTGAGCTTTTCGGTGTTGAACTGTGCGGCCGAGGGCGTGATGTGGTCGAGGTCGAACCACTCGACGAACTGCTCGCGGCTGAACACTTCATCGTCGCCGTGGCTCCAGCCCAGGCGCGCCAGGTAGTTGATGACCGCCTCGGGCAGGTAGCCGTCCTCGTCGTACTGCATCACGCTCACCGCGCCGTGGCGCTTGGAGAGCTTGGTGCCGTCGTCGCCGAGGATCATCGACAGGTGGGCGTACAGCGGCACCTCGGCGCCGAGCGCCTGCAATACGTTGATCTGGCGCGGGGTGTTATTCACATGGTCGTCGCCGCGGATGACGTGGGTGATGCCCATGTCCCAGTCATCCACCACCACGCAGAAGTTGTAGGTCGGCGTGCCGTCCGCGCGGGCGATGATGAAATCGTCCAGTTCCGCATTGGCGATCTCGATGCGGCCCTTGACGAGGTCGTCCCAGGCCACGACGCCATCGGTCGGGTTACGGAAACGCACTACCGGTTGCACGCCTTCCGGCGGCGGCGGCAGGGTCTTGCCCGCCTCGGGGCGCCAGCGGCCGTCGTAGCGGGGCTTCTCGCCACGGGCGCGCTGCTCCTCGCGGATGCGGTCGAGCTCCTCGGACGACATGTAGCAGTGGTACGCGGTGCCGGCGGCCAGCATCTGGCCGATGACCTCCTTGTATCGGTCCATGCGCTGCATCTGGTAGAACGGGCCCTCGTCGTGCGCCAGCCCCAGCCAGTCCATGCCGTCGAGGATGGCCTGCACCGCCTCAGGGGTGGAGCGGGCGACGTCGGTGTCCTCGATGCGCAGGATGAAGGTGCCGCCGTGACGGCGGGCGAAAGCCCAGGAGAACAGCGCGGTGCGCGCGCCACCGATGTGGAGGTAGCCGGTCGGGCTGGGGGCGAAGCGGGTGCGGACAGGACGGGAAGCGGAGGTCATCGTTGCGTTCGGTGGTGTTTCGTTCGGTTGAATACAGGATGGCGCGGGGCAGCGAGCGCGACGGAAGACTCAGCCCAGCAGCAGCGCGTCGTCGTCGATCTCCTCGCCGCGCACCTTCTCGAACATGTCGAGCAGGTGATGCACGTCGAGGCCTTCGCGCTCGGTGCCGGAGACGTCAAGCACGACCCGGCCCTGGTGCAGCATCACGGTGCGTTGGCCGACATCGAGTGCCTGGCGCATCGAGTGGGTGACCATCATCGTGGTGAGCTTGTGCTCGGCGACAATGCGCACGGTGAGTTCCAGCACGAAGGCCGCGGTGCGCGGGTCGAGCGCCGCGGTGTGCTCGTCGAGCAGCAGCAGGCGCGAGGGCTGCAGCGCCGCCATCAGCAGGCTCACCGCCTGGCGCTGGCCGCCGGAGAGCAGGCCGATGCGGTCCGAGAGGCGATTCTCCAGGCCGAGGCCGAGCGTCGCCAGTTGCGCGCGGAACTCCTCGCGCAGCGCCGGCTTGACCGCGAACGAGAAGCCGCGCCGCTCGCCGCGCATCTTGGCGAGCGCCATGTTCTCTTCGATGGTGAGGTCCTCGCAGGTGCCGGCGAGTGGATCCTGGAACACGCGGGCGACGTGGCGCGCGCGCGCCCACACCGGCTGGCGCGTCATGTCGATGCCGTCGATCTCGATGGTGCCGCTGTCGACCCTCTGCTCGCCGGAGACGGCGTTGAGGAAGGTCTGTCTCTTATACACATCT
>DMCZ01000099.1:11716-29422 GCA_003446655.1 Thauera sp. | reverse complement strand
GCGTCAGATGTGTATAAGAGACAGGCACCTGGGTTTTCTGGTCGTAGGCCTGCTCGCGCTGGCCCAGGCTGGAGAGGTCGTACAGGTAGGTGTAGCGGCCGAACATTCCCCAGCGCGCGCTATCCCACGGCCTCCAGGCGAAGCCGGCGTTGCCTTCGATGAAGCGCGCGTTCGCCAGGCGGTCGCGATGGTCGTCGGTGTCGGCGTAGTTCAGCCGGCCGGCGATGCGGAAGCTTTCGTTGAACTTGTGCACGAGCCGGTTGGTGGTGACCCACTGGTCGCGGTCTTCGGCGCCACGGTCGCGGCGGTATTCGACTTTGCTCTGCCAGTCGGTGTCGCCGGAGGTGCGCCCGCCGTTGAGGCTGACGGCCTGGCGGTCGACGTTGCCGCCATCGACATTGGTCAGGTCGCCGTCCTGCAGGGTGAAGCCCAGGTTCCAGCCGACGCCCGGATAGAAATCCATGCCGAACGTATTGGCCAGGCCCTGCGAGCCGTCCGGATCCTTCAGGTACTGGCTCTCGTTGAACAGGTTGGTCTGCTGCGACAGCCGCCAGCGCTGGCCCACGGTCCAGCCGTTCTGCCGGTTCGGATTGAACAGCGAGTCGTACTGGCTGGTGTCGGTGGACCAGGTGTAGCTGCCGTAGAGCGACCAGTCCGGCTGCAACCAGTACTCGGCGGTCAGGCTGGCCGCATCGCCGCGGTCGCCGGTGCTGACCTCGCCGCCGACCGAGGAGCGGTCGCCGAACAGGTATTGGCCACCGACCGCGATCGCGGTGTTGTCCTCGTAGCGGCCGCCGTCGTCGTCCAGCGTCACCTGGATCCTTAGTTTGACCCCGGCCATCATGTAGGCTAAAGTAAGGATTCCTTTCTTAAAGGAATGCTGTCATGCTCGCCAAGATGACCTCAAAGAACCAGATCACCCTTCCCAAGTCCGTGGTCGCGCAACTTCCGCCCTCCGAATACTTTGAGGTGGAGGCGGTGGATGGGCGGCTGATGTTGACGCCAGTGCGCCTGCAAAAAGCCGACGCTGTACGGGCCAAGTTGGCGGCGCTGGGCATTGACGAGCGCGACGTGCGTGACGCCGTGGCGTGGGCGCGCCAGGGTGACTGAATCGCCGGCAGGCCAGCGTCTGCGGGCGGTGCTGGATACCAATGTTGTGCTGTCGGCGCTGCTGTTCGATTCGGGGCGCTTGAGTCCATTGCGCCACCACTGGCAGAGCGGCCGCATCGTTCTGCTGGTGAGCAAAGCCACCGCGCAGGAATTGCTGCGTGTTCTGGCGTATCCGAAATTTCGCCTGACTGCGGCTGAGCGCGACGAGTTGCTGGCGAACTATCTGCCGTATGCCGAGGCGGTGACCGCGCCGGAATCGTCGACCGAGCTACCGCAGTGCCGCGACCCGAAAGACCAGATGTTTCTGCTGCTCGCGCATGCGGGCAACGCCGATGTGCTGGTGACGGGTGACGACGATCTGCTCCAACTGGCGACCCCTGCGCCATCGCCTTTCACCATCTGCACGCCCGCCGCATTGCTGCAGCGGCTGACACCAAGCGACAATTGAAGCCATGAAACTCGCCGAAGCCCTGCTCATCCGCGCCGACCAGCGCAAGAAAATGCTCTCTCTGCGCGAGCGCATCGCGCAGAACGCCATGGCGCAGGAGGGCGATTCGCCGCGCGAGGACATCGCCAAGCTGATTGCCGAATGCTTTGCCGTCATCGCCGAGCAGCAGGCGCTGGTGCTGAAGATCGACGTCGCCAATGCCGCCGCCAAGCTGCCGGATGGGCGGCCGCTGGCCGCCGTGCTGGGCCAGCGCGACGTGCTGATGCAGCAGCACAGCGTGCTGAAAAGCGCGGTAGACGCCACGCACAAGGAAGAAGATCGCTACAGCCCGCGCGAGATCAAGTGGGTGCCGCAGATCGACGTCGCGGCGACGCAAAAGCAGATGGAAGACTATTCGCGCAAGATTCGTGAGCTGAACGTGCAGATTCAAGAGACCAACTGGCGCGTTGAGCTTGAAGACTGATGACTATGATTTTGAGAGCTGCTTGCGCTTTTCCCTCAAGCGCTGGCGGCTGATTTGACTGATATTTTTCTGGAGCGTACCGGGCGAGCACAAGACCCCGGCTGGTCGCCAGGGGGTTGAAAACATACTGGGGACCCTGTCACGGCGCGAGGGGCAGCGCCACACGATGACAAATCAGCCCGCCACCCCTGACCCCGTACCCCGCACTGCGCACACATCACCACCATGTGCTGACGGTACGCTCCACCCTTTCCACCGCGGGCGCGTCACGGCGATCGCGGCGCGCGTTCAGCCCTGCTTGCGCACCGGCAAGTTCTTGGCGCGCCATTCGGGCATGCCGCTGCGCAGCCAGTAGACCTTGGCAAAGCCCATCTTCTTCGCCTGCTCGGCGGCCTTGTACGACTTCCAGCACTCGGGCCCATTGCAGAAGAACACCGTGGGCTTGGGCTTGTCGAGCTTGCCGATGGCGCTCAGGTCGTCGAGCTTGGCGTCGTAATCGCGCTCTTTCAGGCTTTTCTCGCCATAGGGGGCCGAGATGGCGCCCTGAATGGTCTCGTTGTTGAATTCCTGCGCCGAGCGCGTGTCGACGAGTGCCGGCTTTTCGTTGCCGGCGATGAGCTTGGCCACGTCTTCTGCCGACACGCGCGTCACGCCGTCAAGCGCATCGGGTGTGTGAATGCCGAGCGAGGCCAGGTAAACGAGCTTCTGTTCGCCGTCGGCGGACGCGGCGGCCAGCGCCGGTTGGCCGGGCAGCACGCCTTCTGGCGCCGTGACCCAGCGGGCGATCTTGGTCTGCAGCTCGGCTGCCACGTTCTTGTGGCTCAACACCGCCAGGCCTGCCGGCGTTTCGCGGCTGGTCAGCAGCACGCGGCCCTTGCCCGGATTGGCCGCGAGCCATTTCTCTGCCTCGCTCGATTCAGCCACCGTGGCATCGGTGGCCCCGAGGCCCAGTGCGTTCAGGCCAGCGCCGCGGGTGTTCTGGAACTCGACCTTGCCCAAATCCTTGAGCGACATCCTGGCCTGATCCAGCATGCCGCGCGCGATGTAAGAGCGCAGAGAATCCTGTTGCGGCAGGTAAAGGCGCTTGCCCTTGAGCGCTTGCACGCTGGCGATCTGAGGCTGCGACACCAGCACAAAGGTGCGGGTGGCACCGTGAGGTTGCCCCTGAAAACTGGAGTTCTTAACCCTTGTTGAAAATACCGACAAGGAGTTCAGAGATGAGTGACAAGCAGGTGCGTGCGCAGTGCACGCGAGAGTTCAAGCAGGAGGCTGTTCGGCAGGTCCGCTCGGGTCAGGCGATTGCGGTGGTGGCCAAGGTACTGGGCATTCCCAAAGCGAGCCTGGGCAACTGGGTACGGCTGTCAGCCAAGGGAGAATTGGACGGTGCGGGCGGTGGAGACAAGAGCATCCAGGTTTCGCCCGAGCAGATGGCGATAGCCCGGTTGCGTGCAGAGAATGCTCGCCTTCGCATGGAGCGCGACATCGCAAAAAAAGCCGCGGCGTACTTCGCGCAGGACACGCTGCGAGGTACGCCTGGATTCACCAAATGAGAAAGCTGTACCCGGTGAGTGTGTCCTGCGGGGTGCTGGAGGTCAGCGCAAGCGGGTACTTCAACTGGCTACGCCGGCGTGAGTCTGGCCACGGTGGACCTGCCCGGCGTCACAGCGACGAAGCCCTGCTGGCGTACATGCGCGCCATCCACGCCGAGGTGAAGGGGCAATACGGCTGGCCCCGCATGCACAAGGAACTGCTGGCCCGGGGCATCCGGGTGGGCAAGGACCGGGTGCGCAAGCTCATGCAGCAGCACGGCATCAGGGCCAAGACCAAACGCAAGTTCGTGGTGACTACCGACAGCCGCCACAGCCTGCCGGTGGCGCCCGACTTGGTACAGCGGCGCTTTAACCCCGAGGCGCCCAACCAGCTGTGGAGTGGCGACATCACCTACATCCAAACCGACGAGGGCTGGCTGTACCTGGCTGCGGTCATCGACCTGTTCAACCGTCAGGTGGTGGGTTGGAGCCTGCAGCCGCACATGCAGGCCAGCCTGGTCAAGGACGCGCTGGCCATGGCGTGGTGGCGCCGCAGGCCACCTCCTGGACTGATATTCCACAGCGACCGGGGCAGCCAGTATTGCAGCCATGAGTTCCAGGATGCCTTGAAGGACTGGGGCATGCGTTCATCGATGAGCAGAAAGGGGAACTGCTGGGACAACGCACCGACCGAGAGCTTCTGGGGTCGGCTGAAAACAGCCAGCGTACATGGGTGCAAATTCGCTACCCGTGAGCAGGCCAGGCAGGCGGTGATGGACTGGATGGCCTTCTACAATCACCGCAGGCTGCATTCGTCGCTGGGCTACCTCAGCCCGATGCAGTACGAGCAGCGCTGGTACGAGGCACAGCGTAAAAAGGCCGCGTGAACCGTGGGTTAAGAGCTACACGAAACAGGGGCAAGGTCAGTTCGGGGAGGCCGCCCTTGTTCCCATCGAGTGGAAGCGCCGATCTTGACTTGATGACGTCTGAGGCGTTCGCCCGACCCTTAACCAGAAAGTCGGCTGTATTCGTCGCGCCGCTCGGCCCGCCTGATGGCAGGCCCGCCGCATCCCTGAAGTTGCTGACTGTTCGAGGGTCCTTGGTTGTCCACGAGAACCCTTGTGCTCGTGCGTCTCCACCGAAGACGCGATAGACGGTTACTTCGCCCTTTGCGGCACTCCTCGTCGTTCCGAGCAGTGCAACACCCAGCAGCCCGGTATCCGGTCCTGCGCCGATCCCCGTAATGGTATTGGCAATATCGAAACCAATCAAACCATACGCCACGATCTCCGTGCCCGTATCCACGATGCTTCGCGTGATCGAACCGATATTGGGGTTTGGGGAGCAATGGAACCAAAAACCAAGGTTTTGCCGAACTCTATCGAGGAATGGCTCGGTTCGTTAAGCTCCCCACGCTACGGTTCAAATAACTGGTACGCTTTATCAGCCTGCCGCCAGTGCCGGGGCGAGTTTCCAGGCGGCCATCAGGATCGGGAAGTTCCACGGGATGATCTGCCCGACCACGCCCAGCGGCTCATGGAAGTGATAGGCCGCGGTGTGCTCGTCGATCTCGGCTGCGGTGCCCTCCTGGGCGCGGATGCAGCCGGCGAAGTAACGGAAGTGGTCAGCCGCCAGCGGGATATCGGCGTTCAGCGTTTCCCGCACGGCCTTGCCGTTGTCCCAGGTTTCGGTGACGGCGAGCATCTCCAGGTTCTGCTCGATACGGTCGGCGATCTGCAACAGGATCAGCGAGCGCGCCTGTACGCTGGTCTTGCCCCAGGCATCGGCAGCGGCATGGGCGGCGTCCAGCGCCTTCTCGATGTCGGCGGCGTCGGAGCGCGGAAACTCGGCAATCGGCTGTCCGTTAACCGGAGACAGGTTGGTGAAATACTGCCCGTTGACGGGTTCGACGAACTCGCCATTGATGAAGTTGCCGTAGCGGGCCTTGAGGGTAACGAGGGCACCGTCGGTGCCGGGAGGGGCGTAGATCATGGGGGGCTCCGGTTTTTTCTTGGATGGTGTCACCGACCGGCACATTGGAGCCAGTTGATGATCGGCACAATGGAGCCACCGCGTGATCGGCACATTGAGGCCAGTCGCGGATCGGCACATAGAGGCCAGCGCCGGATCGGCGTAATGGAGCCACTTCCACTCTGACGGACGTCTCGACCTTGATCGGTCCATCGCTACCCTGCTGCCTTTTTGTTTGGCAGGAGGTAGGCAGTGGCCCGCAGGAGCATCGAGATGTACGAGTACCGCAGGCCCTGATGCGCATGCGCCAGGGCGATTCCGAGCGCGAGATCGCGCGCTCGAAACTGATGGGGCGCAGCAAGGCGGCCCGCTTCCGCGAGCTGGCTCGCGCCCAGGGTTGGCTCGATCCTGAGCGTCCCCTGCCCGAGGACGCCGAGATCGCCGCCGCGCTCGGGCAGCCCAAGCTGCCGGTGACGGCCCAGTCCTCGATTGCCGCGTACCGGCCGCTGGTCGAGCAGTGGCTCACGCAGGGCGTCTCCGGCGTGGTGATCCACACCACGCTCAAGCGTGAGCACGGGTTCAGCGGGCACTATTCGAGCGTGCGCCGGCTGATCGCGCAGATCGGCCGCGAGCAGCCCCCCGAGGCCACGGTGCGCCTGACCTTTGCGCCGGGCGAGGCCGCGCAGGTGGACTTTGGCGCCGGTCCCCACCTGGTCGATCCCGCCACGGGCGAGATCCGCCGCACCTGGGCGTTCGTGATGACGCTGTGTTTCTCGCGGCACCAGTACGTGGAGTTCGTCTGGGACCAGAGCGTGCGCACCTGGCTCGGCTGCCACCGCCGCGCGTTCGAGTGGTTCGGCGCCGTGCCCGCGCGGCTCATCATCGACAACGCCAAGTGCGCGATCACCCGCGCGTGCATGCACGACCCGCAGGTGCAGCGCGCCTACGCCGAGTGCGCCGAAGGGTACGGCTTCCGGATCGACGCCTGCCCGCCGCACGACCCGCAGAAGAAGGGCATCGTCGAGGCCGGCGTCAAATACGTGAAGGGCAACTTCCTGCCCACACGCAGTTTCCGCGATCTGGCCGATCTCAACGCGCAGGTGCGCGAGTGGGTGTTGAAGGAGGCCGGGCTGCGCATTCACGGCACCACCCGCGTGCGCCCGCTCGACACCTTCGCCCTCGAGCGCAGCACCTTGCTCGCGCTGCCCGAAGTGCCGCCGGATCTGGGCACCTGGCACGCGGTGACGGTGCATCGCGACTGTCACGTCAGCTTCGAGCGCGCGCTGTACTCGGTGCCGTTCGCGCTGGTGGGCAAGGCATTGTGGCTGCGGGCCACCGACGCCGTGGTCACGGTCTATCACGACTTCAAGCCCGTCGCCACGCATGCCCGCGCGCGGCGCCCCGGCGAGCGTCGCACCGTCTCCGACCATCTGCCGCCGGCCGCCCAGCGCTTCTTCGCGCACGACCGCAGCTGGTGTCTGCAGCAGGCCCGCGAGATCGGAGACGCGTGCGCGCAGCTGATCGGGCAACTGCTCTCAGACCGCGTCAGCGAGCGCCTGCGCGCCGCCCAGGGCGTTCTCGCGCTCAAGGACCCGTACGGCGCCGCACGCCTCGAGGCCGCGTGCGAGCGCGCACTCGCCCACGACAGCCCGCACTACCGCACCGTCAAGACCATCCTCGCCGGCGGTCACGACCTCGCGCCGGTGAGCACGATCACCCCCGAGCCCTATGCCGGCCGTGCCCGCTTCGCGCGCGCCACCGCGTCGCTGTTCGAAGACGACGGCCCCACGTTTCACTGACCCGGGCGCAGCGCGCGCCCACTTCACCCAAGGAGCCTCACCATGAACCCTGCCACCGAACTGGCGCCGCAGCTCAAGCAGTTGCGCCTCTCCGGCATCCTCGACTCGCTCGACGCCCGCAACCGCCAGGCCATCGATGCCAAGCTCGCCTACACGGAGTTTCTCGCCCTGCTGATCCAGGACGAGATCGCCCGGCGCGAACAGAAGAAGTTCGGCACCCGGCTGCGCCGCGCGGCCTTCCGCGCCACCAAGACGCTCGAAGGCTTCGAGTTCGACCGCCTGCCCTCGACCAACCGCGCCTTGGTCCATGACCTCGCGACCGGGCGCTACATCGACGAGCGCGCCCCGGTTCTGATCGTCGGCCCCTGCGGCACCGGGAAAAGCCATCTTGCGCAGGCGCTCGGGCACTGCGCCGTGCGTCAGGGGCACGACGTCATCTTCGCCTCGTGCGCGCAACTGCTCGCCAGCCTGAACGCAGCGCGCGCGGTCGGCACCTACGAGCGAAAGCTGCAGCAACTGGCCCGCGTGCCGGTGCTCATCATCGACGACTTCGGCCTCAAACCCCTTCGAGCGCCCGCCGACGAGGATCTGCACGACCTCATCGCCGAGCGCTACGAGCGCACCGCCACCATCGTCACCAGCAACCTCGACTTCACCGAGTGGGATCAGGCCTTCCCCGGCAACCGGCTGCTGGCCTCGGCCACCGTCGACCGGCTGCGCCATAACGCCTACTGCCTCACCCTCGACGGAGCCTCTTACCGTGCGCCCCGACAGGGTCCGAATCGGGCGAAAAACGCCCTTGCCAGCACCCCGAAAAACATCGATTCTCGACCCCCCAACGACGTCCGTCAGAGCCCGGTTCGAGTGGCTTCTATATGCCGATCATCGGTGGCTCTATTGTGGCGGTCAGTGACAGATGGAGATTCGCTGCATAAAGCGTAGATCACGACTTGAATACTGTCGCGGTGGCCAGGGGCGCTTTTCGTGGCGGCAGGGCGAGCGCTGCCGCGCGGTCGGGCCGGGGCAGAAGCCCCGGCCCAGGGGCTCAGAGGGCGCTATGGAAGATCGCTTCGATTTCCTCTTGCGTGGCGCGGCGCGGGTTGGTCAGGCCGCAGGCATCGTTCATGGCGTTAGCGGCCAGCGTCGGGATGTCATCGGCCTTGGCGCCAAGCTCGGCCAGGCCGCCCGGAATGCCGATTGCCTGCGACAGGGTACGGATTGCCACGAGTGCGGCTTCGGCACCCTGCGCGGCGTCCAGTCCGCGGGTCTCCACGCCCATCGCGGTTGCAACGTCGCGCAGGCGTTCGGGGCAGACGCTGGCGTTGTAGCTCTCCACGTGAGGCAGCAGTACGGCGTTGCAGACGCCGTGCGGCAGATCGTAGAAGCCGCCGAGCTGGTGAGCCATGGCGTGGACGTAGCCCAGCGAGGCGTTGTTGAACGCCATCCCGGCGAGAAACTGTGCATAGGCCATGGCTTCGCGGGCGGGCATGTCGCTGCCGTTCTCGACGGCGGTACGCAGGTTTGCCGAGATCAGTTCGATGGCCTTGAGCGCGCAGGCATCGGTGATCGGCGTGGCGGCGGTCGAGACATAGGCTTCAATCGCGTGGGTGAGGGCGTCCATGCCGGTCGCGGCGGTCAGCCCCTTGGGCATGGCGACCATCAATGCCGGGTCGTTCACCGACAGCAGCGGCGTGACATTGCGGTCGACGATGGCCATTTTCACGTGGCGGGTTTCGTCGGTGATGATGCAGAAGCGAGTCATCTCGCTGGCGGTGCCGGCGGTGGTGTTGATCGCCACCAGCGGCAGTTGTGGTTTGGCCGAGCGGTCGACGCCTTCGTAGTCGGCGATATTCCCGCCGTTGGTGGCGCACAGGGCGATGCCCTTGGCGCAGTCATGAGGCGAGCCGCCACCGAGGGAAATGATGAAATCGCAGGCGCTGTCGCGCAGCTGGGCCAGGCCCTTCTCGACGTTGCCGACGGTTGGGTTCGGTTGTGCGCCGTCGAATACGACCGATTGGATATCCGCGGCAGCCAGCAGCGCGGCGACCTTTTCGGCGACGCCTGCTCGTGCCAGTCCGACATCGGTGACGATCAGCGCTTTGCGAAAGCCGTAGTTGGCGATGGCGACCATCGCTTCATCAAGGCTTCCGGCGCCCATCATGTTCACTGCGGGTATGAAGAAGGTGCTGCTCATGGTGAATGCCTGCGATTGTCTAGAATGAGGTTTTCGCAGCATAGCATCTGGACCTGAGGGCGAAATGATCTGGATCAAGAAGGTGACTAGTCGGTCGTGTTTCGGCTCTGCGTCCGACTAACGGCGCCTGGTCGGCTGGCCAGGGCCATCGCACTCGAAAGTCATAACGGATGAATTCCGAGCATTTTCATACGGATATCGTCATCCCAGGCCGCCCGCTTGCGCTTTAGTCGCAGGCTCGTCTTGGCGGTGTCGGTCTTGTCCGCACGAATCAGGTTCAGCACGATCTTCTTGAGCAGCGAGAGGTTCTGCGGTGCGTTGTCCTTGCGAATCATGCAGTCGTCTTCACCGAAGCAGACGTCGAGCATCCAGTGCAGGCGATTCTCAATGGCCCAGTGCGCGCGCACGGTCTTGGCCAGTTCTTCAGCGGTGAGTTTGCGCGAGCTGATGTAGTAACGCTCCTCAAGCTCGGCGACCTTCTCGCCGACCACCCGCTGCGAGACGATGCAGCCGACCGTCTTGCAGCCCGGCCACAGCTCGGCGTCGATCTCTTTGCCGCTGGCGGCAACCCAACTGAGCTGCATCACCGTCCTGCCATGGGACTTGTCCACGTGTTTGAAGCCGTCGTTGGCGACCTGCGCATCGCTGATCAGATCGCGCACCTGCTGATGCAGCGTAGGCTGGTTGCCCTTGACCGCGAGCAGGTAGTCCGCCCCCTTCTCTGTGATCTTGGCGGCAATCTCACGCTGGCAGCCCATGGCATCGATACTCACGAGCAAGCCCTTGATGTGCAAGGCTTCGAGCAGCTCCGGAATGGCGGTGATCTCGTTGCTCTTGCCGGCCACTTTCTCCTGACCCAGCACCAGCCCGAGCTCGGTCGAGAACGCGCTCACCATGTGCACCGGCGGCGCATCACCATCGCCCGAACGGCGCAGCGTCTTGCCGTCGACGGCCATCACGCCATCGAGTGCGCCAACGATCCCGCCCACCCAACGCCGGAACACCGATTCGAACTGCTTCGGGTCGAGCACCCGGAACACACGCAGAAACGTGTCCTGCGAAGGGATCCCGTTCTTGAGTACCAGAAAACGCCGCAGCCAGTCGGCCTTGAGCCGACCCCACAGCGCGATGTCCTCGAAACTATCGGCGTCCGAGAGCATGGCGCACACAGCGATCACCAGGATCTCCCGGAAGTCGTGGCGGGTGCCGTTACTCGGCTGGCGAGGATCTTCAAGCTCACTGAGTTTCTCCATCAGACTGACTCCCGCTCCGCGCATTTCCATCGCCCAAAAGACGAGAGTAGACGCGTTTTCGAGAGGGTTCACAAGATGACTGCATAACCTATTGAACGTGAAAAACTTTTTTGGAAAATCTCAAAAAGGCCATGTCATTCGAGTGCGATGGCCCTGGTAAGCATGCCGGCAGCCATTGCGCTTGATATAATACTACCCCATATGAGCAAGAGTATTTTCACGGAAAAGCTAGCAGCCAATTTCGGCCTCGCGGCCTTCCCGCTTCTCAATTGAGCATATAATTTTTCCGCAGCCAAAACCTGCTCAGGTTCAGGCTTGGTCCTTACAGACTGGTATTCAACAATCGAACCATTCTTAGCTATTGGCGTTACATAAGCACTTACCCAATAGTGGTCGCCATTTTTACAGCGATTTTTTATTAGCCCCATCCATGAGCGGCCAGATTTTAATGTACTCCACATATGCTCAAATGCAGCAGGCGGCATATCTGGGTGTCTTACGATGTTGTGAGGCTGGCCTAATAGTTCTTCCTCAGTGAAACCACTGATTTTAATGAAGTCTGGATTAACGTACGTGATATGGCTTTGAGGGGAGGTAGTCGAAAGAATATTGGCATCTTTTGGGAGTTCTAAGTTTCGACCCGTCACTGGTAAATTCTGGCGCATAAGAGCCTCAAGGGTTGGCTGTTTTATTTTATTGTGTTCGGCATTAAGCCCAATTTCTTTAGCGTTACGATAAAGCTAGCATGGAAACGATAGGTGCAAGCAAGTTAAGGGTTGCATCGCGCATGTCAATCTAGGCTATACCCTAACCGGGCGTCAGGTCGCCCGGCACCAATGCGTCAGGATAGAGTCCTATCACGCATTGATTGACGCATGCCGCCAAGGGTTATAGATTTGTTCCTGACACATCGCCCGCAGGAGGCCCCTTGCACGGTCAGCGTATCGGCTACGTCCGGGTCAGCAGCTTCGACCAGAACCCGGAACGCCAACTCGAGCAGGTCACGGTGGACCGGCTGTTCACCGACAAGGCGTCGGGAAAGGACATACAGCGCCCCGAGTTGGAGCGACTGCTCGCCTTTGTGCGTGAGGGCGACACGGTGGTGGTGCACAGCATGGATCGCCTGGCGCGCAACCTCGATGACCTTCGCCGCCTGGTGCAGGGCCTCACCCAGCGCGGCGTGCGCATCGAATTCGTCAAGGAGTCCCTGACTTTCACCGGCGAGGATTCGCCGATGGCGAACCTGATGCTGTCGGTGATGGGCGCCTTCGCTGAGTTCGAGCGGGCGCTCATCCGCGAGCGGCAGCGCGAGGGGATCGCGCTCGCCAAGCAGCGCGGGGCCTATCGGGGGCGCAAGAAGTCTCTGAACAGTGAAAAGATCGAGGAACTGAAACGGCGTATCGCGGCGGGCGAGCAGAAGGCCAAGCTCGCCCGCGAGTTCGGCATCAGCCGCGAAACGCTTTACCAGTACTTGCGAGAAACCTGACATGCCTCGCCGTTCGATCCTGTCTGCTGCCGAGCGCGAAAGCCTGCTGGCGTTGCCGGACACCAAGGATGAGTTGATCCGTCACTACACGTTCAGCGAGTCTGACCTTTCCATTATCCGGCAGCGGCGCGGCTCGGCCAACCGCCTCGGCTTCGCCGTTCAGCTTTCCTACTTGCGCTTTCCCGGCATCATCCTTGGCGTCGATCAGTCGCCGTTCCCGCCATTGCTGAAACTGATCGCCGACCAGCTCAAGGTCGGCGTCGAAAGCTGGGGCGAGTATGGGCAGCGGGAACAGACCCGGCGCGAGCACTTGATCGAGCTGCAAACGGTATTCGGCTTTCAGACCTTCACGATGAGCCACTACCGGCAGGCGGTACGGACGCTGACCGAATTAGCCATGCAAACCGACAAAGGCGTCGTGCTGGCCGATGCCGTGATCGACCATCTGCAGCGGCAGTCGATCATCCTGCCCGCGTTAAACGCCATCGAGCGCATCTGCGCCGAGGCGATCACCCGCGCCAACCGGCGCATCTACGACGCCTTGGTCGATCCGCTGTCGGACGCGCATCGCCGCCGCCTCGACGATCTGCTCAAGCGCCGTGAGAGCGGCAAGGCGACCTGGCTGGCCTGGCTGCGTCAGTCTCCAGCCAAGCCGAACTCGCGGCACATGCTTGAACACATCGACCGCCTCAAGGCGTGGCAGGCACTCGATCTGCCTTCCGGCATCGAGCGCCTGGTACATCAGAACCGCCTGCTGAAGATCGCTCGCGAGGGCGGCCAGATGACGCCCGCCGACCTGGCAAAGTTCGAGCCACAGCGCCGCTACGCCACCTTGGTGGCACTCGCCATCGAGGGCATGGCCACCGTCACCGACGAAATCATCGACCTGCACGATCGGATTCTCGGCAAACTGTTCAACGCTGCCAGGAACAAGCATCAACAGCAGTTCCAGGCAGCCGGCAAAGCGATCAATGCCAAGGTGCGCCTGTTCGGCCGCATCGGCCAGGCGCTGATCGAGGCCAAGCAGGCGGGCAGCGACCCGTTTGCCGCCATCGAGGCGGTCATGTCGTGGGACGCCTTTGCCGAGAGCGTCACTGAGGCGCAGCGGCTCGCGCAGCCCGAGGACTTCGATTTCCTGCATCGCATCGGCGAGAACTACGCAACGTTGCGCCGCTACGCGCCAGAATTCCTCAACGTGCTCAAGCTGCGGGCCGCGCCTGCCGCCAAGAACGTGCTCGACGCCATCGAGGTGCTACGCGGCATGAACAGCGACAATGCCCGCAAGGTGCCCGTCGATGCGCCGACCGACTTCATCAAGCCGCGATGGCAGAAGCTGGTGATGACCGACACCGGCATCGACCGGCGCTACTACGAACTGTGCGCACTGTCGGAGCTGAAGAACGCGCTGCGCTCGGGCGACATCTGGGTGCAAGGCTCGCGCCAGTTCAAGGACTTCGAGGACTACCTGGTCCCGCCCGCGAAGTTCGCCAGCCTCAAGCAGGCCCGCGAATTGCCGCTGGCCGTGGCCACCGACTGCGACCAATACCTGCACGACCGGCTGACGCTGCTGGAAACCCAGCTCGCCACGGTCAACTGCATGGCGCTGGCCAACGAACTGCCGGACGCCATCATCACGGGGTCAGGTCTGAAGATCACGCCGCTCGATGCGGCGGTGCCCGACACCGCGCAGGCCCTGATTGACCAGACGGCGATGATCCTGCCGCACGTCAAGATCACCGAGCTGCTTCTGGAAGTGGACGAGTGGACGGGCTTCACCCGTCACTTCACGCACCTCAAGTCGGGTGACCTAGCCAAAGACAAGAACCTGCTGCTGACCACTATCCTGGCCGACGCAATCAACCTCGGCCTGACCAAGATGGCGGAATCCTGCCCCGGCACGACCTACGCCAAGCTGGCCTGGCTGCAGGCTTGGCACATCCGCGATGAAACGTACTCGACGGCGCTGGCTGAGCTGGTCAATGCGCAGTTCCGGCATCCCTTTGCAGAACACTGGGGCGACGGCACCACGTCCTCGTCGGATGGCCAGAATTTCCGAACCGGCAGCAAGGCCGTGAGCACGGGCCACATCAACCCGAAATACGGCAGCAGCCCTGGGCGAACGTTCTACACCCACATCTCCGACCAGTACACGCCGTTCCACACCAAGGTGCTCAACGTCGGCGTGCGCGACTCGACCTACGTGCTCGACGGCCTGCTACACCACGAATCCGACCTTCGCATCGAAGAGCACTACACCGATACGGCGGGCTTCACCGATCACGTGTTCGCGCTGATGCACCTGCTGGGCTTTCGCTTCGCGCCGCGCATCCGCGATCTGGGCGACACCAAGCTCTACATCCCGAAGGGCGAGGCTGCCTATGAGGCGCTGAAGCCCATGATTGGCGGCACGCTCAACATCAAGCATGTCCGTGCCCATTGGGACGACATCCTGCGGCTGGCCACCTCGATCAAGCAGGGGACGGTGACGGCCTCGCTGATGCTCAGGAAGCTTGGCAGCTACCCGCGCCAGAACGGACTTGCCGTGGCCTTGCGCGAGTTGGGGCGCATCGAGCGCACGCTGTTCATTCTGGACTGGCTGCAAAGCGTCGAGCTGCGCCGCCGCGTGCATGCCGGGCTGAACAAGGGCGAGGCCCGAAACGCGCTGGCCCGTGCCGTGTTCTTCAACCGCCTGGGCGAAATACGCGACCGCAGTTTCGAGCAGCAACGCTACCGGGCCAGCGGCCTCAACCTGTTGACGGCCGCCATCGTGTTGTGGAACACGGTCTATCTGGAGCGGGCGGCGAACGCCTTGCGTGGGCATGGCCACGCTGTCGATGACGCCCTGTTGCAGTACCTGTCGCCGCTGGGCTGGGAGCACATCAACCTGACCGGCGATTACCTGTGGCGCAGCAGCGCCAAGATCGGCGCAGGTAAGTTCAGACCGCTGCGACCAATGCCATCGGCTTAACGTGCTTTATTCTCCGTTTTCTGAGACGACCCCTTCTCGGCGGATTTCGCCATGCGACGCAAGGTGCCGAGGAGCTCGGCCACCGCCGCGGTTGCAGGCATGATGGGGCTAGGTACTGGCATGGCGGGCAGCTTGGCTGCCGACGCGGATGCAGAGGTCGCCTGGGTGCCTGAAGTGGCCGCTGATGGCGCATGGCGCGTCTGCACGTAAGGCGCGCTAGGCAGGCGCCGCACCTCGGTGACGTTGCACTCCGGACAACTCAGGAGACCTTGCGAGCGCTGCGCCTCAAAAGCCTCGATGGAGGCGAACCAGCCCTCGAAGCGGTGGGCGTTGGCGCAGGAGAGGTCAAGGACGATCATGTCGGGTCACACACCGTGCAAGCGCAATGGCAGCCACGTGCCACGCATTGCGTTGACAGGGATGACGGCAGCTGGTGCCCGGAGCGGGGATCGAACCCGCACGGCTTGCGCCGAGGGATTTTAAGTCCCTTGTGTCTACCAGTTTCACCATCCGGGCGCATGGGCTTCAGCGGTTCTGCTCCGGCAGCACGATGTTCACCTCGAGGACGTCCATGTTGTCCTGCTTGTCCAGATGGACCTTGATGTCGTCCGGATTGACCGAGACGTACTTCGAGATGACTTCGATCAGTTCGCGCTGCAGCGCGGGCAGAAAATCGACGGTCGGGCTGCCGCCTGAACGCTCGTGGGCGATCAGAAGCGACAGCCGGTTCTTGGCGATCTCCGCGGTCTTCTTCTTCTCACCGAACAGCTTGGACAGGAAGGACATGTCATTTGCCTCCGAACAGGCGCTTGATCAGGCCAGGCTTCTCGTAGTTGACGAAGCGCAGCGGGCGCTCCTCGCCCAGGAAGCGGCTGACGACGTCGGCGTAGGCTTCGGCAACGTCCGTGCCCTTGAGATGGATGGCGGGTGTGCCCTGATTCGAAGCGTGCAGCACCGATTCCGATTCCGGGATGACGCCGAGCAGGGGCACACGCAGCAGCTCCTGCACGTCCTTGTAGGACAGCATCTCGCCGTCGTCCACGCGCTTGGGCGAGTACCGTGTGATCAGCAGGTGCTCCTTCACCGGCTCGCCACCGTCGCGGGCGCGCTTGGACTTGCTCTGCAGTATGCCGAGGATGCGGTCCGAGTCGCGCACGGAGGAGACTTCAGGGTTGGTGGTGACGATCGCCTCGTCGGCGAAGGTGAGCGCCATCACCGCCCCGCGCTCGATGCCGGCCGGCGAATCGCAGACCACGTATTCGAAGCCCATGTGCTCGAGCTCGGCGAGCACCTTCTCGACGCCTTCCTCGGTCAGCGCATCCTTGTCGCGAGTCTGCGAGGCGGGGAGCACGAAAAGGTTCTCGCAGTGCTTGTCCTTGATCAGCGCCTGATTGAGCCGCGCTTCGCCATTGACCACGTTCACCAAGTCGTACACCACGCGGCGCTCGCAGCCCATGATGAGGTCGAGGTTGCGCAGCCCGACGTCGAAGTCGATGACGGCGGTCTTGAAGCCACGCAGCGCAAGGCCCGAGGCGAATGCTGCACTGGTGGTGGTCTTGCCGACGCCGCCCTTGCCGGAGGTTACAACGATGACTCTCACGATTTCCCCTTGTTGATGCTGTATCGCTGGCTCAGTCGAGCTTCAGCGCTTCGATGTTGAGTGTGTGGTCGGCGCCGTTCAGACGGACCAGGGTTGGCTTGCCGGCAAAGGCCTCCGGGATGCCGCGCTCGAAAGTGCGATAGACGCCGGCGATGGAGACGAGCTCCGGGCCGAAGTTGCTGGCCAGTATGCGCGCGGCGTGATCGCCCTGGGCGCCGGCGATGGCGCGGCCGCGCAGCGGGCCGTAACAGTGGATGCTACCGTCGGCGATGACCTCGGCACCCGGACTGACGCCTGCGAGCAGAACCAGGTCGGTGCCGCGCGCATAGACCTGTTGCCCGGAGCGCAGCGGGCGGTCGACGAACATGGTCGGCGCGGCGGTCGCCGGCCCTGGGACTGAGGGGGGATTCACCGTAGTTGCGGCTGCCGGGGCGGGCGCTGGTGCGGGAACAGGTTTGCGTGCCGGTTCGGCGGGTGGTTGGGCAACGAAGTGCGAGGGGTCGATCAAGGCCAGCCCGGCGCGGCGGGCCGGCTCATGATGCATTTCAGGCAAGTGGATGACGCCGATCGGCTGCAGGCGATATCGCCGCAGCAGCGATTGCAGCCCTGCCCAGTCGACCCGATCAGGCAACTGTCCGAGTGCGCCGAAATCGAGGATGACCGCTTCGTCGTTGAAGAAGTCCGGCATGCCGCCGAGCATCTTGTGCATTGCATCCGCCAGGGTGCTGGGCTCCGCCGACTGCAGCAGGGCCACGGTTGCACCAAGTGTCGTGTTGCGGAACTCGATGGGGCGGGCGGACGCGGTGGCGGACATGGGCAGAAGGGTCTTCAAAATCAAGCGAGTGTACTGATGCCCATGCGAACGAGCAAGGGCGTGACGATCGC
>DMCZ01000099.1:10890-11458 GCA_003446655.1 Thauera sp. | reverse complement strand
ACATCTGCGGCATCGAAGCGGTAGGTGTGATTGGAGAGATCGTCGTGCACCACGATCTCGCCGTGCTCGGCCAGGATCGTCCGCACTTCGTCCTCCCCGAGCGCGCGCAGCATGCCTGCGACTTTCTCCGGGTCTGCGGGCCAGTCGTGGGTGATGGGCCGCGCGTCGAACAGTCGCACGTCTTCCTCCGCAAACAGGCGACGCAGGATCTCCGCGGCGTCGAGCCCGAGCAGTTCGTCGTCGCGCACGGTTTGGGCGAGCTGCTGGACCCGCGCCCAGCCGTCGAGGTCCTTGAGGTCGGCGCCCGGCAGCTTCTGTACGAAGAGCGCGACCGCGGCCTCGGCGCTGCAGGCCAGCCAGAGTCCGGCGGGTTGCTGCTCGGATTGCGCGAGGTAATGCTCGAAGACTTCGCCGATGCTGTCGCCTTCGAGCGGCACGAGGCTCTGGTAGGGCTGGTCGAGCCCCTCGATGTCGAGCGAGAGCTGCAGACGGCCGTCGCCGACGAGTTCGGCGAGGGTGCCGCGGCTCGGCGCCCCCTGCGCCTTGGCGTAGCCCCGGAGGTTGAGCG
>DMCZ01000099.1:10368-10629 GCA_003446655.1 Thauera sp. | reverse complement strand
CCGAGCAGGCGTGCAACGGACGGTGGGTAGTCGCGCCCGGCCTGCATGGCTTGCCACACGTCGGTCAGGCGCACCACGGCGCCGCGAATGTCGAGGTCTTCCAGCAGGAAGCGCTGGACATAGCTTGGGGGGAGGGTGTCGCTCATCAGCGTGATTCCGGGTAGGGGGCGCGCGCAGGTTGGTGCGGGAGGGTCTCGGGTCAGCGGCCTGTCAGGCGTGCGAAGGCGGCAGTGTCGAGGCCGACGACCAGTTCGCCGGATG
>DMCZ01000099.1:9434-10124 GCA_003446655.1 Thauera sp. | reverse complement strand
CTGCTGCTCGGGCGGCAGCTTGCGCCAGGTGGTACCGCGCTTGTTCACAAGCGCCTCCCAGCCCAGCCGCTCGCACCAGTCTGCTAGCGTCTCCGCGTCGATGCCCGACTTCTTGTAGTCGTGGAAGTTGTAGCCAGCGCCTGCGTCATCGAACCAGGCGAAGGTCTTCTTCATCGTGTCGCAGTTCTTGATGCCATAGATCGTCAGATTCATGGGGTCGTTCATCTCCTGATTCAGTCGCAGATCTGCCCCTTACGGCGTGCGTTGGTCAGTGCGTTCACTTGCCGCCGCGGGCGCGCGCAAAGGCCTCCGCCAGGGCGTTGCCTGCAGCAGGAGGATTTGCCCGGGCCGATGGCTTGCCGCTGCCTCGCGCGCTGTCGGCCGGGCGGCGATCGCGGCCACCTTCCCGGGCAGGCGGGGCACCACGGCCCTCGGCACGGACGCTTGCTTCGCGCCGCGGCGCCTCGTCGCCGAGGCGCATGGTGAGCGCGATGCGATTACGCGGAATATCCACCTCCAGCACCTTCACCTTCACCACCTGGCCAGCCTTGACCACACTATGCGGGTCCTTGACGAAGGTGTTGGACAGCGCGGAGATGTGAACCAGACCGTCCTGATGCACACCGATGTCCACGAATGCGCCGAAGTTGGTCACGTTGGTAACCACGCCCTCGAGCAGCATGCCGGGTT
>DMCZ01000099.1:8774-9117 GCA_003446655.1 Thauera sp. | reverse complement strand
TGCGGCTGCGGAAGGGGCCCTTGGCGTTGCGGTACTCGACGATGTTTCCAGCGAGCGTGGCGTTGAGACCCGAGATGCGCGCCAGCAGCGGCGCCGAGGCGGTGTTCACATCCACGCCGACCGCGTTCACGCAGTCTTCGACCACCGCGTCCAGACTCTTCGCCAGGCGGCCCTGGTTGACGTCGTGCTGGTACTGGCCGACGCCGATCGACTTGGGATCGATCTTGACCAGTTCGGCGAGCGGGTCCTGAAGGCGGCGGGCGATCGACACCGCGCCGCGCAGGCTGACGTCGAGTTCGGGGAATTCGCGCGCGGCAAGTTCGGAGGCGGAATACACCGAGGC
>DMCZ01000099.1:4784-8549 GCA_003446655.1 Thauera sp. | reverse complement strand
TCCTCGGCACGTTCGCGCAACTCGCTCATCAGCTCGAGCTCGAGGTGGATCGAGATCTTCACGCTCCATGCCCAGCGCGCGGTCTCGGCGAGCCAGCGGTCGGCCGGGCGGCCCTGGTTGCGGATGCCGAAGCGCACCGCGATGCGGCCCTCGCAGGGATGTGGCGCGTCCGGATCGGCACGCTCCACATCCAGCGCGAGGCGCAGCACGCCTTCGTTGCGCCCGCGCAGCAACGCCAGCGCGCGGTGCGAAGGCATGGTGGCGATCGGCTCCGCGAAGTCGAACCAGTCGCGGAACTTGGCGCCTTCGGTCTCCTTGCCCTCGATCACGCTTGACCGCACCTGGCCGTGCTCATGCAGGTAGGCGCGCAGCTCGCCGAGCAGGGTGGCGTCCTCGGCGAAGTGCTCCATCAGGATCTGGCGTGCGCCGTCGAGCACCGCCTTGGCGTCGGCGAAGCCGGCCTCGACGTTGAGGAACTTCTCGGCTTCGACTTCGGGCGTCAGCGTCGGATCGGCGAGCAGGGCTTCTGCGAGCGGCCCGATGCCGGCCTCGCGCGCGATCTGCGCCTTGGTCCGGCGCTTGGGCTTGTAGGGCAGGTAGAGGTCTTCCAGGCGCTGCTTGGTGTCGGCGTGCTCGACCTCGGCGCGCAGCTCCGCGGTGAGCTTGCCCTGCTCCTCGATCGAGGCCAGTACGGTCGCGCGGCGATCCTCGAGCTCGCGCAGATAGCCCAGACGCTCTTCCAGATTGCGCAGCTGGGTGTCGTCCAGGCCGCCCGTGACTTCCTTGCGGTAGCGGGCGATGAAGGGCACGGTGGCGCCGTCGTCGAGCAACTGGACGGCGGCGATGACCTGGCGCGGCGATACGCCGAGCTCTTCGGCGATGCGGTGTTCGATCGGGGGGAGCATGGAGGAGAGACGGTGGTGCGGAATGGGAAGGGCCGGATAGTGCAACAGGCGGCGCAGGAAGAGCAACCCAAGGACCGGAGCGCGGGGCAGCGATCGCGACTGGCGTCGCCGCTACGGAAAGCCGCGAGGCTTCGGTGAGTTGCCTGGGCGCCGCGCGGGATCAGAGCGCGACCAGCGTCTGGCGGCCCCACCAGGTTTCGCCGGCCGGCAGGCGCACCGGCTCGCGCGCGGCTGCGGCCTCGACGCACAGCATGCGGCGGAAGCCGTCGTCGGGCAGGTCGGGGATCGCTGCGCTGCGCTCGACCCAGGGGTTCCACACCACCACGTCGGGAAAACCGTCGGCATTGATGCCGAGGCTGCGGTCGTATTCGCGCAGCAGCAAGGGGCGAGTGACGCCGTGATAGACGCGGTCGGTCTCGCCCTCGATCAGCACCACGTCGCCGCTGTCGCGCCGGATGGTGTTGCCGGCAGCCTTGTCGCGGTACTCGAAACCGTGCAGTCCTTCGAGGCGGGATTCCTCCACCTCGCGCACGCCGAGGTAGGTGTGCAGCGCTGCAGTGAATTCAAGCGCCTGGGCGCCGGTGTTCTCGATCTCGAGTTCGAGGTCGAGCCGGCTGTCTTCGATCAGGATGCCCAACTCGGCGCGGAAGGCGTGCGGCCACGCTGCGCGCGTTGCGTCGTCGTCGGACAGCCCGAGCGTAAGCAGTGCGAAATCGTCTCCGGTGCGCTCGGTGACCACCGACCAGCGGGCCGTGCGCGCGAAGCCGTGCGCCGGAAGCTTGCCGAGGTCTGCGAACTGCGGAAAACAGACCGGAATGCCGCCGCGGATTGGCGTCCTGCCGTCGAAGACGGCTGCTGGGCTCAGGTACAGGCGGTCGCCGCCACCGGGCGGAGACCAGGACAGGACCTGGGCGCCCTGCAGGCTCACCACCGCAACGGCACCTGCCCGCGTGCGCAGGCGCAGCGCGGGCTGGCCGTGGAACTCGATGTGCTCGATCGTTGCCGGCATCGGTCAGTCCTGCAGCGCGAGGATGCCCAGCTTGACCGAGCTGTCTTCCGGGTCGTTGCTGAGCACGAAGCCGAGTTTCTGAACGAACTTGAGCATGCGCTCGTTGTTGGCCAGGAACACGCCGTTCATGTACTGGATGCCGCGGCTGCGCGCGGTCTCGATGAGCACGCCCATCAGCTTGCGGGCGAGGCCGCGGTGTTGCCAGTCGTCGGCCACCACCACGGCGAATTCGCACGACTCCCCATCCGGATTCACCGCGTAGCGGCACACGCCGATCTCGCTCTCGACCCCGTCTACGTCGAGCGTGGCGACGAAGGCCATCTCACGGTCGTAGTCGATCTGCGTGAGGCGCGCGACCATCGCGGGAGGCAGTTCGCGCATGGTGTTCATGAACCGGTAGTACTTGGTCTCCGCGGACAGTCGGCGGACGAAGTCGACCTCGAGCTCGGCGTCCTCGGGCTTGATCGGGCGGATCGTCACCGTCGTGCCGTCAGGCACCGTCCAGGTGCTGATCAGATGCGAGGGGTAGGGGTGAATCGCCATGTGGTCGTAACGGTCGGCGGTTGGCGACACGTTGTCCACGATGATGCTGGCGTCTACCGCGACCACGCCGCTCTCATCGACGATCAGCGGGTTGATCTCCATTTCGGTGATCCATGGCAGCTCGCACACCATCTCGGAGATGCGCAGCAGCACGAGCTCGAGCGCGTTCATGTCCACCGCCGGCATGTTGCGGAATTCGCCCAGGCGGGTGGAGATGTGCGTCGAGCGGATCATGTCCGCGACCAGGAAACTGTTGAGTGGCGGCAGCGCCACGGCGATGTCGCTGTTGGCCTCCACCTGGTTGCCGCCTTCGCCGAACATGATCGCCGGCCCGAAAACCGGGTCGCGCTTGACGCCGACCACGAGCTCGCGGCCGTTGCGCTTCTGGATCATCGGCTCAATGGCGATGCCGTTGATGACTGCGTCGGGCTGCGCGCGCTTCACCTCGTCCAGGATCTCTTGGTAGGTCGAGCGCACGGCGGCAAGACTGCGGATGTTGAGGCGAACGCCGCCGACATCGGACTTGTGCACGATGTTGGGCGAATCGATCTTCATCACCACCGGCAGGCCGATCTCGGCTGCGAGCACCATGGCTTCGGCGGCCGAACGCGCGATGACGGTCTGGGCGATCGGGATGCGGAACGCGGCCAGCAGCGCCTTCGACTCCATTTCGTTGAGCTTTTTCCGGCGCTCGGACAGCGCCATCTCGATCACCAGGCGCGCGCTCTCCACGGAAGGCGGGGGGAGGTGCGACAGCGAGGCCGGCGTCTGCATCAGCAGCTTCTGGTTCTGGTAATACGCCGAGATGTGGCTGAAAAGCTCGACCGCCGGCTCGGGGGTCCGGAAGTTGGGAATGCCGGCAAGGCTGAACTTCTGTCGTGCCTCGGTGACCAGTTCCTCACCCATCCAGCACGTAACGACCGGCTTGTCTGCAGTCTTCTCGAGCTCGATCACCGATTCGGCGACGCCGGTGGGGTTGCTCATCGCCTGCGGCGTCAGCATGACCATTACGCCGTCGACGTTGGGCCCGTCGAGCACCGCACGCAGCGCCTTCTGGTAGCGATCCGGATCGGCGTCACCGAGGATGTCGATCGGGTTGCCGTGCGACCAGCCCGCGGGCAGCACCGCGTTGAGCTTTTCGATCGTCCCTTCGGACAACTCCGCAAGCGGGATGCCGATGTCCGAGGCGCGGTCCGCTGCCATGACGCCGGGCCCGCCGCCGTTGGTGATGATGGCGAGGCGATTGCCGCGCGGGCGGAAGTGCGAGAACAGCGCGTTGGCGGCCGCGAACAGCTGGCCCATGTTGTA
>DMCZ01000099.1:1953-4551 GCA_003446655.1 Thauera sp. | reverse complement strand
CGCGCGGCGCCGCGCAGCGCGCTCATGAAGCGGCGGGCGTCACGGATGCCCTCGACGTAGAGGAAGATGCTCTCGGTGCGCGGGTCCGAGATCATGTACTCGAGCACCTCGCCGAAGTCGATGTCGGACGAGGAACCGAGCGACACGACCGCCGAGAAACCGACGTTGTTCGGCTTGGCCCAGTCGAGGATGGCCGCGCACAGCGCCCCCGACTGCGAGATGAGGCCGATGCTGCCCTTGAGCGCGCTGGCGTGGGCGAAGGTGGCGTTGACGCCGAGTTGCGGGCGCATGATGCCCAGGCAGTTGGGGCCGAGCAGGCGGATGCGGTGGCGGTGCGCGGCCTCGATGACCTGGCGCTCGAGGAGCGCGCCGCGCGGGCCCGCTTCGGAGAACCCCGAGGACAGGAGGATCGCTGCCTTGACGCCGGCGCGACCGCAGGCGTCCATGATGGCCGGTGCCTTCTCGGCGCGTACGGCGATGACCGCGAGGTCGAGACGCTGCGGCACGTCTTCGACCGACTTGTAGCACGTCACCCCGTGCACTTTCTCGTGCTTGGGGTTGATGGCGAAGAGCTTGCCCTTGTAGCCGGCCTCGAGCATGTTGCGCATAAGCACGTTGCCGAGCGAAGCCTCGCGTTCGCTGGCGCCGATGATGCCGACGGAGCGCGGTTCCAGAAGCGGTGTGAGGTAGTGCTTGTCTTTCATGATTGGAACCCGACTGGCTTGGTGAATTCGGAAGTTCGAGCGGGGCGCGGCGGAGCGCGACAGCCTGCTGGATCAGTTCAAAATTGTACTGCGGTGCACAATACACCTGTGGGCTGCATGGCGCCTTTCCGGAATTGCGTCACGACCCGTTCCATGGTTGTTCGTGCCTCGGTCTAGTTTAAGTCACTGCCCGAGAACAAAGGAAAAGCGCGCGCCCGCGCCGGGTTGTGCGTCCACCCAGATCCGACCGTCGTGGCGCCCGACGATACGATGGATCGTCGCCAGGCCGATTCCGGTACCGGGAAATTCGTGCTGCGCGTGCAGCCGCTGGAATGGTTTGAACAGCTTGTTGGCGTAATGCATGTCGAACCCTGCGCCATTGTCTTCGACCTGGAACACGATGCGCCCGCCCTCACGCCGCGCACCGAAACGGATACGGGCATCCGGCGTCCGTGAGGTGAACTTCCAGGCGTTGCGCAGCAGGTTGTCGAGCAGCACATGCATCAGCGCAGGGTCGGCATTGACGACGAGGTCGCGGGTGATCTCCACCGCCACCTCGCGCTCGGGTGATTCAGCATGCAGTTCCCTGATTACCGCCTCGGCGAGTTTCGACAGATCGACCGTTTCGCGCTGCAGGGGCTGCCGCGTGACGCTGGCAAGATCGATCATCGCGTCGATCAGGACGGCCATGCGCTCGGCCGCGCTGCGGATCCGCGCGAGATGCTCGCGTTCGTGCGTTTCCAGCCGCTCCCCGGCCTCCTCGGCAAGGATGCGAGCGAAGCCGTCGATGGCGCGCAGGGGTGCCCTCAGGTCGTGCGAGACGGAGTAGGAGAACGCCTCGAGCTCGCTGTTGGCCGCTTCGAGTTCCGCCGTACGGGCGCGCACCCGGGCTTCGAGCTCCTGGTTGAGGTTGCGCAGGCTCAGCTCGGCCACCTTGCGCGAAGAAATGTCGTCGAGGGTGCCGGCGATCCACGTGCCGCCACCGTCCCTGTCGAGGACGCGACGACAGTCGACGCCGATCCAGCGGATCTCTCCCGCATGTGTGCGCAGGCGCAGCTCGCCCGACCAGGCGTCCGCTTCGTCGCGTAGCAGGCCACGCAAGGCGTCACGAGCGCGCGCGCGGTCGTCGGGGTGCAGGAAGTCGCACAGCGATCGCATTCGACTCTGGTCGATAGCGAAGCCCGAGAGCTCGCTCCAGTAGTCGTTCAGGAACACAAGCCGGCCTTCGCCATCGGTGCGGAACAGCACCTGGTTCACCGAATCCACGACCTCGAGATAGCGCTGGTGGGCAGGCGGACCGGCGACGCTGATCGGCTCGCCACCCGCGACAAGGGAGCTCGCCGAGGTACTGCCGGGCGTAGCGGAATCTTGCGGTGCGCCGGGTGGGGGCGATTGTCCGGACGCGTTTGTCATCGACGAAGGCTGCCCGGCTGCGCGCGCGCGGCGCGTCGCAATCAGGTAGCCGGCAAGCAGACCAACGAGCAGGAACACGACCGAGGCGAGCATCACCGGCCCGGCTGCGTCTGCGTCCAGAGCCGCGCAGGCGGGCATGGGCGACAGCAGCGGGAGCGCCGCCGCGAGGGGCCGGCGAGACGCTGGAAAGACGGGGGCGGTTCGCTGCAGGAATTGCTTCACGGAGGCACGTGTGAGGTGTCCTGAAAACCGGTGACGCGAAGCCTCCGGCGCAATGGACTTCTGTATAGCACAGTTCGCCGGGGCCCGGCCGGGGGAGTCGGCATAGAATGAGGTGCTTGCGTCATGAGAGTCCGCCAGATGTCCGAACACCCCACAACACCCGGTCGCGCAAGTCCGCTCGCGCTCGATGCCTTGCAGGATGCGCTGCCCTCGCCGTCGAGCTGGGTGGTGCGCTTCGCACCGCTGATCGCCTCTGGCG
>DMCZ01000099.1:1276-1690 GCA_003446655.1 Thauera sp. | reverse complement strand
GCCCTCGATCGATTGCAGGGCTTGACGGGCGTGCGCGTGCGGGAGCTGGACCTCGAGGCGGACACCTGGCCGCTCGCAGGCGAGCGCTACGACGCCGTGGTGGTCACCAACTATCTCCACCGTCCGCGCTTCGACGCGATGCTGGCGCTGCTGCAAACGGGTGGCGTGCTGATCTACGAGACTTTCATGGTCGGTAATGAGCGCTTCGGCAAGCCATCCAGCCCCGCGTTTCTCCTGCAGCCCGGCGAACTCCTGGAGCGCCTGCGCGATGGCTGGTCGGTGGTGGCGTTCGAACAGGGCGAAGTCGTCGCGCCGCGGCCCGCAGCCGTCCAGCGCGTGTGCGCGGTGAAAGGCAGCCGGATTTCGCGGCTGCCCTGACCCTGGGTTCAGGCTTTGCCTGCGCAGCCAGCGGAT
>DMCZ01000099.1:0-966 GCA_003446655.1 Thauera sp. | reverse complement strand
GCTGAAGCCGGCGTAGTTGCCATTCTGCGAGCGCCGGTAGAGCGGGTCGTAGTGCAGGTCGATCAGCTCACCGAAGAGTTCGGGCAGGGCGTGGCGCTGGGCAAGCGTCAACCAGCGCTCGAGCGTCTCGCGGCTCAGGTGTTCGTGCAGACGTTGCAGGTTGGCCTGCAGCTTGACGACGTCGTCGCCCAGATAAGCGTAGTCGCGCACCAGGAAGTCAAGGCGGGCGTCGCGGCTGGCGTCGATCATCACGCAGGGCGCGCGCCGCATCGCCAGGATCAGCGGCTCGGGCACGAAGACCAGTCCGATCTTGCGGCTCTCGGCCTCCACATACACCGGCTGCGCGGGGTCGAGCGCCTGCAGGCGGGTGCATAGGGTGGTCTCGAAGTGCTTCTGCGCCGGCTGTGGACGATCCGGCAGACCGCCCAGCACCGAACCCTTGTGGGCGGCGAGGTCTTCGAGGTCGAGCGTCTGCGCGCCATGCCCGGCGAGTGCCTCGAGCACGCGCGTCTTGGCGCTTCCCGTTGGGCCACAGACGATGCGCAGCTCGAGCGTCGGCGTAATGCGCTCGATCTCGGCGATTACATGGTGACGGAAGGCCTTGTAGCCGCCCTCGAGCTGGCAGGCATCCCAGCCCACCATGCGCAGCCAGGTGGCGAACGAGCCGCTGCGCTGGCCGCCGCGCCAGCAGTAGATCAGCGGGCGCCAGTTCTTCGGCTTGTCCTTGAGCACGGTGAGCATGTGCCGCGAGATGTTCGCCGCCACCAGCGCACCGCCCAGCCGGCGCGCGTCGAAGGCCGACTGCTGCTTGTACATGGTGCCGACGATGATGCGCTCTTCGTTGTCGAGCACCGGCAGGTTGATCGCACCCGGAATGTGGTCTTCGGCGAACTCGGCGGGCGTGCGCGCGTCGATGATCTCGTCAAAGCCGGATAGCTGTGCTACGGTCGCGACGCCTTTTTGCAT
>DMCZ01000100.1:1394-6317 GCA_003446655.1 Thauera sp. | reverse complement strand
CGTTTCCGAGCTGCGCAAGGTCAAAACGGGCAAGGCCGACGCGCGGGTCGCCGCCTGGGCTCAGGCAACGCCCGCCAGTGTCACTGACCGCCACAATAGAGCCACCGATGATCGCCATATAGAAGCCACTCGAACCGGGCTCTGACGGACGTCGTTGGGGGGTCAAGAATCGATGTTTTTCGGGGTGCTGGCAAGGGCGGTTTTCGCCCGATTCGGCCCCTGTCGGGGCGCACGGTACGAGGCCCCGTCGAGGGTGAGGCAGTAGGCGTTGTGGCGCAGGCGGTCGACGGTGGCCGAGGCCAGCAGCCGGTTGCCGGGGAAGGCCTGGTCCCACTCGGTGAAGTCGAGGTTGCTGGTGACGATGGTGGCAGCACGCTCGTAGCGCTCGGCGATGAGGTCGTGCAGATCCTCGTCAGCGGGGGCGCGAAGCGGTTTGAGGCCGAAGTCGTCGATGATGAGCACCGGCACGCGGGCCAGTTGCTGGAGCTTTCGCTCATAGGTGCCGACCGCGCGCGCGGCGTTCAGGCTGGCGAGCAGTTGCGCGCAGGAGGCGAAGATGACGTCGTGCCCCTGACGCACGGCGCAGTGCCCGAGCGCCTGCGCAAGATGGCTTTTCCCGGTGCCGCAGGGGCCGACGATCAGCACCGGGGCGCGCTCGTCGATGTAGCGCCCGGTCGCCAGATCATGGACCAGGGCGCGGTTGGTCGAGGGCAGGCGGTCGAACTCGAAGCCTTCGAGCGTCTTGGTGGCGCGGAAGGCCGCACGGCGCAGCCGGGTGCCGAACTTCTTCTGCTCGCGCCGGGCGATCTCGTCCTGGATCAGCAGGGCGAGAAACTCCGTGTAGGCGAGCTTGGCGTCGATGGCCTGGCGGTTGCGGGCGTCGAGCGAGTCGAGGATGCCGGAGAGGCGCAACTGCTTGAGCTGCGGCGCCAGTTCGGTGGCAGGGTTCATGGTGAGGCTCCTTGGGTGAAGTGGGCGCGCTGTGCGCCCGGGTCAGTGAAACGTGGGGCCGTCGTCTTCGAACAGCGACGCGGTGGCGCGCGCGAAGCGCGCACGGCCGGCATAGGGCTCGGGGGTGATCGTGCTCACCGGGGCGAGGTCATGACCGCCGGCGAGGATGGTCTTGACGGTGCGGTAGTGCGGGCTGTCGTGGGCGATGGCCCGCTCACAGGCGGCCTCGAGGCGCGCGGCGCCGTACTGGCCCTTGAGCGCGAGCACGCCCTGGGCGGCACGCAGGCGCTCGCTGACGCGATCTGAGAGCAGTTGCCCGATCAGCTGCGCGCAGGCGTCTCCGATCTCGCGGGCCTGCCGCAGACACCAGCTGCGGTCGTGCGCGAAGAAGCGCTGGGCGGCCGGCGGCAGATGGTCCGAGACGGTGCGACGCTCACCGGGGCGCCGCGCGCGGGCATGCGTGGCGACGGGCTTGAAGTCGTGATAGACCGTGACCACGGCATCGGTGGCCCGCAGCCACAATGCCTTGCCCACCAGCGCGAACGGCACCGAGTACAGCGCACGCTCGAAGCTGACGTGGCAGTCGCGATGCACCGTCACCGCGTGCCAGGTGCCCAGATCCGGCGGCACCTCGGGCAGCGCCAGCAAGGTGCTGCGCTCGACCGCGAAGGTGTCGAGCGGACGCACGCGAGTGGTGCCGTGAATGCGCAGCCCGGCTTCCTTCAGCACCCACTCGCGCGCCTGCGCGTTCAGATCGGCCAGATCGCGGAAGCTGCGCGTGGGCAGGAAGTTGCCCTTCACGTATTTGACGCCGGCCTCGACGATGCCCTTCTTCTGCGGGTCGTGCGGCGGGCAGGCGTCGATCCGGAAGCCATAGCCCTCGGCACACTCGGCGTAGGCGCGCTGCACCTGCGGGTCGTGC
Source organism: Thauera sp. (assembly GCA_003446655.1). Lineage (GTDB taxonomy): Bacteria > Pseudomonadota > Gammaproteobacteria > Burkholderiales > Rhodocyclaceae > Thauera. Next base: position 4,444 of record DMCZ01000100.1, on the reverse strand, counting down.
ATGCACGCGCGGGTGATCGCGCACTTGGCGTTGTCGATGATGAGCCGCGCGGGCACGGCGCCGAACCACTCGAAGGCGCGACGATGGCAGCCCAGCCAGGTGCGCACGCTCTGGTCCCAGACGAACTCCACGTACTGGTGACGCGAGAAACAGAGCGTCATCACGAACGCCCAGGTGCGGCGGATCTCGCCCGTGGCCGGATCGACCAGTTGGGGACCGGCGCCGAAGTCCACCTGCGCGGCCTCGCCCGGGGCGAAGGTGAGCCGCACCGTGGCCTCGGGGGGCTGCTCGCGGCCGATCTGGGCGATCAGCCGGCGCACGCTGGAGTAGTGCCCGGTAAAACCGTGCTCACGCTTGAGCGTGGTGTGGATCACCACGCCGGAGACGCCCTGCGCGAGCCACTGCTCGACCAGCGGCCGATACGCGGCAATCGAGGACTGGGCCGTCGCCGGCAGCTTCGGCTGCCCGAGCGCGGCGGCGATCTCGGCGTCCTCGGGCAGGGGGCGCTCAGGATCGAGCCAGCCCTGGGCGCGAGCCAGCTCGCGGAAGCGGGCCGACTTGCTGCGCCCCATCAGTTTCGAGCGCGCGATCTCGCGCTCGGAATCGCCCTGGCGCATGCGCATCAGGGCCTGGCGGTACTCGTACATCTCGATGCTCCTGCGGGCCACCGACTACCTCCTGCCGAACAAAAAGGCAGCAGAGTAGCGATGGACCGGTCAAGGTCGAGACGTCCGTCAGAGGGAAAGTGGCTCCATTACGCCGATCCGGCGCTGGCCTCTATGTGCCGATCCGCGACTGGCTCCTATATGCCGATCACGGACTGGCCTCAATGTGCCGATCACGCGGTGGCTCCATTGTGCCGATCATCAACTGGCTTCAATGTGCCGGTCGGTGACACGCCAGCGCGATGTTCCTGTCGGCAATTTCCGTGCTGGAGCTCGAACTGGGCATCCTGCTCGTCGAGCGGCGAGATGGCGCGCAAGCCGCCCTCCTGCGCGCATGGCTCGACCAACACGTGCTGCCGGCTTTTGACGGGCGAATCCTTCCTGTCGATACCGCAGTCGCACGTTGCTGCGCGAGGCTGCATGTTCCAGACCCACGTGCGGAGCGCGACGCCCTGATCGCGGCCACTGCATTGGTGAACGGCCTGACGGTGGTCACGCGAAACGTCGGTGACTTCGCAGCCGCGAACGTAGGCGTGCTGAACCCCTGGACGTAACCCCGTATATGTTCACAAGGACGAAGGCCGCGCCTACGGCCTGACCTTCCCCGACTTTCCGGGCTGCTTTTCTGCGGCCGACGAAATGGCCGATCTGCCCCGCATGGCGCAAGAGGCGGTCGAACTGCACTTCGAAGGCGAAGACCTTCCCATCCCCACCCCTTCGGTGCCCGAGGAGTGGGCGGGCGACGAGCGGTTCGAAGGCGGCTACTGGATGCTGGTCGACATCGACCTGGCCAGAATTCGCAATACACCCGTGCGGCTCAACATCTCCCTGCCGGAATACCTCGTGCGCCAGATCGACAACTACGCCAAAGCCCATCACCAGACGCGGTCGGGTTTCCTGGCACGCGCGGCAGAAGAAGCGATGCGCGCGCGGTAGGCGCCCAACGCCAGCGGCCGGCCGGCGGAAATCATCCGGGAAAACGCCTGCCATGGAACTCAAGCCTATCCGCACCGATGCCGAGCATGCCGACGCACTGGCCGAGGTCGAGCGCCTGTGGGACGCGCCGGAGGGCAGCGCCGAGGCGGACCGCCTGGAAGTGCTCGTCATGCTTGTCGAGGCCCGGCTCGACGGGCCGAGCGCTGAAAGCTGGCTCAAGGGCCAGCTTGCGTTCGATCTCTGGCATGCCGAGCAACAAGGCAAGACGAAGGTAGCCGTGCGCCACGTTGCGCCGGCTTGAGTTGCGCCTCCACGCCTCCTCGATAATAGGTCGTCTCACCGAAGCCCTCACACACCACCGGGCGCGCGCCCCGCCGCAGTCGCGGGGGCCGGACCTATAATCATCGGCATACGACGCACGAGACGAGGACCTCACGATGCAATCCAAATCCTACCGACTTCTGGACGAATCCGAGTACCTCACCCTGGAGGCGCGCTCCCCTGTTCGCCACGAGTACGTCGCCGGCGAAATCTTCGCCATGACTGGGGCGAGCGTCCGCCACAACATCATCGCAGGCAACCTGTACACCGCCCTTCGCACCCACCTGCGCGGCACGCCCTGCCGCACCCTCATGGAAGGCGTAAAGCTCTACCTGAAGAAGGAGCGCAGCTACTTCTACCCCGACGTGATGGCCACCTGCGAGCCCCGGCTGCTCGAGCTCGACGCCGAGACCCAAGTGGTCGACAGCCCCGTGCTCATCATCGAAGTGCTCTCGCCCTCCACCGCGGGCATCGACCGCCGCGAAAAGCTTCGCGCCTACCGCACGCTCCCCAGCCTCAAGGAGTACGCCCTGGTCAGCCAGGACGAATGCAAGGTCGAGCTCTACCGCCGGCGCGGCGACATCGGCTGGGACATCATCACCTTCGAGCCCGGTGACGCGGTCGAATTCGCAAGCGTGGAGCTGCAGATGCCGATCGCCGACGTCTATTTCGAGGCTGGCGTTGCGTGCTCAGGGTAGCGGGTGTTTCTCGAGGATCGTCCCAAATGGCACGCGCCCTCGCGCTCAGTAGCCCTGGAACAGAAAATCCAACGCAGCGTTGACCTGCTCCTGCGCGTGAGCCAGGGAAGTCACAGGCGACTTCAGCACCCGCAGCGGCACGGCGCCCATCTTTGGAGTTTCCAGAAAGCAGTCCATGCCCTCGACGGTCAATACGGGTGTCAGACGGGCGGGCAAGCTGACCTTCGGGAAACGCTCGAGACAGCGTAATGGAATGTGTGCGCATAGACTACGCCGCATGCCATCCTTGGCCCATAGCGCAACGCACGAAACCCTCCCCTGTTTCCCCATCTGGCCGATGACTGCCTCCTGCCGCACCGCCGCGCGACACCAGCGGCGGTCGTGGCGTTTCAGGCGAGGAGAAAACGTGGTCTGTCCCCTATTTCCGTCC
>DMCZ01000100.1:0-1168 GCA_003446655.1 Thauera sp. | reverse complement strand
CCGTCCTCGACGCCGCCTTGATCTGTAAACGCGGATACCCCATCCTGCTCTCCAGGCTGGATGACCTGCAGGAGACAAGGACCATGACACCCGTCACACTCACATCCGATGACAGCGCGCTCGCAGACTTTTGCCGGACACACGGCATCCGGCGTCTGTCGGTCTTCGGCTCGACAATCAAGGGCACCGCGCGGCCCGACAGCGATCTGGACCTTCTCGTCGAGTTCGAGCCCGACCACGTTCCCGGACTGCTGGGCATGGCCAAGCTCGAAGAAGAGCTTTCGGCGCTCATGGGCGGTAAGACGATTGACCTTCGCACCCCCCGAGATCTCAGCCGATACTTCCGCGACGACATCATGCGCACCGCTCGCACTCGATATGCTGCCTGAGGACCGAATCCGCCTGCAGCACATGCTGGACGCAACACAAACCGCGATCGGTTTCCTTCACGCCCGTGACCGTAACGATCTCGATACCGACACGATGCTTCTCTTTGCGACCGTGCGGGCCCTTGAGGTCATCGGCGAAGCGGCAGGAAAAGTATCGGACAACACTCGTTCGGCTGCGCCGCAGATTCCTTGGCGCGCGATGATCGGCATGCGTAATCGACTCATCCACGGCTACTTCGACATCGACACAGAAGTCGTCTGGCGCACCGTCAAAAGTGAGCTGCCCGCACTCGCCTCTGCAATCGAGAGCGCCCTTCAGGTTTGAAGTGGCACAGCGCCGACCCGCGCGACACCGCAGGCGGCCGTGCCGTTTCAAGGCACGCCCACCTCCCCCGTAGGAGCCACTGTCTGTGGGAGCGGGCTCGCCCGCGAAAGCTGCGCTTCTGCAGAACACAGCGGTTCCCAGCACGCCAGCCACCCTCGCGCCCACGCCGACAGCGCCCCCGGTGCCTGACGCCTTCTTCCCTCAAGTTCCCCGCCCCCGCGCCGTAAAGGGCTCCAAGCGCAGGAAACGCGCGCGGCACCGGCGGGAAATTGCTAAAGAGTCTTACCCCGGGGTCGTAAAAGCAACCAAGAGCACAAGCAAACGCTCCGCACCCGCCAAGGCAAGCGATGCAGATACGGGTGTATGACCAACCTGACCTACCAGGAGAAACATCATGGCCCAGACGATCAACACCAACGTTGCCTCGCTGAATGCCTGTCTCTTATACACATCT
>DMCZ01000173.1:10990-12127 GCA_003446655.1 Thauera sp. | reverse complement strand
AGATGTGTATAAGAGACAGACAATCGCCTTCTTGTAGTCGGCGCGCTCGATGATGAACTGCATGTTCACCTGACGCAGGGTCTGCGACACGCAATTCACGTTCACCTGCGCATCGGCCAGCGCCTGCGCCGCGCGCGCGAGCACGCCCGGGATGCTGATGTTGGAGCCGATCGCGCACACGATCGCGCTCGGCTTGACGGTGACGACCTCGTAGCGCGCCTCGAGCTCGGCGATCAGCGCGGGCGTCACCGAGCTCTCCCACAGCACGTGCGCGATCGAGTTGGCGTTGGTGGCCTTGAGGATGTAGGAGATGTCGTGCTTGCAGAAGATCTCCATCAGCCCGAGGTCGAAGCCGACGGTGCCGACCATGCTCGGGTCGTGGATCTCGACCAGGGTGACCTTGTCGCTGCCGGTGACGATCTCGACACGCGCGCGCTCGCCGACGAAGTCCTTGGTGATCAGCGTGCCGGGGTGGTCCGGCTCGAAGGTGTTCTTGAGGCGGATCGGGATGCCGGCAAGCTCGATCGGCTTGGCCGCCTTGGGATGGATCGCCTCCATGCCGACGTCGGCGAGCTGGTCGGCGACGTCGTAGTTGGTCGCACCGACGATCACCGCGTTCTCCAGGCCGACGATGTTGGGGTCGGCCGAGGACAGGTGGAACTCCTTGTGGATCACCGCCTCGGTCGGGCGCACCTCGACCGCGATCTTGCTGAAGGTGACCTCGGAGTAGCCGCGGTCGAACTCGCGCATGATGCCCTCGGTGCCCTTGGTGTAGCCGGTGGCGACGACCACGTTGTGCTCGATGTCCAGCCCCTTGAAGCTGTTCTGGATGCGCTCGTCGATGGTCCACGCCATGTCGTCGTGGAAGCCGGCGAGATCGAGCAGGATAGCCTGCACGCCGTGAGCCTTGAGGATCTCGACGCTGTTGAAGGCGCTGTGCGATTCGCCAATCGAGGCCAGCACCTCGCGCGCCGCGAGCAACACGTCCTGGCGGCGGATGTAGCCGCTGGCGAGCACGTGGTGCATGGCGTCGAGGTACTTCTTGACCTCGCCGATGCGGGTATCGACGAAGGCGTCGGCGACGTCGAGCGGCAGGCCCAGGTCGGCAAAGCCGGCGTTGAGCTTCTTCAGGCTGAC
>DMCZ01000173.1:4155-10785 GCA_003446655.1 Thauera sp. | reverse complement strand
CGCAGCACGTCGCCGAACGCCGACATCGACGTGCCGCCGATTTTTTCAACCGTGAGCTTGAGCTTTCCCGAATTTTGCATGAGGTGAATTCCAGCTGGAGTAGAGACCGACAGAAACCCTATATCTTAGGGTCTTAGGCGCGCCGATGGGGATCGACCATGCCGACTTCGCTGCAAAAACATCACGATGGCGCGGCACAAGGGTTCAGCGGTCGTCGCGGTGCAGGCGCATCAGCGTGCGTTTTGCGAGCAGGCGCTCGACCAGATCGGGCGCAGCTTTCACGACACGATGTACGCCGCCGCCCCGCTGGCCAGCAGCTTGCCCTCGGCATCGAGGAAGCTCATCCGCGTCGACGCCACCCGCGAGCCCAGGCGCAGCACTTCGGCCTCGAGCAGGAAGCGCTCGCCGATGCCGGGGCGCAGGTAGTCGACACGCAGGTCGATGGTGCCGAGCTTGCCGAAGCGGTGCAGGCGCTGGAAGGGCGGCTCGTCGAGATGGCGGGCGCCGATCGCCGCCATCACCGCGAGGCCGCCCATCGCGTCCAGGCAGGCGGAGATGACGCCGCCGTGGATGCGGTTATGCACGAAGTGGCCGACGAGCTCCGGACGCATGGCGAGATGCCCATGCACGCGCTCGCCGCCGATGTCGTCGATCTCGAGGCCGAGCAGCGCGTTGAACGGGATCCGGTGCTCGAAGATCTCGCGCACGCCGGCGACGAACTCCGGCTCGAACTGCACCGGCAGCGCCGGCGCGCGGGAAATGGGGGGCATGCTCCTTCCTTGGCGTCAAAGCGGCGGACGCGCCGCAAGCATCGATGAATTCTGCGCCGGGCCCCTTCAGGCCCTCACGCGCTGTCGGCGCGGCAGTGCACCGCCAGCCAGAGCGCGTCGTCAGACACGGTTTCGACACGATGCCGGCAGCGCGCCGGCAGGCTCACCCAGTCGCCCGCCTGCATCGCCAGCCGGCGGCCTTCGGCGAAGGCCAGCACCGCGCTGCCCGCGAGCAGTACCACCCATTCGTCCTCGTCCTGCTCGTACCAGAACCCCGGCGGGCTGGCGTGACCGAAGGAGACGATGCGCTCGACCCGGCAGTTCGCGCTGGCGAACAGGGTGTCGAAGATCTCCTCGCTGCCTGCAGCCAGGCGGCCGGCGAACAGATTGCCGTGCGTCGCAGGCGCTGCGGAATCGGTCATCGCATCCCTCGCCACGCCGTGTTTGCCGGACTTCTCAGCGGAACACCACCGTCTTGTTGCCATGCACCAGCACCCGGTCCTCCAGGTGGTAGCGCAGGCCGCGGGCGAGCACGGTCTTCTCGATGTCCTTGCCATAGCGGACCATGTCCTCGACCGCGTCGGAGTGGTCGATGCGGATTACGTCCTGCTCGATGATCGGCCCCTGGTCGAGGTCGGCGGTGACGTAGTGGCAGGTGGCGCCGATCAGCTTGACACCCTTGGCGTAGGCCTGGTGGTAGGGCTTGGCGCCGACGAAGCTCGGCAGGAAGCTGTGATGGATGTTGATGATTCGCCCGGGATAGGCGGCGCACAGCTCGGGCGACAGGATCTGCATGTAGCGCGCCAGCACCATCGTGTCGCCGCGCACTTCCTCGAAGATGCGCCGCACCTCGGCGTAGGCCGAGGCCTTGTTGTCGGCGCTCACCGGGACGTGGTGGAAGGGGATGCCGTGCCACTCGACGAAGCCGCGGAAGCTGTCGTGGTTTGAGATTACGCACGGGATCTCGATGTCGAGCTCCTTCGACTGCCAGCGCGCGAGCAGGTCGTACAGGCAGTGCTCCTGCTTGCTCACCAGCACGACGACGCGTTTCTTGACCGCCGAGTCGGTGATCTTCCAGTCCATCTCAAGCTCCTCGGCGAGCGGGCGGAACTTCTCGCGGAACTCGGCGAGGTGGAAGGGCAGCGAACTGGCGCGGATCTCGATGCGCATGAAGTAGCGGCCGACCTCGCCGGCCTCGAGCGGTGGCTCGGCGTGCAGCGAGGTCTCGAGGATCCAGCCCTTGTGCTCGGCGATGAAGCCCGAGACCTTGGCGACGATGCCGACGCGGTCGGGGCAGGAAGCGGAGAGGGTGTAGAAGCGTTCGCGGTGCATGATATGGGCGCTCAACGGGCTCAGCCGGCGCGGGCAAAGGCTTTGTCGATCTCGGCGCGCAGCGCAGCGTAGTCGCGCACCACCGGATACTGCGGGAACTCGCGCACCACGTTCTCCGGCGGATGGAACAGGATGCCGCCGTGGGCTTCGCCCAGCATCGCGGTGTCGTTATAGGAATCACCCGCGGCGACGACCTTGAAGTTGAGCTCTTTGAAGCGCTTGACCGCCTCGCGCTTCTGGTCCGGCATGCGCAGGTGGTAGTTCACCAGGACGCCTTCGGCATTGGCCTCGAGGCTGTGGCAGAACAGCGTCGGCAGGCCGAGCTGCTTCATCAGCGGCTTGGCGAACTCGTAGAAGGTGTCGGACAGGATCACCACCTGGTAGGTATCGCGCAGGTCGTCGAGGAATTCGCGCGCGCCCGCCATCGGCCCCATGCTGGCGATCACGTCCTGGATGTCGGGCAGACCCAGCTTCCTCTCCGCGAGGATGTTGAGGCGGTACTTCATCAGCGTGTCGTAGTTGGGCTCGTCGCGGGTGGTGCGGCGCAGCTCGGGGATGCCGGTACGTTCGGCGAATTCGATCCAGATTTCGGGGACCAGCACACCTTCGAGGTCGAGACAGACGATACGCACCGCAAGCTCCTGGGGGCAGATTCGGGAAAGCCCGGATTCTATCAGCCCATCGATGGTGCCGATGGCCTCAACGCCTTCGCCGCCCACTACCCGGAACGGGGCGCTTGCCTGTCGTGCAAAAGTTCTCGGCGCCCGGCCTGCCGTGACACGCAGTACTGCCCGGACAACCGATAATGCGGCATCAGCAGCAACCCCTGTAGACGGTGTGATCAAGCTCATCTCCGTACATCGGCTGCAAGCCGGGATGTACGTCCATGACCTCAACTGCGGCTGGTTGCAGCACGGCTTCGTGCGCAACCGCTTCCTGGTCGCGAGCGCAAATGACGTGCGCCGGATCCGGGAGATCGGCGTCGCCGAAATCTATGTCGACACCCGCCGCGGCCTCGACCCGGACGCGCTCCCCGCGCCGGAGACCCGCCCGCCAGAACCGGAGACCGCACCAGCGCCTGAGCACGCGGTCGCCGTCACCGAGTCGCCGCCCGCGGTTCGCACCGAAGCCAAGACCGCGAGCAGTTTCGAGCGGGCCTGCGCCCTGCATCGTGAAGCGAACCAGATCGTGCGCGACATGCTGGTCGACATCCGCCTCGGCAAGCAGATCGAGATGGAGAAGGTCGAGCCGCTGGTCGGACGCGTCGTCGACTCCATCTTCACCCAGCAGGACGCGCTGCTGCCGCTCGCGCGCCTCAAGCAGCACGACAACTACACTTTCCAGCACTCGGTCTCGGTGTGCGCGCTGATGACCGCCTTCGCGCGCACGCTCGAGGTGCCGCGCGAGGTCATCCGCGAGATCGCGGTCGGCGCCCTGCTGCACGACGTCGGCAAGGCGCGGGTGCCGGACGAGATCCTCAACAAGCCGGGCAAGCTCACCGACGCCGAGTTCGACCGCATGAAGAGCCACGTCGTGCAGAGCAAGATCATCCTGCAGGCCACCCCCGGCATCAGCCAGATCGCCCTCGACGTCGCCGCCCAGCACCACGAGCGTTTTGACGGCACCGGCTACCCGAACAAGCTCAAGCATGAGCAGATCAGCCTGTACGGGCGCATGGGCGCGATCGTCGACGTGTATGACGCGATCACCTCCAACCGCGTCTACCACAAGGGCATGCCCCCCACCGAGGCCCTGCGCAAGCTGCTCGAATGGTCGGCGAACCACTTCGAGCCGCGCCTGGTGAAGGCCTTCATACGTTCGGTCGGCATCTACCCGACCGGCGCGCTGGTGAGGCTGGAGAGCAAGCGCCTCGCGGTCGTGCAGGCGCAGCACGCGGAGAAACCGATGGAGCCGACGGTGAAGGTGATCTTCCATACCGCCGGCCACTACCTGCGGCCCGAGGACGTGGACCGGCGCCGCTCACAGGACCGCATCGTCGGCCACGAGGACTTCGCCGACTGGAACATCGACCCGCTGCGCTGGCTGCCGCAGTGAATCGCCCGGCAAGGATCACTCGACCGGAATCGCCTCCAGCGCCTCGTGCAGCTCGAGCCAGCGCAGCTCGGCCTCCTCGATGCGCTCGGCCAGTTCGGCCTGGCGCTTGTTGAGGGCCGGCACCTCGCCGGCCTGCGGCCCGGTGTACAGGGCAGGATCAGCCAGCTTCGCGTCAAGCTCGCCCTTCTCCTTGTTCCACGCCGCCAGGCGCTTGTCGATCTGCTCGAGCTCCTTCACCAGCGGCCGGCGCGCGGCCAGGCGCGCCTGGCGGTCAGCCGCGGCCTGCGCGCGGTCGGCCTTGCGCGCCGCCTTGTCGGCGGCCTGGTCCGGACAGGCTGCGGCGGCAGCCACCTCGGCGCGGCGGCTGGCGAGCCAGTCGCGATAGTCGTCGAGGTCGCCGTCGAAGGGCTGGATGCGCCCGCCGTCGACGAGCAGGAAGCGGTCGCAGGTGGCGCGCAGCAGCGCGCGGTCGTGCGACACCAGCACCATCGCGCCCTCGTAGTCCTGCAGCGCCATCGTCAGCGCGTGGCGCATCTCGAGATCGAGGTGGTTGGTGGGTTCGTCGAGCAGCAGCAGGTTGGGCCGCTGCCAGATCAGCAGCGCCAGCGCGAGTCGTGATTTTTCGCCGCCGGAGAACGGCCCGCAGGGGGTGGTCGCCGGGGTGGAGGTGCCGCCGACGCCGTCGCCGCGGAAGTCGAAGCCGCCGAGGTAGTCGCGCAGTTCCTGCTCGCGCGTCTGCGGATCGAGCCGCACCATGTGCTGCAGCGCCGACTCATCCGGGCGCAGGGTCTCGAGCTGGTGCTGGGCGAAGTAGCCGGTGGCCAGGCCCTTGCCCTCCAGGCGGCGGCCGCTGGCGAGCTGCAGCTCGTGCGCGAGCAGCTTGATCAGCGTGGACTTGCCGGCGCCGTTGCGCCCGAGCAGGCCGACGCGCTCGCCGGGGCGCAGGGTCAGCGTGATGTGCTCGAGCACCGTCTTGTCGCCATAGCCCACCGCGCCGTCCTCGATCTGCAGCAGCGGATCGGGCGCCGGCGGCGCATCGCGGAAGGAAAACGTGAAGGGCGTATCGACGTGCGCGGCGGCGATGCGCTCCATGCGCTCGAGCGCCTTGATCCGGCTCTGCGCCTGGCGCGCCTTGGTGGCCTTGGCGCGGAAGCGGCGGATGTAGTCTTCCATGTGCGCGATCTCGCGCTGCTGCTTGTCGAACATCGCCTGCTGCTGGATCAGGCGCTCGCCGCGCTGGCGCTCGAAGTCGGAGTAGCCGCCGGTGTAGAGCGCGAGCTTCTGCTGCTCGATGTGGGCGATGTGGGTCACGCAGGCGTCGAGGAACTCGCGGTCGTGCGAGATCAAGAGCAGCGTGCCGCGGTAGTCGCGCAGCCAGGCCTCGAGCCAGATCACCGCGTCGAGGTCGAGGTGGTTGGTGGGCTCGTCGAGCAGCAGCAGGTCGGAACGACACATCAGCGCCTGTGCCAGGTTCAGGCGCATGCGCCAGCCGCCGGAGAAATCGGACACCGGACGCTCGATGTCGGACTGCAGGAAGCCGAGGCCGTCGAGCAGCGCCGCCGCGCGGGCGCGCGCCGCGTAGCCGCCGATCTCGTGCAGACGGGCATGGAGTTCTCCGATGTGCTCGCCGTCGTGGGCCGCCTCGGCCGCGGCGAGATCGGCCTCGATGCGGCGCAGCTCGGCGTCGCCATCAAGCACGTAGTCAATCGCCGGCTGCGCCAGGCCGGGGGTTTCCTGCGCGACGTGGGCGATCACCCAGCCGGGCGGCATGTCGAGGTCGCCCTGGTCGGGGTGCAGCTGGTCGCGCAGCATGGCGAACAGGCTGGACTTGCCGCTGCCGTTGGCACCGGTGAGGCCGACCTTCCAGCCGGGGTGGATCTGCAGCGTAGCGCCCTCGATGAGGACCTTGGCGCCGCGTGCGAGGCGCAGATTGCGAAGACTGATCACGAACGGATACGCGGCCACGCGGCCGCGGGCGGTTGCAAAGGCGCTATTCTACGCGCCAGCCCGATTGAAGCCGGAACGCAGGTTCCGGAAACCCGAATCCGGAAAGCGCACGCATGATCCGTCTCCACCCGCCGTCTTCCGCCAGCACACGCCGTTGCCTCGCATCCGGCCTGTTCGCTGCCCTGCTCGCCACCGTCGCCCCGTCCGCCCACGCCCAGGCACCGGACGACGACGCCCGCGCCGCCGAACGCGCCCGCGCCGAAGCGCTCGAAGCCGAAGGCAAGGCCCTGCGCGCCGAGGCCGAAGCCACCTACCAGGCCACCGTCCCCGGTTGCTATGAGCGCTTTCTTGTCAACCGCTGCATCGACCAGGCCAAGAAGAAGCGTCTGGAGACGATCCAGCGCGCGCGCGCCGTGGAAGCCGAGGCCCGCCGCATCACGCTCGCCGAGCGCCAGCGCGCGGCCGCCGAAGCCGGCGCCCGCGCCGCAGCGCCGCTGACGCCGGCCGCACCCGGCGCGCTGCCCGC
>DMCZ01000173.1:2692-3970 GCA_003446655.1 Thauera sp. | reverse complement strand
AGTAGCGCCGGCTCAGGAAGAAAAGACGCGGCGGCTCAGCCCGCCGCGCCCGCAGGCAGCGCGGGCCGCGTCGCCCAGGCGAGTGCATCGTCCAGACGGTCGTTGCCCCAGAACAGCTCGTCGCCGACGCGGAAGCTCGGCGCGCCAAACAGCCCGAGCTCGGCCGTGCGCTCGGTCTGGCTGCGCAGCGCGAGCTTGTTGGCGTCGGCATGCGCCCGCGCCAGCACCGCCCCCGCCGGCAGCGACAGCGCGGTCAGGATGTCCTCGATCACCGCCGGCTCGCCGATCTCGCGATCTTCGGCGAAGTTGGCCGTCATCACCGCGCGTGCAAACGGCGCCACCCAGCCGTCCTCGACCCCGACCAGCGCCACCCGCGCGGCGAGCAGGCCGTTGCGCGGGAAACGCGTCGGCCGCCGGAAGGGCAGCCCTTCCCTGGCGGCCAGGCGCTCGAGGTCGCGCCACATGTAGCTTCCCTTGGGCGGATAGATGTTGAACGGCGAATCGTTCCAGCCCAGCGCCAGAAACACCGGCCCAAGCAGGAAGGGCTTCCAGGCGATGTCGACACCGGCCGCTTGCGCAGCCTTCTCGATGCGCATCACCGACAGGTAGGAATAGGTGCTGGCGAACTCGAACCAGAACTCGACGACGGGACGGGACATGGCGGCGCTCCTCGGCAGGGCTGGGCCTTGTCACTATAGGCGAAGCCTGCTGCGGCCGCGCTGCGCGGCCGGCTTAGCCTGGCCGGTTCGCCACCCAGATGCCGGCCCCGACGAGGCCCAGCGCAGCGAACACCGCGGGCGTCACCGGCTCGCCGAGCAGCACGCCGCCTGCCAGCACGCCCATCACCGGCGTCAGGAAGGAAAACGACGACAGCCGCGTGGCCGGATACTGGCTGATCAGCCAGAACCAGCCCAGATAGGAGGCCCCGGCGACGATGAAGGTCTGGAAGAACAGGCTCGCCCACACGAGCGGCGTCGGCGCAAACACCCCCGGCTCGCCGAACGCTAGGGACAGCAGCGGCAGGCACAGCGCCGACACTGCCAGCTGGTAGAGCAGCGTCTTCTCGGCCTTCACGCGCGCCAGCGCGCTCGCCTTGACGGTCAGCGTGGTCGCCGCCCAGAACATCGCGGCCAGCACGATCATCAGGTCGCCGATCCAGGCCTGGTCCGCCGCACTGAAAAGATGTTCGCCGAACAGCGCCAGGATGCCCGTGAAGGCCAGCGCCATGCCCGCCCACTGCGCACGGCGCATGTGTTCCAGGGGCAGCAGCCAGCGCGC
>DMCZ01000173.1:646-2319 GCA_003446655.1 Thauera sp. | reverse complement strand
GCGCTGGCGAGCTTGATCGCCACCTGCTGCAGGCCCCAGATCGTGCAGAACAACACCATCAGGCCGATGGCAAGGCGGTCGAGTTCGTTCTTGTGCATGGAACCTGGCGCGGCAGCGAATGGCCGGCGCAGCGCATGCGATCGGCGTCGGATGATCGGTGAATGGCGCGGATTATCGGCCGAGCGCAGCGGAAAGGCGAGCGGGCGCCGCACACGCCAGCGACTCGAACTGTCCCGCGAGCGCGTCGAGCTCGCGATTCAGGCGCGCGCGCTGTGCTTCCGGCGCCAGATTGAACACATCGGCCAGCAGCGCCAGGGTCAGTGCCCGGTTGCGGGCGACGCCTTCGCGGTATGCCTCAGGCCAGTACGCCTGCTGCGGCGTCAACAGCGGGGCGAGGCGCGCGGCAAAGGCGGCCTGGTCGCGGCGCACCTGCAGGGCATCGAGCAGTGCGCCCTGCCAGCGCGCGCGCTGCTCCAGCCAGGCTTCGGTGGTCGGGCTGAGCGCGGCGCTCCACGCGGCAATGCGCTCACGCTGGGCCGGTGTCATGCGGCCGAACCAGCGCTGCAGCCGCTTCTCCATGCGCGCGATCCGCGCCGCGTCGCTGCCATCCTGAAATTCTTCGCGCACCTCGCGCTGCTTGCGCGCAAAGGCCTGGCGCAGCTCGTCGACCTGTTCGTTCGCCAGCCCGGCCAGCAGCACGCGTGCGTCGGGCTCGAGCGCCGCAAGCACCTCGCCCCACCATGCCTCGCCACGCGCAAGGAAAGGCTCGAGCGCGGCGGCCTCTACGGTGTCGCCCGCGAGCAGCGCCTGCGCCTCGCGCAAGGTGACGGCGTACTCGGGTACGTGAGTGCGGCAGTGCCAGTCGAGCCGGGCGGTGAGGCGCGCGTCGAGCGCAACACGCTGCCCGGCGTCCAGCGTCACATAGTCACGCAGATACCACGGCACGATCCAGTCAAGCCGTGAGTAGGCGAATTGCAAGGTGCACCCGCCCACCGCGATGGCGGCGACCAGCAACACGAGCATCACGCGGCCTGGCAGGCCGGGAAGGTTACGGAGCGGCATACGCATGGCCGCTAGGACGTCAGCCCCCGCGTGAAGTTCGCGGCACCTCCGCCACGTGGGAGGCGGGCTGGCACGCAGTCCCCCGCCAGCGCTCGCTCAAAGCATCTCGCTCAGCGCAGCTCGCTCCGCGGCACCTCGGCGCGCGGCGAGGCCTCGTCGAGGGTCGGATCGAAGGCGATGCCTTCAGCCTTGCGCACGCGCTCGTCGGACTCGTCATCGGCGTCCTGCGCGGGCGCGGGCGTCGCCGGGGCCGCATCCGGCCCGGCCTCGGCCGGCGGTTCAGGCGCGGCGGGCCGGGTACCGCCACCCACCGTCTCCGCCGCCTCGGCGGCAGCTTGCGCGGGCGCCTCTGGCGTCTCCGGCCCCGACACGTCGGGGCCGGCCTCGGTGGTGACCGTGTCCGGCGCAGCGCTGGCAGTCTCGGCTGCCGCCGTTCCCGCCGCCCCGGCCGCTGCCGCGCCGGCGAGCAGCTTGCCGGCATCCTCGCCCGCCCCGCGCCGGGCATCTCCGATCAGCAGCGCGTCCACGCGCTGCTGGAACAGGTCGCGCGCCGAGCCGGTCGAGAGCTTCTCGTAGCCCGAGGACAGGTGCTCGAACATTTCCTTGTACGA
>DMCZ01000173.1:0-348 GCA_003446655.1 Thauera sp. | reverse complement strand
CCGATGAAGAAGGCCACCACGCCGACGAGCACGACGGCGGAGATGGCGATCAGCCAGGCGGTTTGCGGTGTCATGTCCATGATTCCCCTCCCTTTGTGTTCAATCGACGACCGTCACCTCGAGCGGTGCCGGAAACTGCAGCCGCGCGCGCAGTGCGCGGGTGACCTCGACGCGCCCGTCGGCTGCGACGCGCAACGCATGTTCGATGCCGAATCGGCGAGTATGTTCGCGCCAATGGTCCGCGGCGAGGTAGGGCGGCTTGGAGGGCGCATCCGACAGCGTGCCGGCATGCGGACGCGGCGTGATCAGGACGGTCAGCGACTGCGTGCCTGTCTCTTATACACATCT
>DMCZ01000174.1:601-3923 GCA_003446655.1 Thauera sp. | reverse complement strand
AGGCGCTGCTCACGGCTTGCCTGGGCGGCCATGATCGATCGGATCTGCGCCTCCGGCAGCCCATTGCGCTGGCTCACGCGCATCACCTGCAGGTCTTCGGGGCAGTCGATGACGCAGATGCGGTCGCAGCGCTCGCGATAGGTGCCGGACTCGATCAGCAACGGCACGGCGAGGATGACGTATGGGCCGCGCGCTTGCCCGCATTGCCGGACGCTCTCGTCGCGGATCATCGGGTGCAGGATGTCCTCGAGTTGGCGCCGCGCCTCGGGGCGCTCGAACACTAGCGCGCGCATGGCCGCGCGATCGAGACTGCCATCCGGTGCCAGCATGGCTTCACCGAACGCATGTCGGATGTCCGCGATCGCTGCTCCGCCGGACGCGGTGAGCGCATGTGCGATCAGGTCGGTGTCCACAACGCTCGCCCCTAGCGCGGCAAACCGCTCGGTCGCCGCGCTCTTGCCGCTGCCGATGCCCCCAGTGAGGCCGACGATGAAGGGACGTGCGTGTTCCATCTGATGCTGTCCTTGCTTGTCAGCGTTCCGGGCATGCTTCTCGCCGGCCGCGCAGCCCGGGTGCGGCGGACTCGACCGTTCGCAGGTCGCCCGCCGCCACATTGGCCTGGATTCGATACACGGTCCTGGTTCGAGGCTCGATGCCGGCATTGGTGACGCCACGCGTGCGCAGCTGGCCCAGCAACACGCGGGCGCGGTTCTCGGTCTTGAACACGCCGAGCGAAACGGCATATTGCGTCGGCCCCGGCTCCTGGACGATGAAGGTGTCGGTCACGCCGAGCAGGTTGAGTTCGATGACGCGGCGCTCGGCTTCGGCTCTGCTGCGTTGCGGCGGGATCCTCACCCACCAGGAGTCGGGCGTCTCGATACGCGTTCGAATCGGAGTGGCGCCGATGCGGCGCAGGCGCTGGCTGAGGCGGTCTGCCTGCTCCGCGCTCAGGTTTGCCCACGCGTGACAAACGGTTGCCGTGGCGACCTCGGTCACGGGGTCGGGCAGGGCGGCTTCTGGCGGTGGCGCGGAGTCGGCAACCTGTGCGGGGGCTGTTGCGTCCATCGTCCCGGAGAGGTCGGCGCCCTCGTCGGCCGCTGCAGGCGCGGACGTTTGCGCAGGCTCGGCGCTGATCGCGTCGCCGGGCGCTGGCTCGAGCGGCGTTTCTGTGCCGCCCTGCGCCGATGCGGAGGCGATATCCCCAGGCGCGGTTGCAGTCGCGGTGGCGCTTCCAGGCTCGGCGCCGGCTGCGGCAGGGGAGTAAGTGGTTTCCGGCATGGGCAGTGTCGCCGAAAGCCCCTGGCCAGTCGCCGTGGTCACGGGGAGAGGTGGCGCTGCAGCCTCGCCCGCGAGGCGGATGCGCTCGGGATCGAGCTGTGACGCGATTCGGCTCGCCTCCCCGGCTGGCAGCTCGCCGCCCAGCCAGCCGCGCACGACGGAAAACGCGAGGGCGTTGAGCACCAGCAGCAGGATGATCAGGAAGCGCAGGGTCGTCATGCGTCGAGCTTAGTCCATCCGCCGTCCGGGCTGAAGCCCAGCGTACCCCGCTGCGTCGCGGCCGTGGCCGGCGGGACGCTCGGCGTCGCCTCAGCCGACCTTGGGCAGGTGCGCCAGCGAGGCGGCGACTGCATCGGCCGGGTAATCGTAGTTCTCCAGCTTGCCCGAGAAATAGCGCTCGTAGGAGCTCATGTCGAAGTGGCCATGGCCGGTGAGGTTGAAGAGGATGGTCTTCGCCTCGCCGCTGGCCTTGCACTTCAGGGCCTCGTCAATCGCCTGGCGGATCGCGTGGCAGGACTCGGGTGCGGGGATGATGCCCTCGGCGCGCGCGAACTGCACGCCGGCCTCGAAGGTGGCGAGCTGCGGCACCGCCGACGCCTCGATCAGCCCGGCGTGCAGCAGGTGCGACACCAGCGGCGAGTCGCCGTGGTAGCGCAGGCCGCCGGCGTGAATGCCCGGCGGCATGAAGTCGTGGCCGAGCGTGTACATCTTCATCAGCGGCGTGAAGCCGGAGGCATCGCCATAGTCGTAGGCGTACTCGCCTTTCGTGAGCGTCGGGCACGAGCTCGGCTCCACCGCCACGCAGCGCAGGCCTTCGGCGCGCTTGTCGCCCGCGGCCTTGTCGGCGAGGAAGGGGAAGGCGATGCCGGCGAAGCTCGAGCCGCCGCCGCAGGGGCCGATCACTACGTCGGGGTAGAGGCCGATCTTGTCGAACTGCTTCTTGGCTTCCAGACCGATGATGCTCTGGTGTAGCACGACGTGGTTGAGCACCGAGCCGAGCGTGTAGTTGGTGTCGGCGCGGCTGGCAGCCTCTTCCACCGCCTCGGAGATGGCGATGCCGAGCGAGCCCTGGTTGTCCGGGTCTTCCGCGAGCAGGCGGCGGCCAGTCTCGGTGATGTTCGACGGGCTGGCGAAGACCTCCGCGCCCCAGGTCTGCATCATCAGGCGGCGGTAGGGCTTCTGCTCGTAGCTGACCTTGACCATGTAGACGCGCACCTCGAGCCCGAACATCTGCCCGGCGAAGGCGATCGACGAGCCCCACTGGCCGGCGCCGGTCTCGGTGGTCAGGCGCTTGATGCCGGCCTGCTTGTTGTAGAAGGCCTGTGGGACGGCCGAATTGGGCTTGTGCGAGCCCGCGGGCGACACGCCCTCGTACTTGAAGAAGATCTTCGCCGGCGTGCCGAGCGCCTGTTCGAGGCGCACCGCGCGCACCAGCGGGCTTGGCCGCCACAGGCGGTAGATCTCACGCACTTCCTCCGGGATGGCAATCCAGCGCTGGGTGCTCATCTCCTGCTCGAGGATCGCGCCGGGAAAGATTGCCCCCATCTGCTCCGGCGTCGCCGGTTTGCCGTCGGGGCCGAGCGGCGGCGCGAGCGGGCTGGGCAGGTCGGCGGCGACGTTGTACCAGTGGGTCGGAATGTCGGCAGCGTCGAGCAGGATGCGGGTGGCTTGCATGGTTGTGTCTCCCTGGTTTGTTGTCGTCAATGTCATCGGGCAGCAGTCTGGCCGGCGATGGTGCCAAGGCCGCTGAGCGCCAGGTTCTCCACCCGGCGTATCGGGATCTCGAGCAGGCCGGCGAAGCTGTCCGCTGCGCCGCCGCCAAGCAGGCAGAGCGCCCCCGGCTGGTCGGCAAGCTGACGGAACATGCGTTCGATCGCGCCTGCCTGGGCCTGCAGGCAGCCGGAGTGGATGGCGTCCTCGGTGCGTCGCGGCTGCGGCACGTAGCGTCCGGCTGCCAGTGGCAGCTGCGCGGTTCCGCCGGCGAGCGCCTGTTGCATCAGCGCGACGCCCGGCAGGATCAGGCCGCCGAGAAAGTCACCGGCGC
>DMCZ01000174.1:0-441 GCA_003446655.1 Thauera sp. | reverse complement strand
ACGCCGGCGCAGTGGGCCGACGACCTCAGCCATTCGAGCTGCAAGCCGGCACAGATTTCGTCGATGCGCGCGGCCATCGCCACGCCTGCCACGTTGCAGCCGAAGGCGCGTTGCAGCTCGGGATGCCGCGCGCGTACGTCGACGAGGGCGCCCGCCTCGGCGTGGGCAAGCGCGCCCTCGGCGACCGCGTCGAGCGGTGCGGAAGTGGTCACGACCCGCCACTTGATCCGCGTGTTGCCGGCGTCGATGAGCAGGATCAATCCACGTCCCCCGTAAGCGGGCGCAGCGACACATCCCCGGCCAGGATGCGCTGCACGCCGGCGCCGGTGCGTAGCAGCAGTTCGCCATCGTCGTCCACGCCGCTGCAGATGCCGACCTGGGTCTTACTCTCGCCCGTGATGCAGACGGGCAGGACGGCGAAGGCGTTGGCTTGCTCCAATA
>DMCZ01000208.1:1324-22961 GCA_003446655.1 Thauera sp. | reverse complement strand
AGATGTGTATAAGAGACCGGTGCTTCAGCTTTTCTTCTTTGTCGCGCATGTCAGCCCAACACGTCTAGAATGTAACTGAATATAATCTCCGAAGCGCTTGGCCTTGAGGTGTTTCGTCATGACGAAGTCGTTTGCCCTTGTATGCTGCCTTGCGCTCTGCGCATGTACGCAACCCGCTCCCCGAGAGACGGTGCGGATATGCGATTCGGATGGCTGCGCCGAACGCCCCCGAGATTACGCGACGCACGACGCTCGCATGTCCGATCGGGCCGATGATGAACGCCTTGTGGCGCTTGAAGCACTTGCCGAGCGGGATCCTCGGGCTGCTTATGATCTGGGTTTGAGGTATTTCCGCGGCGATGGCGTCCGTCAGGACAGCTACAAGGCTTTGACCTGGATGCGATCCGCTGCCGAGCGCGGTCACCTCGAGGCACAAAAAGCACTCGGCCGCTTCTACCTGACGGGGCTCGAGGAAATGGGGCCGGATCCCCGTGAGGCGGAAAAGTGGCTTTCGATTACCGCCAGCCGAGGCGACAAGGAAGCGCGGACGCTTCTTGCGGAGGCCAACGCCGCCCGCAGATCGGAGGAGGCAGAGTGGAAATGGCGTCAGCACTGGAGGGCGGTGTTCCATGATTATTGGTACAGGCGATACACCTACCTAGGCTACTGGCGCGACGGCTACTGGTACTACCGCTGAGCCCGTGCCGGCACTGCGCGGGCAGTTGAGGTTGCCGCCCATCAGTGCGACTGGATTCGACTTGGGTCGTGTACGGCGTAGCCGTTGGCGATCCAGTCCAACTTGAGCAGAAGGAGATCACCATGATCAACCCCCGGATTTCGCGCATTGCCCTTGCGCTTGCTGCGCTCGCCTCCTTGAGCGGATGTGTGACGACCGGAACGAACCCGACAGCACTATCCGGGTCGGCCGCCGGCGGCACCAGCGTTGACGCCAACGCACAACTCGAACGTTGCGAGGCCCCCCTTGGTACGATTGCGGTTGATGACGGTCGTGCGGCCGACTGGTACGGCCAGTTCGGGAGCGCAACGCAGGTTACGAGTATCGAGCCGCTCTTGCGCCTCGCCGTCCAGCAGTCAAACTGCTTCGTCATTACCTCAATCGGTAACCTGCGCACCGACAGTCGCTTGTCGCGAATCACCGACATGCAGCGCAACTCCGGCGAATATCGCGCGGGCTCGAAACAACAGAAGGGACAACGCGTTGCGGCCGACTACTACCTTGAACCGCAGATCATTATCAATAACGACTCGGTCGGCTCGCTCGGCGGGGTCGTCGGCGGTCTGCTGGGAGGTAGGTTTGGTGCTGTTGCGGGCGGTCTCCAGTCCAAGGTCTCAGTGGTCACGTTGTCGTTGTTCGACATTCGCTCGGCCGTTCAGATCGCGGCTTCCGAAGGCAGTTCCACTGCCACGAATTTCGGTGCGGCGCTCGGCGCGTTTGGTGGCGGTGCGGGCGGCGCTCTGGGAGGGTTCTCGCGGACACCCGAGGGTAAGGCGACGGTGGCGGCGTTCATGGATGCTTACAACAGCATGGTGATCGCGCTGCGCAACTACAAGGCGCAAGATGTAAAAGGAGGCCTTGGGCGTGGTGGTACGCTCAAGGTCAACTGATCCAGGTTGGCCAGCCCGCAAGTGAATGGAGGCAAGCTATATGAAGAATGTTGTCCTGGGTCTGTGCGCAGTGACGCTAGGGCTGAGTGGGTGTGCAAACATGACCGAAACTCAGCGTGATACCGGTATGGGAGCTGCAGTTGGCGCTGTGGCCGGGGGTCTGATCGGCGCAGCGACAGCGGGTGGCAACAAGGGTAAGAGTGCTGCGACGGGCGCCGCGGTTGGCGCTGCCATTGGTGCGGCCGGGGGCTATCTTTGGTCGCAGAACATGCAGAAGCAGAAGGCCGAAATGGAGCAGGCGACCGCCGGTACCGGCATTGGCGTCAGCCAGACGACCGATAACCAGCTCAAGGTTGATATCCCCGCGGACGTGTCGTTTGACGTTGGCCGCTACGACATCAAGGCCAACATGCGCCCGGTGCTGGACCGCCTTGCAGGCACACTGAACCAGCATCCGATCACCACGGTTACCATCATCGGTCACACGGACAGCACCGGCTCGGACGCGATCAATGATCCCCTGTCGATCAACCGTGCTGCGGCCACGCGTGACTATTTGGTCATGCGGGGCGTCTCGGCACAGCGCATCACGATCGACGGCCGTGGCTCGCGCCAGCCGATTGCGGACAACACGACTGCTGCCGGTCGTGCGATGAACCGCCGAGTGGAGATCTTCATCGCCGAGCCGGCTCAATAAAGACGCTGCATTGCGGGGTCTGCCCGCGAATGACAGGTCGAGGGCGCTCTCGGTCTTCCGTTCGCGGGCAAGCTGCTTCCAGTCGATTCTTTCAGCGCGTGGGGGCCGGTAGCGGCGCAAGCAGCGCGGCGATGTCCGACTCGCCGAACTTGGCGAGCGCGTCGGCATCCTCCGACAGCACGCCTTCGGCGAGCGCCGCCTTCTTCTCCTGCAGGGCGAGGATCTTCTCCTCGATGCTGCCGGCGCACACCAGCTTGAACACGAACACCGGCTTGTCCTGCCCGATGCGGTGGGCGCGGTCGGTGGCCTGGTTCTCTGCCGCGGGGTTCCACCACGGGTCGTAGTGGATCACGGTGTCGGCGGCGGTAAGGTTGAGGCCCACGCCGCCGGCCTTCAGGCTGATCAGGAACACCGGCACGCGGCCCTTCTGGAAGTCCTCCACCGGGATGCGGCGGTCGCGGGTGTCGCCGGTCAGCGCCACCCAGCCGATCTTCGCGCGGTCGAGCTCGACGGCGATCAGGCCGAGCATGGTGGTGAACTGCGAGAACACCAGGATGCGCCGACCCTCGTCGATCAGCTCGGGCAGCATGTCCATCAGCAGGTCGAGCTTGGCGCGCTCCTTGACGCGCGCGGCCGCGGGCGACTTCAGCAGGCGCGGGTCGCAGCACACCTGGCGCAGCTTGAGCAGGGCGTCGAGGATCACGATCTGGCTGCGCGCGAAGCCCTTGCCGGCGATCTCGGCGCGCACCTTCTCGTCCATCGCCGCGCGCACCGTCTCGTAGAGGTCGCGCTGGCCGCCTTCGAGGCCGACGCTGCGCACGATGATGGTCTTGGGCGGCAACTCGGTGGCGACGTCTTCCTTGCGCCGGCGCAGGATGAACGGGCGCAGGCGGGCAGCGAGCAGGTCGCGGCGGTCGCTGTCGCCGTGCTTCTCGATCGGCGTGCGCCAGGTCTGGGTGAACTGCTTGTGGGTGCCGAGGAAACCCGGCAGCAGAAAGTCGAACTGCGCCCACAGCTCGCCGAGGTGGTTCTCCAGCGGCGTGCCGGTGAGGCCAAGCCGATGACGGGCCTTCAGCTGGCGGATCACCTGCGCGCCCTTGCTGGCGGCGTTCTTCACCGTCTGCGCCTCGTCGAGGATCAAGAGGCTCCACTCGCGCGCCTGCAGCTGCTCGGCGTCGCGCCACAGCAGCGGGTAGGTGGTGAGGGCGACGTCGATCTTCTCGCCCGCGTCGAGCTCGTCGAAGCGCGCGTGGCGGTCCGATCCGTGCAGGTTGAGCACCTTCAGCGCGGGGGCGAAGCGCTCGGCCTCGGCCTGCCAGTTGAACACCAGCGAGGTCGGCAGCACCACCAGCGCCGGCACGTCCAGCCGGCCGGCGTGCTTCTCGGTGAGCAGGTGAGCGAGCGTCTGCGCGGTCTTGCCCAGGCCCATGTCGTCGGCGAGGATGCCGGCGAGGTCGTGGCGCACCAGGTGCTGCAGCCAGGCCAGGCCTTCGAGCTGGTAGGGGCGCAGCTCGGCGCGGAAGCCTTTGGGCGCTGCGACCGCCTGGATGCCTTCGGCGTTGCGCAGGCGGGCGGCGATTTCGGCGACGCGCGCGGTGCCGCGGCCCGGCAGGTCGAGATCGGCCAGGCGGGCGGCGTCGAGCTTCGACAGCCGCCAGTCGTGGTCGGGGCGGTCGAAGAGGTCGACCAGTGCGCGCACCAGCGGCTTGACGCGGCCGGCGCTGATGCGCAGGCGGCCGAGCGTCTCGTCTTCCAGGATCAGCGCCTCGTTGTCGGCGATGTCGTCGAGCCGCCCCGACAGCCAGCGCGCATCCTGCGCGAACAGGCCGGCGAGCAGCGGCGCGAGCGGCAGCGCCTTGCCATCGACCTCGATGCCGGGCGACAGGCCGAGCCAGCCGTCCTCGTGCTCGTCGATGTCGAGCATCAGGTGGTCGATGTCGATGGCGTGGTGGCGGAAGTCGCTCGGGAATTCGATGTCCCAGCCCTCTGCGCGCAAGGCCGGCAGCGTGTCGGCCATGAAGGCTGGCCACGCGGCCTCGCTCGCCAGGCCGAGGATCTCGCCGGGCAGCGTGCCGAAGCTGGTCAGCACCGCGCCCGGCGGCACGCGGGTGAAGCCGGCCGCGCCCAGCCGCTGCGCGGCGGCGCGCTCGGCGGATTCGTCGCGTGTCAGGCGAGCGCTGCGGCCGTCGGCCAGCGGGTGGAACACGCGCCCGTCGCTCGCATCCACGGTGACCGGACCGTAGCGGAAGGCGAGCGTGGCGAAGTCGAATTCGTAGGTGCCGTAGGCTGCGTAGCTGCGAAAGCGCACCTGGTGCACCGGCCGGGTGTCGAGCCGCAGCACCGGCACCGGCGTTCCGCCCACCTCGACCGGCGGCTCCCCGCGCTGCGTCGGTGCGGGCAGGGCAGGGGCGACTTCGGCCAGGGTCTCGGCGACGAGCTCGGACTCGGCCTGGGTCAGCGGCGGCAGCCAGAGCAGGCGCTGCACCAGCTCGGCGGGCACCTCCAGCGTGATCGGGCCGGCCTCGGCGCGGGCGGTGTCCACATACCACGGCGGCAGCAGGGGCAGGATGCGCTCGGCGGCAGGCTCCACCTTGAGCACGGGCGCCCGCAGGCCGTCGGCGGTCAGCCGCCAGTCCGGGGTGCCGGGGCGGGCCTCGCCCGCGCTCAGCAGGGGGTAGGCGAGGCTGGCGAAATGCACGCGCTCGCTGGCGAGCAGCTTGCCCATCAGCTCGCTGCTGTGGCGCCCGTCGAGCGGCAGGGCGGCGCCGGCCAGGGTCCGGCCGCGCGGACGGTGGGCCCACAGCAGGCGCAGGATCTCGAGGTCGGTTTCATCGACGAAGGTGGGGGGCGCCTGCAGGGCACGCTCGATGTTGCTCCAGCTCTCGCGCTGGCGGATCTGCCCGTGCTGGTCGAGGCGCACCTTGTAGCAGGCGACGTGGTACTCGCCATGGTGGCCGTCGGGCTCGATCACGTAGCGCAGGGCGTGGGTGCCGGCGGCCGCCTTGCGCTTGCGGGCGCCACCGGGGGTGAGCGCGCTGGCGGCGTGGCGGAAGCCCTCGACCCAGGCCAGCACCTGCTCGCGCGGGCGATCGGGGCGGCGGCGCTGGTGCAGCCACACCAGCATCATCGCCGCCACATGCTTGCAGTCGTAACCCATCGGGCAGGTGCAGGCGCTGACCAGCGCCGGACGCTCTTCTTCCTCGACGACCTTGGCGAAGACGTCGTAAGGCGTGCGCTGCCGGCCCTTCACCAGCGCCGACACCTCGCTGCCCTCGGCCGACAACGCGCTCACCCGGCTCAGATAGCCCAGCCCCTTGGCCACGGTCTCCATGCCGAGCTGGGCGATCAGGTCATCCTGGGTGAAGCGGTCGAGCGGGGTCATGGGCGGAGGGCAGGCCCGGGGCGGGCGCGAGCGGAAAACCCGTCAGTTTACACGCCCGTGCAGGACCCTGTCTGGCGCAGAGGTCGCGAATGAACGCTCGCGGATGAGATGCGAAAAAACGGGCCGCATGTCGCGGCCCGCCGAGGCTCAGGCGATCGCGCGCTGCATCACACGTTCCGATACACCTCGGCCCCGCTCTTCACGAACTCGATCGACTTCACCTCCATGCCCTTCTTCAGCGCCTCGGCTTCGTCGATGCCCTGCTGGGCGGCGAAGTCGCGCACGTCCTGGGTGATCTTCATCGAGCAGAAGTGCGGGCCGCACATCGAGCAGAAGTGCGCCACCTTGGCCGAGTCCTTGGGCAGGGTCTCGTCGTGGAATTCCTTCGCCTTGTCCGGGTCGAGGCCGAGGTTGAACTGGTCCTCCCAGCGGAACTCGAAGCGCGCCTTGGAGAGCGCGTTGTCGCGGATCTGCGCGCCCGGGTGGCCCTTGGCGAGGTCGGCGGCGTGGGCGGCGAGCTTGTAGGTGATGATGCCTTCCTTGACGTCCTGCTTGTTGGGCAGGCCCAGGTGCTCCTTGGGCGTCACGTAGCACAGCATCGCGGTGCCGTACCAGCCGATGGTGGCCGCGCCGATGCCGCTGGTGATGTGGTCGTAGCCCGGGGCGATGTCGGTGGTGAGCGGGCCCAGGGTGTAGAAGGGCGCTTCCTTGCACCACTCGAGCTGCAGGTCCATGTTCTCCTTGATGAGCTGCAGAGGCACGTGGCCGGGGCCCTCGATCATGACCTGCACGTCGTGGCGCCAGGCGATCTCGGTGAGCTCGCCCAGGGTCTTCAGTTCGCCCAGTTGCGCCTCGTCGTTGGCGTCGTAGATCGAGCCCGGGCGCAGGCCGTCGCCGAGGCTGAAGGCCACGTCGTAGGCCTTCATGATCTCGCAGATGTCCTCGAAGTGCTCGTAGAGGAAACTTTCCTTGTGGTGCGCCAGGCACCACTTGGCCATGATCGAGCCGCCGCGCGAGACGATGCCGGTCATGCGGTTGGCGGTCATCGGCACGTAGCGCAGCAGCACGCCGGCGTGGATGGTGAAGTAGTCCACGCCCTGCTCGGCCTGCTCGATCAGGGTGTCGCGGAAGATCTCCCAGGTGAGGTCTTCGGCCTTGCCGTTGACCTTTTCCAGGGCCTGGTAGATCGGCACCGTGCCGATCGGCACCGGGCTGTTGCGGATGATCCACTCGCGGGTCTCGTGGATGTTCTTGCCGGTGGACAGGTCCATCACCGTGTCGCCGCCCCAGCGGATCGACCAGGTCATCTTGTCGACCTCTTCGGCGATGCTGGAGGTGACCGCCGAGTTGCCGATGTTGGCGTTGATCTTGGTGAGGAAGTTGCGGCCGATGATCATCGGCTCGCTCTCGGGGTGGTTGATGTTGTTGGGGATGATGGCGCGGCCGCGGGCGATCTCGTCGCGCACGAACTCGGGGGTGATCGTCGCCGGCAGGCTGGCGCCAAAGTTCTGGCCCGGGTGCTGGCGCAGCATCATGTCGGCCATCTTCTGGCCCTTGAGGCCGCCGCTGGCGCGCAGCGAGGCGATGTACTGCTCGCGGTTGAGGTTCTCGCGGATGGCGACGAACTCCATCTCGGGGGTGATGATGCCGCGGCGGGCGTAGTGCATCTGCGACACATTGGCGCCGGCCTTGGCGCGGCGCGGCTTGCGGTGCAGGCCGGGGAAGCGCAGCTCGTCCAGGCTCTTGTCGGCGGCGCGCTGGCGGCCGAATTCGGACGACAGGTCGGGCAGCAGCTCGGTGTCGGCGCGCTCCTCGATCCACTGCTGGCGCAGCGCGGGCAGGCCGGAGCGGATGTCGATCTTGGCGGCCGGGTCGGAGTAGGGGCCGGAACAGTCATAGACGAAGATCGGCGGGTTCTTCTCGGCGCCGAAGGAGGCCGGGGTGTCGGCCTGCGAGATCTCGCGCATCGGCACGCGGATGTCCGGGCGCGAGCCCTCGACGTAGATCTTGCGCGAGTTGGGCAGCGGGGCGATCGCGGCTTCGTCGACGTGGGCCTTGGCGGCGATGAATTTTTCGTTGGCGTTCATGCTGTCTCCTGGGGAAGGGTGTGGGGTTCTGGTCTGGTGTTCGGTTCGTGCCGGAGGGCTGCTGGGGCCGTCAAGCGCTTGTGGGGGCGGTCTTGCCCACGAACGCTGACGAGTCCGTGGGAGCGGGCTTGCCCGCGAATGCGGCGGTTGGTTTGGACATGTTCGCGGGCAAGCCCGCTCCCACGGGGCGAGCGCGAATGGTGTTGGTGCTCACCGCTTCCACAGCGCGTGGAAGTGATGCACCGGCCCGTGGCCGCTGCCGACCGCGAGTTCGCCCGCATGCGCAATCGCGCCCAGCAGCCACTGGCGCGCGTGGCGTACCGCGGTCTCGACCGGGCGGAACTGACCTTCGGCCTGCGGCAGCAGCGCGGCGATCGCCGAGCTGAGCGTGCACCCGGTGCCGTGGGTGTTCTTGGTGTCGATGCGCTGTGCGGGCAGCTCGACCATGCGGTCGCCGTCGAACAGCAGGTCGACCAGGTCGTTGCCGGGCAGGTGGCCGCCCTTCAGCAGCACCCAGCGCTCGGAGGACAAGGGCAGCAGCTCGCGCAGGCGCTCGGCGGCGCGGTACATCTCCTTGACCGTGTCGGGCGCGCGCTGCTCGAGCAGCACGCCGGCCTCGGGCAGGTTGGGGGTGATCAGGAAGGCCTGCGGGAACAGCGCCTCGCGCATCGCCGAGATCGCGCTCTTCGCGAGCAGGCTGTCGCCGCTCTTGGCCACCATGACCGGGTCGAGCACCACATTCGCCGCCTGCCAGTGCGCGAGGCGCTCGGCCACCGTGGTGGTGACCTCGGCGCTGCCGAGCATGCCGATCTTGGTCGCATGCAGGTGCACGTCGGCGAACAGGGTGTCGATCTGCAGGCGCAGGAAATCGGTGGGCGGTACATGCACACCGGTGACTGCCTGCGTGTTCTGCGCGGTGAGCGCAGCGATCACGCCGCAGCCATAGGCGCCGAGGGCGCTGAAAGCCTTGAGGTCGGCGAATACGCCAGCGCCGCCGGACGGGTCAACGCCGGCGATGGAGACGACGTTCGGGATGCGGGAGGACTTGCCGGAAGATGCAGCAGACGCGCCGCCTTTGCTGGCAGCGGGTGAAGCGGACGAACTCATGATGTACGTTTCCCTACGCCGGTGCGAGCCGGATCAGGTTCCAAGGGTGTTTCTCAGCCCGTGCGCGGCGGGCACCCCCAACGAGAGCGAGGGAAGATACTGTATGCACTCTGCCGTGGCAAGGTGCTCAAGATCTGCGCGCAGAGGTCGATTAGCATGCTGTCACCCTCGATGATCCGACATCCATGAACGCTCTCCGCCCGCTTCTCGCTGCCTTGCTGCTCGCCCACACCGCCGGGGCGGCGCTGGCTGCCGACTGGCAACTGGTGCTCAGCGATCGCAACCGTCGCGTCGAGATCGACCGCAGCAGCATCCTGTCGTCGGACGCCGGGACGAAGATCTCCTGGGGCCGGGTGGTGCTGACCTCCGAAGAGGCGAAGGCCTCGGGCTACGCGATGATCAAGGCCTTGAACCGCTACGACTGCCGTAACCGCGCCTTCGTCACGGTCAAGCGCGTGTATGTGGACAAGGACGACAACATCGTCCGCGAGGAGTCCGTGCCCGACCAGACGCCGCTCGCCGTAGCGCGTAATTCGGTGGACGAGCGCATGTGGCGCGAGGTGTGCAACCCGCCCTCGGCCGCCGATCTGCAGAAGCTGGCGAGCGAGGCCGCGAAGCTGGCGTCCGCGCCGGCGTCCGCTGCGGCTGGATCGGCTACGACACCGGCGGCGCCGCAGCCTGCCACTCCTCCGCCTACCGCCTCCGCCCCAGCCTCAGCCGCGCCGGTCTCCGTGCCGCCCGCGCCGACGCCCGCCGCAGCGCCGACGCCCGCCGCAGCGCCGACGCCCGCCGCAGCGCCGACGCCCGCCGCAGCGCCGATGCCGCCCGCCAAGGCCACGCTCCCCGCGACGTCGTCAGCGACCCGCGCGCAATCCGGAACGGTGAGCCCGGCGCCGCTGGCTGCCGCCCGCCCCGAGCCGGCGGCGCCCCCCGAACTGATCCGTGCCGGCGAGACGCCGCTGCCCGCGCCGTCTGCGGGGCAGGCTGCCGAGCCGCCGTTCGAGACGCACGTGGAGATCCCTGCAAAATTCCTCCCCGGCGGGGCGTCGGCGGGCACCGAGGCGTCCGCGCCGCGCAGATCCATCCTGCCGCCCTTGCCCGGCATCGCGGCCAAGGCCGAGGCAGACGCCGCGCCCGCGCAGCAGCCGGCCGCGCCGGCCGCGGCGAGCAAGCCGGCGCCTGCACCCGCAGCGGCGACGCCGGCCGCAAGGCCTGCGCCCGCGCACAGTTCGACGCCGGCGACGGCGCCCCTGCGCCCGGCGCCGCCTGTCCAGCCGCTTGCGCCCGCGCGCAGCGCAGCGGGGCAGCCCGCAGTCGCGCCCGCCCTGCAGCGTGCCACCCCCGAGCCCGCTGCTGCCCCCGCGCGGACTCAGCGTGGCGCGCGCGCGCAGCCGGCGGCAGAAGCGCCCCCTCGTGCCGCACGCCAGCAGGCCACGGCGGAGCAAGCCAGCAAGTCCTCGCAGGTGGCGTCGCGGACGCCCTTGCCAGCCGCCCCCCAACCTATCCTGCAAACCACCCCGCAATCCAACTCGACGCTCGAAGCCCGCGGCATCCGCGTCACCCCGATGCCGGCGACGTCCGCCGGCTGGAGCTACGACGGCGATACCGGCCCGCACAACTGGGGCAAGCTGCGCCCGGAGTGGCGGGTGTGCGCCGAGGGCACGCGCCAGTCGCCGATCGATCTGCGCGACGGCATCGCGGTCGATCTGGCGCCAGTGCAGTTCGACTACGGGCGCAGCGGCTTTCGTATTCGCGACACCGGCAACACGCTGCAGGTCGAGGTCGGCGAGGGCATGGGCATCACCGTGCGCGGCGTGCGCTACGCGCTCGAGCGCTTCACGCTGCACCGTCCGTCGCAGGACCGCGTCGGCGGCATGGCGCACGACATGGCAATCTATCTCGAGCACCGCAGCGCAGACGGCAAGCAGGCGATCCTGTCGCTACTGCTGGCTGCCGGCGGCGAGGCGCATCCGGTGCTGCAGACGCTGTGGAACAACCTGCCACTCGATCGCGGCCGCGAGTTCTCGCCCGACGCGGTGATCGACCTGGCTCAACTCGTGCCGGCAGACCCCGGCCACTTCCTCTACACCGGCTCGCTGCCGACGCCGCCCTGCACCGAGGACGTGCTGTGGGTGGTCATGAAGCAGCCGCTGCCGATCGCCGACGACCAGCTCGCGGTGTTCGCGCGCCTGTACCCGCGCAACGGCCGGCCGATCCAGCCCGCCAACGGCCGCCTGCTGCTCGAGTCGCGCTGAGCGCGCTGACGGGCGGCGCCGCGGCTGGCCGGGGTGCTGCGAATGCATGGCCGGGCCCCCTGGGTGACCTTGGTCACAAGGCCGAAGCGCTACACTACGGGCCTCGTTTCGCGACACCGGACGCCCGGCGCAAACCAGCGCGTCCGCACCTTGCAGAGAATCCCGATGCGCATCCGTACCCTGCTGACCGCGATCGCCGGCGCCTGCCTGCTCGTGTCCTGTTCCGCCCCGGCGCCCGAGGCCCCGCCGCCGCGCGCCGTGCTCGTGCGGACCCTCGATGGTGCGGCGGCGGCCCCCGCAGTCCAGATCTACGCGGGTGAGGTGAGGGCGCGTATCGAGGCCGACGTGGCCTTCCGCGTCGGCGGCAAGCTCATCGAGCGCAAGGTGGATGTCGGCGCCGAGGTGGCCGCGGGCGCGCTGCTGGCGCTGCTAGACCCCGCCGATGCGCGCCTTGCCGCGAGCGCGGCGCAGGCGGCGCTCGCGGCGGCCGAAGCCGATCTGGCGCTGGCGCGCACCGAATACGGGCGCGCGCAGGAGCTGGCGGCGCGCAAGTTCGTTTCGTCTTCGGTGCTCGACACTCGCCGTACCGCGCTGCAGGCGGCCGAGGCGCGGCTGCGCCAGGCGCGCGCGCAGGCCGAGACCGCATCCAACCAGGCCGGCTACACCCGCCTCGAGGCCCCGGCCGCGGGCGTCGTCACCGCCGTGCTCGCCGAGCCGGGGCAGGTGGTCGGCGTGGGGCAGTCGGTGTTCCGCATCGCCCGCCCCGACGAGCGCGAGGTGCTGATCCATGTGCCCGAGGGCCGCGCCGGGCAGTTGCAGCCCGGCATGGCGGCGCGCGTGCGCACCTGGGCGGCGCCCGAGCGCGAATACGCCGCCAGCGTGCGCGAGGTGGCGCCCGCCGCCGACACCGCCACCCGCACCTATGCGCTGCGCGTGGCGGTGGCGCAGGCCGACGCCGGTCTGCCGCTCGGGGCTACGGCGAGCGTGCTGTTCGCGGCGCCCGAGGCCGCAGCGCAGGGCGTGCTGTTGCCGCTGGCCGCCGTCACCCGCACGCCCGGCAAGCCCGATGGCGGCACGGTGTGGGTGGTCGGCGAGGGGGATCACGTGCATCCGGTCGGCGTCGACATCCTCGCCTGGCGCGAGGACGGTGCCCTGCTGCGCGCCGACCTGCCGGCCGGGTCACGGCTGGTGGTGGCGGGCGTGCATACGCTGGTCGAGGGCGAGACCGTGCGTGCGCTCGAGGAGGGCGCACCCGTGCTGCTGGACGTCAAGCGATGAGCCACCACGACGAGGACGCGATCGGCCGCGGCCGCTTCAACCTCTCCGAGTGGGGGCTGACTCACCGCTCGCTGGTGCTGTATTTCCTCATCGTCAGCACCCTGATCGGGATCTTCTCCTACACCCGGCTCGGCCAGTCCGAGGATCCGCCCTTCACCTTCAAGGTCATGGTGGTGCGCGCCGAATGGCCGGGGGCGAGCGCGCGCGAGGTCGAGCAGCAGGTCACCGACCGCATCGAGAAGAAGCTGCAGGAGATCGCCCAGGCCGACGTGATCCGCAGCTATTCCAAGCCCGGCGAGGCGCTGGTGTTCTTCCTGGTCAAGGACAGCACGCGCTCGCGCGACATCCCCGACATCTGGTACCAGGCGCGCAAGAAGATCGGCGACATCGCCCACACCTTCCCCACCGGCGTGCGCGGGCCTTACTTCAACGACGAGTTCGGCGACACCTACGGCAACCTGTTCGCGCTGGTCGGCGACGGCGTCAGCCACGCCGAACTCAAGCGCCACGCCGAGGCCATCCGCAGCGAGCTGCTGCGGGTGAAGGACGTGGCCAAGGTGAGCTTCTTCGCCGAGCAGCCGCAGCGCGTGTTCATCGAAATTTCCAACACCAAGCTCGCCACCTTCGGCCTGCGCGTGGACGACATCGTCGGCGCGCTCGCCAGGCAGAACGCCGAGACCGGCGCCGGCTTCTTCGAGACCGCGGAGGACCGCATCTGGCTGCGCCCGAGCGGCCAGTTCGAGGACCTCGACGCCATCCGCGCCACCGTGATCCGCGCCGGCGGACGCAGCTTCCGCCTGGGCGACGTGGCCGAGGTGCGCCGCGGCTACGCCGACCCGCCGGCCGAGCGCCTGCGCTACATGGGGCAGGAGGCGCTCGGCATCGGCGTGTCGATGCGCGCCGGCGGCGACATCGTCGCGCTCGGTCGCCAGCTCGACGCGGCGGTGGACACGATCGTCTCCCAGTTGCCGGTCGGCATCCGCCTCGAGCGCGTGGCCGACCAGCCGCGGGCGGTGACGCGGGCGGTGAATGAATTCGTCTACGTGCTGGCCGAGGCGGTGCTGATCGTGATGGCGGTGAGCCTGCTGTCGCTGGGTTTTCGCACCGGCGTCGTGGTGCTGGTGATCATCCCGGTGGTGCTGGCGATCACCTTCATGTTCATGCACCTGTTCGACATCGGCCTGCACAAGATCTCACTCGGCGCGCTGATCATCGCGCTCGGCCTGCTGGTGGACGACGCGATCATCGCGGTCGAGATGATGGCGAGCAAGATGGAGCAGGGCTGGGGTCGGGTGCGCGCGGCGAGCTACGCGTGGACCTCGACGGCGATGCCGATGCTCTCGGGCACCCTGGTGACCGCGGCCGGCTTCCTGCCGGTGGCGCTGGCGGCGTCCTCGGTGGGGGAGTTCACGCGCTCGATCTTCCAGGTCACGGTGACCGCGCTGCTGGTGTCGTGGATCGCCGCGGTGCTCTTCGTGCCCTATCTCGGCTACTACCTGCTGCCCGATTTCAGCAAGCGCGCCGGCAAGCCCTCGGCGCTGGCACGGCTGGCCGGTCGGGTGTGGCCGGCGCTCGGGCGGCGGCTGGCCGAGCGCGACATCCACGCCCACGAGCAGCACGACGAGTTCGCGATCTACCACACGCCCTTCTACAACCGTCTGCGCGCCGTGGTGAATGCCTGCGTGCGCTGGCGCTGGGTGGTGATCGTGCTCACGGTGGCGATCTTCGTCGGCTCGCTGTTCGTGTTTGCGCGCTTCGTGCCGCAGCAGTTCTTCCCCGATTCGACGCGGCCCGAGCTGCTGGTCGACCTGCGTCTGGCCGAAGGCGTGTCGCACCAGGCCACCGAGGCCGCGGTGAAGCGCCTGGAGACCTTCCTCGGCGAGCAGGACGGCATCGACAACTACGTGGCCTGGGTGGGCAGCGGCAGCCCGCGCTTCTACCTGCCGCTCGACCAGCAACTGGCGCAGACCAACTTCGCCCAGATCGTGATCCTCACCAACGGGCTGGCCGAGCGCGAGGTGCTGCGCGCGAAGCTGATCCGCCTGTTCGCGGACCAGGCCTGGCCCTTGCGCGGCATCGTCAACCGGCTCGAGAACGGCCCCCCGGTGGGCTTTCCGGTGCAGTACCGGGTGAGCGGGCCGGACCTCGACGCGCTGCGCAGTCAGGCCCACGCCGTCGCCGAGGCGATGCGCGCCAATCTGCACCTGTCGAACGTGCATCTGGACTGGGAGGAACCGTCCAAGGTGGTGCGCCTGGCGATCGACCAGGACAAGGCGCGCCTGCTCGGCGTGTCGTCGCAGGACATCGCGAGCCTGCTCGCGACCTCGCTGCAGGGCATGACCGTGACCCAGTTCCGCGAGGGCACCGAGACCATCGCGGTGGTGCTGCGCGGCGCCGAGTCCGAGCGCGTGCATCTGTCGCTGCTGGCCGATCTGGCGCTGCCGGTGGCGGGTGGGCGCAGCGTGCCGCTGGCGCAGGTGGTGCGCGTGGAGCACGACTTCGAGCAGGGCGTGATCTGGCGCCGCAACCGCATCCCGACGGTGACCGTGCGCGCCACGCTGTACGACGGCACCCAGCCGGCGGTGGTGGTGGGCCAGCTCGCCGCCGAGATGGCGCGCATCCGCGCCGCGCTGCCGCTCGGCTACCGCCTCGAGGTCGGCGGTTCGGTGGAGGAGAGCGCCAAGGGCAGCACCTCGGTGGGTGCCGGCATGCCGGTCTTCATCCTCACCGTGCTGACCGTGCTGATGCTGCAGTTGAAGAGCTTCTCGCGCACCGTCATGGTGGTGCTGACCGCGCCGCTGGGCATGATCGGCGTCACCGCCTTCCTGCTCGCCTTCGGCAAGCCCTTCGGCTTCGTCGCCCTGCTCGGCACGATCGCGCTGTCGGGCATGATCATGCGCAACTCGGTGATCCTGGTGGACCAGATCCGCCAGGACGTCGAGGCCGGGCGCACGCAGTGGGATGCGATCGTCGAATCGGCGGTGCGCCGCTTCCGGCCGATCATGCTGACCGCGGCGGCCGCCATCCTCGCCATGGTGCCGCTGTCGCGCAGCACCTTCTTTGGGCCGATGGCGGTGGCGATCATGGGCGGGCTGACGGTAGCCACCGTGCTCACCATGCTCTTCCTGCCGGCGCTGTATGCGGCGTGGTACCGGGTGAAACCGGACAGCGCGTGAGCGCCGGGACGAGCGGACGCAAGTTGCCGCTTTGGTGTAGCCTTCGCCCTTTTTCGCCCACGGGGCGGCGGAATCGGGGATGACGCAGGCTGCGCCGCGAACGCGTTTCAACAGTGCCGGGCTGGTGCGGCTGCTCGCCGAGCTGGCCGTGGCCGAGGTCGCGGACCCGAAGCAGGACTTCGCCGCGCGGCTGGGCGAGTGGCTGGACCTCAAGGACGCGCTGGCCTTGTATTCGGCGCTGCATGCGATCCCGCCCGAGCCGGCGTCGCGCGCGATGCCGGCCGCCTTCCTGCGCGCTGAGCTGGTGCGCGTGCGCGCGGCGCTGACCGCCGGCATCACCGCCGACACGGCGCAATCCGTCGGCTCGGCGCTGGCCTTGCCCACGCCGCTGCCGAGCGACACCGCGGAGACGGCGGCGGACTTCGCGCCCTTCCATCGCTACTACGTGGCGCATCAGCGCGCGATGGCGGCCAGCATCGGCCCGTTGCGCGCCGCGGTGCGCACCGCGCTGGGGCGGCACTCGAGCGCGCTGCGCCAGCTTGCCGGGCTTGATGCAGTGATGGAGCAGGCGCTCGCGGCGCGCGAAGCGAGCCTGCTGGCGACGGTGCCGGCGCTGCTCGGCAAGCGCTTCGCGCACCTTCACGAGAGCCATCAACGCGCGCGCGACGCCGCGCAGGCGGACGACCCCGCGCGCTGGATGGACCCGGGCGGCTGGCTCGCGCGCTTCTGCGTCGAGCTCCAGCGCGTGCTGATGGCCGAGCTTGAGCTGCGCTTGATGCCGGTGGTCGGGCTGCTCGCCGCCCTGGAAACGAAATCGACGGAACTGCAATGAACAGAAGCTTGAGCGTGGCCGCCTTCGTGCTGGGGGCGGCCGTGGTGGGATGGGTGGGGGCCGGCTACGTCGGCCTCAGCCCGCTGGCATTGGGCATGACCGCGCTGATCGGCTTGGTGTACCTGAGCGGTGCGTTCGAGCTGCTGCGCTTCGATCGCGCCACCGCGGCGCTGCAGCGCGCGCTCGACACCATCCCGCCCGACTTGCCGGACGCCGGCGCCTGGCTGCGCGGCCTGCCGCCCTCGCTGCAGAACGCGGTGCGCCTGCGCCTCGAGGGCGAGCGCGTGGGCCTGCCCGGTCCGGCGCTGACGCCTTATCTGGTCGGCCTGCTCGTGCTGCTGGGCATGCTCGGCACCTTCCTCGGCATGGTGATGACGCTCAACGGCGCGGTGATCGCGCTCGAGACCACCACCGACCTGCAGACCATCCGCTCCTCGCTTGCCGCGCCGGTCAAGGGGCTGGGCGTGGCCTTCGGCACTTCGGTGGCGGGCGTGGCGGCCTCGGCGATGCTCGGGTTGATCTCGGCACTGGTGCGGCGCGCACGGCTGCAGGTATCACAGGGCCTCGACAGCCGGATCGCGCGCGAGCTGCGCGGCTTCTCGCTCGCGCAGCAGCGCCTCGATGCCTTCCAGGCGGTGCAGGAGCAGGCGCGCACGCTGCCGGTGCTGGTCGAGACGCTGCAGGCGATGATGGCGCAGATGGCGTCGCAGAACGAGGCGCTGCACGCGCGCATGGCGGGCGAGCAGCAACGTTTCCACGACGAGGCGCGTTCCAGCTATTCGGCGCTCGCGACTGCCGTCGATGCGTCTCTCAAGGAAAGCCTCACCGCAAGCGCCCGCCTTGCAGGACAGATCATCCAGCCGCTGGTGACCGACACCATGGCTGGCATCGCCCGTGAGACGAGCGCGCTGCAGCAGCACGTGGCCGAGGGCGTGCGCGCGCAGCTCGACGGCGCGTCGCAGCGCCTGGATGCGGCGGTGGCTGGCGTGGCCACGAACTGGGCCGCCGCGCTTGCCCACCATGAGCAGCGCAGCACGGCGCTCGTCGACAGGCTGGATGCATCCTTCGCTGCCTGGAGTGGCGGCTTCGAACAGCGTGCCACCGCGATCCTGGCCTCGGTCCATGGCGCACACGAGGAACTGCGCGCCGCCCTCGCGGAAACCGCGAACGCGCTCGCCGCGCAGACCGCCGCGTTGCACAGCCGGGTCGCTGATTCAGTGCAGGCGCAACTCGACGGGCTGGTCGAGCGCTTCGATGCCCGCGCCGGCAGTGTAGCCGAGCGCTGGACCCAGGCGCTGGCCAGCCAGGAGCGCAGTGGTCAGACGCTTGCCAGCGCCTTGCAGGACAGTCTGGAGGGCTTCGCCGAGACTTTTGGTCAGCGCTCCGCCGCGCTCGTCGATCAGGTGGGTGCAACGGTCAGTGCGCTGCAGGCGGAGCTCGCCACGCGCGACGCAGCCCGCCAGGCCGCCCAGTCCGAAGCCTTGCAGGCGATGGTCGTGTCGCTGTCCAGCGAATGGCAGAGGATGGGCGCGGAGGCGGGCGGCCGCCAGCAGGCCGTTGTCGATCGCCTCGATGAGACCGCGCACGCGCTCGTCGCCAGCACGCAGGCCCAGGCCAGCCGGACGATCGAGCAGGTTGGCGCGCTGATGCAGACGGCCGCCGAGGCGCCGCGCGTGGCGGCCGAGGTGATCGGGGAGTTGCGCCATGAACTCTCGGCCAGCATCGCACGCGACAACGCCGCGCTCGACGAGCGTAACCGCATCATGGAGACCTTGCGCGAACTGCTCGACGCGATCAACCACGCGTCGTCCGAGCAGCGCCAGGCCATCGACGCGCTGGTGGCGTCCTCGGCCGCGGCGCTCGAGCGCGCGGCGGCCGGATTCGAGCAGCGCATGGAGTCCGAGGCTACGCGCCTGGCCGCAACGGCGGGCGAAGTTGCCGGCGGCGCGGTCGAGGTCGCCAGCCTGGCCGAGGGCTTCGGCCTCGCCGTTCAGCTGTTCAGCGACTCGAACGCCAGGCTGATGACGAGCCTGGAGCGCATCGAGGGCGCGCTGGAGAAGGCGATGACGCGCAGCGACGAGCAACTCGCCTACTACGTTGCGCAGGCGCGCGAGCTCATCGACCTCAGCCTGATGTCGCAGCAGCGGATCGTCGATGACCTGCAGCAGATCCCCGGTCGTTCGGCCGCCAGCGCTGTCGAGGGCTGAGGATGGACGAGCTTCACGGCAGCGATGGCGCGATCGAGCAGGCGGCGCCGGCCTGGGGGGTGTTCGGCGACCTGATGTCGGGTCTTCTCGGCGCCTTCGTGCTGATCC
Organism: Thauera sp.; assembly: GCA_003446655.1. GTDB lineage: Bacteria > Pseudomonadota > Gammaproteobacteria > Burkholderiales > Rhodocyclaceae > Thauera. The sequence goes on along the minus strand of DMCZ01000208.1, from coordinate 4,206 downwards.
TGGTCGGCGTGCTTGGCGTGCAGCTCGAGCTGGCGACCACACTCGAGGCAGAGGTGCACAAGCGCCGTATCGAGGAGCAGCGCCGCGAGGCCCTGGAAAAGGCGCTTGCGGTGCCGCTGGCAAGCGGGCGGGTGACGCTCAACGACGGGCGCATCGGCATCAGCGGCAGCGTGCTGTTCGCGCTCAACTCGGCCGAGCTGCAGCCCGAAGGCCGGCAGGTGTTGCAGAGCCTTGCGCCGCCCCTGGCGGCCTACCTCGCCACCCGCGACGAGATGCTGATGGTGAGCGGCTTCACCGATGACCGCCCGGTGCTCGACACCAACCGGCGCTTCGCCGACAACTGGGACCTGTCGGCGCAGCGCGCGCTGACCGTGACGCGGGCGCTGATCGAGGAGGGTGTGCCCTCGTCCTCGGTGTTCGCGGCGGCCTTCGGTTCCGAGCAGCCGGTGGCGTCCAACGACGATGCCGAGGGCCGGGCGCGCAACCGCCGGGTGGAGATGGCGCCGGTGCCCAGGTCGTCGCAGGCGGCGAGCAAGGATGGCTGAGGCGCTGCCGTCCATCGCGTCCTCACTGGAGGAGGCGCCCGAGGCGATGCTGTATCCCTGCGTGGAGCGCCTGCGCGAGCTTGGTGCGGCGTCCTTCGATCCCGTGAACTGGCGGGTGATCGAGGTGATGCTGCGGCGGCTGGAGGGCTTTGCCGGCCCCCCGCGCGCGGCGGGGGCGCGCAGGATTGCGCGCCGGCTGACGGATTTCCGTCAGCGCTTCGAGCGCGCGGGTGGCGTGCCTCGGCCTGCAGCCGATCAGCCGGCGCTCGCCGATGAGGCCTCGCGTGCTGCTGCGCTACCGGACGGGCGGGATGAGTCCTCCGGGGGCACAGCCCCGGCTGGCGGGTTGGATCGCGCGCCTGATGCGGCTGCGACGGTGCAGTCGGCTCCCGTGCCCGGGCCGCTTGCCGCCCTGCTCGCGCATGTGGCGCGCCACCCCGGCGATGCCTGCGGCGAGCCAGTCCCGTACGGAACGCCGCTGCAGTCCGCGGCCGAGCTGAAGTCCGTGCGCTATTTCCGCAGCACATGGTCGCGCCTCAGTCTCGAGCAGCAGTTGTCACGCGCGCGCGCTGGCGCACCTGAGAACGCCGGACCGCTCAACTCGCATCATCTGGCCCTGCAGGCGCTCATCCGCATGCGCGACATCGCGCCGCAGTATCTGGAGGGTTTCATCGCCCATGTCGACGCGCTGTTGTGGCTGCAACAGGCCGAAGTCGCGCGCGCTGCAGCGAGCCGGAGCGCGGCACAGAAGCCCGTGTCGAGGAAGGGCGACGCACGCGCGCAAGGTGGGCGTTCGCGCAAGCCTTCACGCGGAACGGGCGATTGAGGCTGCAGGGCGGGCGAGGGCTTGCAAGGGGCTCTCGCGGGCAGTGATCCCGCCCAACGCGCGCGGATCGCGGTGCAGCAACTGCGCTAGAATGACGCGATTTTGCCTTTGTGGATAACGCTATCCATTAGCGTGTGCTAATATTTCGCCGGGAGTCCCTGATGAATTTCGAGAAAGCGCGCTTCAACATGGTCGAGCAACAGATCCGCCCCTGGGAGGTGCTGGATCAGGATGTGCTCGATCTCCTGATGACGGTCAAGCGCGAGGAATTCGTGCCGGCCGCCCATCGCGAGCTGGCCTTCGCCGACGTTGAGATCCCGATCGGTTGCGGTCAGGTGATGCTCAAGCCGGTGATCGAGGGCAAGGTGCTGCAGGCGCTGCGTCTGTCGAAGTCGGATTCGGTGCTCGAGATCGGCACCGGCTCCGGTTACTTCGCCGCGCTGCTGGCTGCGCGCACCGAGTGGGTGCGCACGATCGAGGTCGAGCCCGAGCTGGTCAAGCTGGCGAGCGCGAATCTGGCACGCAATGGCGTCGAGAATGTCGTGGTGGTGCAGGGCGACGGCATCAATGGCTGGGCCGAGCGTGCGCCCTACGACGTCATCGTCGTCTCGGGCGGGCTGCCCTTCGTGCCGCAGGCGCTGCTCGAGCAGCTCAAGGTGGGCGGCCGCCTGTTCGCCTTCGTCGGTGAGGCGCCGGTGATGAAGGCGCGCCTGATCACCTGCGAGGCTGAAGGCCGCTTCCGCACCGAGGACATCTTCGAGACGGTCGTGCCGATGCTGAAGAACGCACCGCAGCGCGACGATTTCAGCTTCTGAGTCAGTCATGCGCCAGATCAGCCCTGCTCAACTCGCCCAGCGCCTCAGTGACCCGCAGCAGCCGGCGCCGCTGCTGCTCGACGTGCGCGAGCCCTGGGAGCTCGAAATCTGCCGCATCGAGGGTTCGGTGGCAATGCCCATGGGCAGCGTACCGGCCCGCTTCTCCGAGCTCGACCGCAATCGCGAGACGGTGGTGATCTGCCACCACGGCGGGCGCAGCGCGCAGGTCTGCATGTTCCTCGAACGCCAGGGCTTCTCCCGTGTCATCAACCTGGCCGGCGGCGTCGCCGGCTGGGCGGCGCAGGTCGACCCGAGGATGGCCCAGTACTGAGCGCGACGCACCTCAATTGCGGAGAACACGATGAAGCGAATCCTGGCAATCTGTATCGCAGGCCTGTTTTCCGGTGGCGCGCTTGCCGCCGACCTGATGCAGGTGTACCGGGATGCGCTCGCCAACGACGCCAAGTTCTCCGCGGCGCGGGCCCAGTACGAGGCCGGGCAGGAGAAGGTCGTACAGGGGCGCGCGGGCCTCTTGCCGCAGGTGGGCATGGATGCCAATACCACGTGGAACGACGCCAATCTCAAGCCAGGCGGCGGCAGGCTTCCTACCACCGAGAGCTACAACAGCAACGGCTATGGCGTCCAGCTCACCCAGCCGCTGTTCCGGTGGCAGAACTGGGTGCAGTTCAAGCAGGG
>DMCZ01000208.1:0-1113 GCA_003446655.1 Thauera sp. | reverse complement strand
CTCAACGCGCAGGACGCGCTCGCTGCGGTGACGCAGTTGAAGACCGCTGCCGCCGAGCAGCTCGAGCTCGCGAAGACCAGTTTCGAGGTCGGCACGGTCACCATCACCGACGTCCATGAGGCGCAGTCGCGCTTCGACCTGGCGTCGGCGCAGCAGATTGCGGCCACGAACCAGCTGGAGGTGGCGCGCCAGAGCCTCGCGCAGATCATCGGCAAGGAACCCGAGGCGCTGGCCGGCCTGCGCGAAGGGGTTGCGCTGCAGCGCCCGCAGCCCGAGAACATCGCCGACTGGGTCACCGCAGCCGAGTCGGGCAGCTTCGGTGTGCAGGCGCAGCAACTGGCGCGCGAGATCGCCGCGCGCGAGGTCGAGCGCGCGCGCGCCGGCCATCTGCCGACGGTCGATCTGGTCGCACGGCACGGCGTCAACAACGAAGTCCAGCTATCCGCCGGGCGAAACGAGGTCACCAGCGTCGGCCTGCAGCTCAACGTGCCCTTGTTCGCGGGTGGCCGGGTGTCATCGGTCAGCCGCGAGGCAGCGGCGCTGCGCATGAAGGCTGACGCCGACCTCGAGGACGCGCGCCGCAGCGCTGCATTGGCCGCGCGCCAGTCGTGGCTGGGTGTGACCAGCGGCATGGCGCAGATCAAGGCGCTGGAGGCCGCGCGCGTGTCCTCGACGTCGGCACTCGAGGCCAACAAGCTCGGCTATGAGGTCGGGGTGCGCATCAACATCGACGTCTTGAACGCCCAGGCTCAGCTCGCCGATACCTTGCAGCAACTGTCGCGGGCCCGCTACGACACCCTGCTCGCCCAACTGCGCCTGAAGGCGGCAGCGGGCACATTGGGCGAGGACGACGTGGCGGCGATCAACGCCTTGCTGATGCAGTGAGCCAGGCGCGCTGAGCCTGACCCCCGCCGGGTGAAGCGCCGACTGGCGAAATGATCCGGTCCTGAGGCCCGCGGGGCGCGGGGTACAGCGGTTGTGATCAGCCGCCGCCAGCCTGCGTCTGGTGAAGGTTTTCCAGGATGGTGATGCTGCGCGCCGTCGCGCCCTGATGGGTGGTGGCGAATGCTCGCCCCGCAGCGGAAGCGCGGGCGCTGTCTCTTATACACATCT
>DMCZ01000155.1:17094-17411 GCA_003446655.1 Thauera sp. | reverse complement strand
AGATGTGTATAAGAGACAGGCGTCACCGAGCTCGCGAAGGCCGAGATGGAAGAGGCCTTCCGCATCACCAGCAAGCAGGAGCGCTCGGCCCGCCTGTCCGAGATCCGCAAGCGCGTGATCGGTCAGCTGACCGAAGGCGTCGACAACCCCCCCTCGGTCAATGAGCTGAAGGACATCTTCTTCAACCTCGAGTCGGGCATCGTCCGCAGCCGCATCCTCAACGGCGAGCCGCGCATCGACGGCCGTGACACCCGCACCGTGCGCCCGATCGAGATCCGCACCGGCGTGCTGCCGCGCACCCACGGCTCGGCGCTGTT
>DMCZ01000155.1:16492-16823 GCA_003446655.1 Thauera sp. | reverse complement strand
ACGCCATCGCCGGCGAGTACAAGGAGCGCTTCCTGCTCCATTACAACTTCCCGCCCTTCTGCACCGGCGAGACCGGCCGTTTCGGTGTGACCAAGCGCCGTGAGGTCGGCCACGGCCGCCTGGCCAAGCGCTCGCTGGTCGCCATGCTGCCCAAGCCGGAAGAGTTCTCCTACACGGTGCGCGTCGTGTCCGAGATCACCGAATCCAATGGCTCGTCGTCGATGGCCTCGGTGTGCGGCGGCTCGCTCGCCATGATGGACGCCGGCGTGCCGCTGAAGAATCACGTCGCCGGCATCGCCATGGGCCTGATCAAGGAAGGCAACCGCTTCGC
>DMCZ01000155.1:9536-16262 GCA_003446655.1 Thauera sp. | reverse complement strand
ATCAAGATCCAGGGCATCACCAAGGAGATCATGCACGCCGCGCTCGAGCAGGCCAAGGAAGGCCGCCTGCACATCCTGGGTCTGATGCAGCAGTCGCTCGGCAGCAGCCGCGGCGAGGTGTCGGAATACGCGCCGCGCATGATCAACATGAAGATCAACCCCGAAAAGATCCGCGATGTGATCGGCAAGGGCGGCGCGGTCATCCGTGCGCTGCAGGAAGAGACCGGCACCGTCATCGAGATCGAGGACGACGGTTCGATCAAGATCTCGTCGGTGAGCGCCGAAGGTGCGCAGGCTGCCAAGGCCAAGATCGAGGCGATCACGGCGGAGGTCGAGGTCGGCAAGATCTACGAAGGCCCAGTCGTGCGCCTGCTCGACTTCGGTGCGATCGTGAACATCATGCCGGGTCGCGATGGCCTGCTGCATGTGTCGCAGATCGCCAATGAGCGTGTGAACAACGTCTCCGACTACGTCAAGGAAGGCCAGGTCGTGCGCGTCAAGGTCCTCGAGACCGATGAGCGCGGCAAGATCCGCCTGAGCATGAAGGCGTTGCTGAACGAGAGCGCGGACTGAGGTTCAGGGGTGCGGTGAAATCACCGCGCTGCCTCGCAACAACGAAAAAGGACGCTCATGCGTCCTTTTTCATTTTCGTGCGGGCGCTGAAGTGTTGCGGCGGGCAGCAAAAAGGGGCGCCATGGCGCCCCTCGCGTGGATGCGGCTGTCAGAACCAGCGCTTACTTTGCGACCTGGCGCTCGCGCATCTCCTCGAGCGTCTTGCAATCGATGCACATGGTCGCGGTCGGGCGTGCTTCGAGACGCTTGAGGCCGATCTCCACGCCACAGCTGTCGCAGTAGCCGTACTCGCCGTCCTCGATGCGGCCGATGGCCTCGTCGATCTTCTTGATCAGCTTGCGTTCGCGGTCACGGTTGCGCAGTTCGAGGGCGATGTCCGACTCCTGGCTGGCGCGGTCGTTCGGGTCGGCGAACACGGTCGCCTCGTCCTGCATGGTGTGGACGGTGCGCTCGATATCGTCCACGAGCTCGCCCTTGAGCGAGTTGAGGATCTCGCGGAAGTGGGCCAGCTGCTTTTCGCTCATGTATTCCTCGCCGGCTGCAGGTACGTAGGGCGGGAATTGCTTGTGCAGGGTATCGTCGGCCATGGATCAGCTTCCGTAGGTGGTCAATGAAGAGAGCCGACTTAATAGCAGAATCGGCTTGAGGCGGCAAGCCGGGCGCCAACAGCCGAGGTGGCTCGCAGGGGACGCCGGCCGCGAATCTCTCGGGGAGCGCCGGCTGCAGGACGACAGTGGCTTTGCAACGCTCAGGGCGCTGCACCGCGGCCGCCGAACTGAAGCAGCAGATCGCAGGTACGCCCACCAGAAAACCAGCGGGAAACCACGCGCGGCGCGGTGCGGCCCTGGCCGCCGCCTTCGAGTGCAAAGGTGAATTCGGTCGACACCGGCTTGTGCCGTACCGACCACGGGCGCGCCACGCCGAGCGCCGGGGCGAGGCGAACCGCAAAGTTCTCACCGTGCGTCCGGCAGGCCTCGGCATCTGCAAGGGTGACGCCTGCATTGTCCGCGGGCGTGGCGAGGATCTCCTCGATCCGCCCTTGCGCGTCAGCCATTGCCATGACGGACATCGGCATGCCGGCGACGCGCAGGACCACGGTGATCTGATCCCGCTCGTCGCAGCCGGGGCCGATCATGGCCGCGGCGGGATCCAGTGGAATCGTTTGTCGCGCAGCCTCGCGCAGCGGAACGCCCAGCACGAGCGGGCCGATGCCCCGGGGCGACACCTCTGCCGCGACGGGCGACCGGGCGACCAGTGATGGCGATGCAAGCGCAATCACCACACCTGCAATGACGGCAGCATGGGCGCTACGCCCCCGCCGCCGGCGCGTACCCGCGCTGCGAGGGGGCGTCGGCGGACTCATTGGGCGCGAATCACCCCACAGAAGTGGCGTGGTCCGGCCCCGCCGATGGGTTGTGTGGCGTGGTCATCGCGGTTCTCGTGGATCACGAGCGCTGCGCCGTCCACATCGAGGATCGCAGCTCGGCCCGCTGCGCCGCCAAGGCTGGCGAAGGTGGTGAAGAACTCGGCCTCGACGCTGCCGTCGGCGTGGACGAAGAGGTTTGGCAGGTCCCCGGCATCGGGACCCTCGGGGTTCATCAAGCCATGCGGTTTCGCGCTCGGGTTCAGGTGGCCCTTCGAGGCGATGAAGCCCGCTGCGCCGTCCTCGCAGGTGCCGACGCTGTGGATGTGGATCGCCTTCGGCCCCGGCGGCAGGCCCTTCGCTGATACGTGGATCAGCACGCCGTGCGGGCCCTCGCTCAGCGTGGCCTCGCCGACCGTGGCGCCCTGGCGGTCGACGAGCTGCGCGCTCGCACGCTCGGCACCCAGCACAGGTCCGCTGATGACGGTCGCAGCGAGGGCGACGGCAAGCATGTGAGTTGTCTCCATGAGGGGTCTCCTTTGTTGAGGTGGATGCGGCATTCGAAGCATAGGCGATCAGGGCGACACAAAGCGACCCGCCCGAACGCCTCGCCCGGCATCGACACCTGCGGGGGCGTCGACGGCGTTCTGGTGCAGACAGTGACGAGGGCTTAACATCGACACTGTTCCGACCCGGAGAATTTCATGGCTTCCTCCCCCGACAGTGTCAGCATGGCGCTGTTCTGCGACTTCGAAAACGTAGCCCTCGGCGTTCGGGATGCGAAATACGAGAAGTTCGACATCAAGCGCGTGCTCGAGCGATTGCTGCTCAAGGGCAGCATCGTGGTCAAGAAAGCGTATTGCGACTGGGAACGCTACAAGAGCTTCAAGGCAGCGATGCACGAGGCTAACTTCGAGCTGATCGAGATTCCGCACGTTCGCCAGTCCGGAAAGAATTCTGCCGATATCCGGCTCGTCGTCGACGCGCTGGACCTGTGCTACACGAAGTCTCATGTCGATACCTTCGTCATCATCAGCGGCGATTCCGATTTCTCCCCACTGGTCTCCAAACTGCGCGAGAACGCCAAGCAGGTAATCGGCGTCGGGGTGAAGCAATCGACCTCCGATCTGCTGATCGCCAACTGCGACGAGTTCATCTTCTATGACGACCTGGTACGCGACAGCCAGCGCGCGGCGGCCAAGCGCGAGGCGCGCGAGAACGTGCCGCAGGCCGCGCGACGCTCGCCCGAGGAGGAGCGCCAGCGCCGCGAGGAGCTCGAGGCCCGGCGGGGCAAGGCCATCGACATCGCGGTGGAGACTTTCGAGGCACTGCTTGCCGAGCGTGGCGAGAGCGGAAAGATCTGGTCGTCGATGCTCAAGGAAGCGATCAAGCGCCGCAAGCCCGACTTCAACGAGAGCTACTTCGGCTTCCGTGCCTTCGGCAACCTGCTTGAGGAGGCGCAGGGCCGCGGCTTGCTCGAGCTCGGGCGCGACGAGAAGTCGGGTACCTACGTGACGCGGCCGGGTCCGGGGTTTGTGGTGGTCGAATCTGAGGTCGTGTCGCGTGAGCCGCGCGGACGCGAGCTCCGGGAGCCGGTGGCGGAAGCCCCCTCGCCGGCGGAGGTTGCCAGTGCAGCTGCAGCGTCGGCTGTGCATGAGGGGCGCACGGGGGGGCGCGGTTCGCGCCGTCGCGGAGGCAAGGCGATCGAAGCGCAGGCGCCCGGGCCTGAGTCCATGCCGGAGACCGAAGGCACGGGGTCTGCTGGGCGGGAAGAACAGCTGGTGCGCCCGACCGAGATGCCTGCGCCCGCCGATGCCGTGCCACCGGACGTGGTTGCGGCCAGCACGCCGGCTGAGTCAGTGCCGAGACCGAAGAGCGGCCGCGGGCGCGGGCGTGGGGCAACGGCCAAGGTGGCCAGCGTACCTGCTCCCGCGACGGCCACTGCCGTGGAGCCGGCGGACGCATCGAGCGAGCGCAGCGGCGAGGGCGCGGAGCCTGCAGAGGACCGCGGCGAGGGTCGCAAACCGCGCGCGGGGCGGGGCTCCGCGCGGTCGGCGCGCTCATCGTCGCTATCGGCGAGCGCGACGGAGCTTCCCGAAGCGGGTGCGACCCGGACGCGCCCCGCGGCGGGCCCGGTCGAGAGCGGGCCTGAGCTTGCCAGCGAGACCGTGGAGGCATCAGCTGCGACCCCTGCGCAGGCAGGAAGCTCGTCCGGCGAAGCGCCCAGCGGCGAGCCGACGCCCGCACGCAAGGCGTCGTCACGTGCCCGGCGTCCGCGCCAGCCCAAGGCGGACGGCGCGGGTTGAGCATGTCCGCCGCCTGGCCGTATCCGCGCTGGATAGCGCACCGCGGCGCGGGTCGGCTGGCGCCGGAAAACACGCTCGCTGCATTCGCGCGCGGCCATGAGTACGGCTATCGCATGTTCGAGTGCGATGTCCGGCTGAGCGCCGACGGGAAAGCCTTCCTGCTCCATGACGATCGACTCGAGCGCACCACCGACGGTGCGGGCGAGGCGCTTGAACACACGTGGGCGGAACTCGCGCGCCTGGACGCGGGCGCCTGGCATTCCCTGCGCTACGCGGGGGAGCCGCTTCCGCTCCTGACGGAGGTGCTGGGTTTCTGCATGCGTCATGGGTGCGCGCTCAACATCGAACTCAAGCCTGCGCCGGGCGACGCCGAACGCACGGGTGCGGTGGTCGCGGCAGAGGTCGCGCACCACTGGCATTGCGTCCCGGCGCCGCTTCTGACCTCCTTCGACCCCGTCGCGCTTGCCGCTGCAGCGGAGGTCGCGCCGTCCCTGCCACGCGGTCTGCTGCTGGAGCGCTTTGCCGATGGCTGGCGCGAGACCGCGGCGCGCCTGGGCTGCGTCGCCATCGTGGCCGAGCAGCAGGCGTGGTCGCCGGCGACTGCCTTGGCAGCGCGGGCGGCCGGGCTGCGCGGGCTCGCCTACACGGTCAACGACGATGCCGAGGCGGCGCGTCTGCTTGCATTGGGGCTGGACGGGCTCATCACCGATCGCGTCGACCACTTTCGCCCCTGAGCGGCTGGCTGCGCGGTGGCGCCCGGAACTCGCCGCCGCGCGCAGGTTCTACCGCTTGTTCCTTTCGTCGGGTGGTTCGTCATGTCCTCACATTCACGCTTTGGCGCGCTTGCGCTGATGTGCAGCCTGGCCGGGCTCGTGCCGATCGCGGCTGCGGCGCAATCCGGCGCCCAGACATGCCTCGATCCGGGGTCTTGGGCGCGCGCGGATGGTGCGGTGCCCCAGCCGGTGGATGCCAGCGGGTTGCTCGCAGCGATGGCGCAGCGTGCGGTGGTGCTTCTAGGTGAGCAGCACGACGACATGGACCACCATCGCTGGCAGCTGCAGACGCTGGCTGCGTTGCATGCACAGCGACCGCACATGGTGATCGGCTTCGAGATGTTCCCGCGCCGGGTGCAGGGGGTGCTCGATCGCTGGGTGGCGGGCGAGCTGACGGAGTCCGAGTTCCTTGCCCAGAGCGACTGGGGCAAGGTGTGGAGCATGCCCGCCGAACTCTACCTCCCGCTCTTTCACTTTGCGCGCCTGAATCGGATCCCGATGCTGGCCCTGAACATCGACGGCACGCTCACGCGTGCGATCGCTGAGAAGGGCTGGGCAGGTGTGCCCGAGGCCGAGCGCGAGGGTGTGGGCCAGGCCGCGCCACCGCTTGCAGCCTATGAGGAGTTCCTCTTCGAGATTCATGCGCAGCATCAGCGCGCGCGCGGCAAGTCCGGCGCCAGTGCGGGGCGCGGCGACCGTGGGTTCCGTAACTTCGTCGACTCGCAGCTTGCCTGGGACCGCGCGATGGCCGAAGCGCTGGTGGCGGGGCGACAGCGTCACGCGGCTGCGGACGGGCGGTTGCCGCTCGCCGTGGCGATCATGGGCAGCGGGCATGTGCGTTACGGTCACGGTGTCGCCCACCAACTTCGTGACCTGGGCGAGAACGGCATCGGTCAGCTGATGCCGGTTGGTGCCGACACGGCCTGTGCCGAGTTGGGCGCTGGGCTGGCAGACGCGGTGTTCGCAGTCCCGGTGGCGCGCCAGAACCCGCCGCCGCCGCCGCGGCTGGGAGTTGCGCTCGAGGACCACGCTAAAGGGGTGCGGATATCCGAGGTCACGCCCGGAAGCCTGGCCGAGCGGAGTGGGCTGCAACGCGACGACATCATCACTGAGGTTGCAGGCATGCCGGCCAGGCGGCCGGTACATCTGATTGGGGCAGTGCGGGCTCAGCCGGGTGGAACCTGGCTGCCGCTTAAAGTGCAGCGCGGTGGCGAGGTTCGCGAAGTCGTTGTCCGCTTCCCTGTTGAGCGCTGAAATGCGTCGCTGGACTCGCGCGATGCGGGCAGCGGCGCTGTGGCGTGCTGCGGGGCGCTTCAGCCGGGGCGAGCTGAGGCGCTGGCGCGCGGGCGTGCTGCTGGTGCTCGCATGGCTGCTGGTCCACATCGGCGCGGTGCAGGCGGCGCCGCAACTCGAGCTCGACGTCGTGCTCGAGCCGTCATCGCGCAAGCTTGAGGTCGAAGCCGTGCTCTGGCCGGCAGAGCGCGACTACCAGTTCGTGCTCCACGAGGCCTTGCAGCCCCGTGCAGCCACTGTCGATGGGCGCGCAGTGCGCGTATGGCCGGCAGGGCGGCGCGATGCCTGGCGTGCGTGGCGGATCGAGGTTCCCCAGGGGGCAAGGCTGACGCTGCGTTATGGCGGGGGGGGGGGGGCGCGCGCGGCGGGGGGGGCGCCCCCGCCCCGCGCGGGCGCCCGGGGCCGCGGGGGGGGGGGG
>DMCZ01000155.1:7529-9375 GCA_003446655.1 Thauera sp. | reverse complement strand
GGTGCCCCCGCCACTCGAACGTGAGCGTGACCACCGTGATGTGCTTCAGGGCATGCCGCCGATGGCTTCGCCCGCGGGCAGCTACCTGCCCGCTGGAGCTGGCTGGTATCCGCGCCCGGCGGCGCTGTTCTCCTATCGCGTTAACCTCAGCGTAACGGGTGGCCAGCGTGCCCTGGTCGCGGGGCGGCTCGAGGAGGAAAGCCTGCCGGCGACGGAGCGCGATCCCTACCGCGCGCGTTTCGCGTTCGATCAGCCGACGGACGGCATCGACCTGATGGCGGGGCCGTGGGTCGTGCGCGAACGCCGCGCCACACAGGCCGATGGCCGTCCCCTGCGCCTGCGCACCTACTTTCCCGCTGCGCTGGACCAGGTTGCGGGCCTGGCGGAGGACTATCTGACCGACAGCCAGGCTTACATCGAACGCTACAGCGCGCTGATTGGCGCCTATCCCTTCACCGAGTTCTCGGTCGTGGCCAGCCCGCTGCCAACCGGTTTCGGCATGCCGACGCTGACCTACATCGGCGAACAGGTGCTCCGCCTGCCGTTCATCCGTGCGAGCTCGCTCGGCCACGAGGTTCTGCACAACTGGTGGGGGAACGGGGTGATGGTGGATTACGCGCGGGGAAACTGGTCCGAGGGCCTCACCACCTTCATGGCGGATTACGCCTACAAGGAAGAGGAGTCGCCCGCGCTGGCGCGGGAGATGCGCCTTGGGTGGCTGCGCGATTTTGCCGCGCTGCCTGCGGGCAGCCATCAGGCCCTGGCCGATTTTCGCTCGCGCACCCATGGTGCCGCCGCCGCGGTGGGCTACGGCAAGGCTGCGATGGTATTCGTGATGCTGCGCGACGTCATCGGCGAGGAGGCCTTCGCGCGCGGCATCCGGCTGTTCTGGGAGCGGGAGCGCTTTCGCGCAGCGGGTTGGCCGGAGCTGCAGCGCGCATTTGAGGAGGCGTCGGGGCGTGTGCTGGAGTCCTTCTTCAGCCAGTGGCTGAACGTGCCTGGGGGACCCGTACTCGAAATAGCGCGCGCATGGCTGGTGACCGGCGCGGACGAGCCCCCGGCACAGGGCGCGTGGGCCCCTGAGGCGCAGCGTGACGACGCTGCTCGCGCCGGCCATCGTCTCCGTGTCGAGCTCGCGCAGGTGGAGCCCGCCTATCGCCTGCGCGTGCCCATTCAGCTGAGCGATGGGGCACGCGATGACGTGCGCTGGGTGGACATCGACCGCGATCGTACGGTGGTCGAGCTGGCAGTGGATTTCGCGCCGACCGAGGTGCGACTCGATCCCGAACTCCGTGTATGGCGCCTGCCCGATGCGGCTCAGCTTCCGCCCATCCTGCGCCAGTGGATTGTCGCGCCCGCGCCGCGGCTCGTCATCGCCGACGGCCTGACCGGGGACGAATCGACCATGACGCCCGAACTGGCCGAGGCCGCGAAGGCGCTCGCAGATCGGCTGTTCGAGCGCGCGCCGCAGCGGCTCGGCGCCCCGGCGCTCATCCGCGGGGATGCGCCCGTCCTGCTGGTCGGGACGCGGGGTGCCGTGGCGCGCGCGCTGGAGCAGGCCGGTTGGGCGGGCGAACCGGGAATCCCCGTGCCGGGGGGCGACGTGCGCGTGTGGACCGCAAGACGTGCGGGGGCGCCGCCCCTGGCTGTGGTCGCGGCGGAAGACGTCGCCGCCCTGCAAGCGGTGGTGCGTGCCCTGCCGCACTACGGCAGTCAGAGCTGGCTGGTGTTCGAGCGCGGCAAGATCCTTGCGCGAGGCGTTTGGGACGCCCCCGGCGCGGCGGTGAAGGTGGTTCGCTGAGGCCCCGCAGCGCTGTGGGGCGGGCAGGCCGAATGCGCTCGATCG
>DMCZ01000155.1:6113-7295 GCA_003446655.1 Thauera sp. | reverse complement strand
TCGCCATGCTGCCTCGGAAGCTTGTCCTGGGAACCACCCTTGCCGCTGTCCTCGTTTCGGGTGGCGCGCGGGCGGACGATGCTGCCTTCGCTTCGTGCCTCGCGGGCCTGCGCACCGATGCGTTGGCGAAGGGCGTGAGCGCTGCGATTTACGACAACTACACCGGGCAGCTTGCGCCCGACATGACCGTGGTCGGCTTCCTCGATGCGCAGCCGGAGTTCGTGACCCCGATCTGGGACTACCTCGCCGGGCTGGTCGATGACGAGCGCGTGGCCGATGGGCGCGCCATGCTGGCCAGATGGGCGCCGGTGCTGGCTCGGGTCGAGGCGGAATACGGTGTGGACCCCGCAACGGTCGTCGCGGTGTGGGGGGTGGAAAGCAATTTCGGGCGCAACTTCGGCAGCCGGCCTCTGCTGAGCTCGCTGTCGACGCTGTCGTGCTTCGGACGGCGTCAGGCCTTCTTCCGCGGCGAGTTCTTCACCACGCTGAAGATCATCCAGGAAGGCCATGTCGCGCCCGAGCGACTGACCGGGTCGTGGGCAGGTGCCTTCGGACACACTCAGTTCATGCCTTCGACCTTCATGCGCCTGGCGGTGGATTTCGACGGCGATGGCCGGCGCGACCTGGTCGATAGCGTGCCGGACGCACTCGCGTCGACCGCGAACTTCCTCAAGCGTGCTGGCTGGCGCAGCGGGCTGCCCTGGGGGTTCGAGGTCAGCCTGCCGCGCACGCTGGATGTCGCCGGAGCGGGCCGGCGCAACAAGCAGCCGGTGTCGGAATGGATCGCGCGCGGCGTCAAGCGGGTCGATGGCGCGCCCATGCCCTCGGGTGAGACGGCGGCCGGACTCCTGCTTCCGGCGGGCAAGGAGGGGCCAGCCTTCCTGGTCACCCGCAACTTCGATGCGATCTACTCATACAACGCAGCGGAAAGCTATGGCCTTGCGATCGCCCACCTTTCCGACCGCCTGCGCGGTGACGTACCGTTCGCGACCCCCTGGCCGACCGATGACCCCGGGCTTTCGCGCGCCGAGCGGCGCGAGCTGCAGCGCCTGCTGATCGCGCGTGGGCATGACATCGGCGAGGCGGATGGCATGATCGGCGCGCGCACGAGGGAGGCGCTCAAGGTCGAGCAGGCGGCCCTTGGCCTGCCCGCCGACGGCCGCGCGGGGCAGCGTGCCCTGC
>DMCZ01000155.1:4432-5895 GCA_003446655.1 Thauera sp. | reverse complement strand
GCCCCTGAGCCCCAGCGCCCCCTGAGGGCGCTCAGGCTGGAACTCGCCGCCGCGCCGCGCGTTCGGTGCGCCGCGCCTCGTCCTTTGCCTGCGCGAGCACGTGCTGCACGTAATCCAGGTGCTCGCCCGCCACGCGGCGAGCGTCGTCCGCGCGGCGATCGATGATCGCCTTGTAGAGCGCCTCGTGCTGGGAGAGCAGCGTCTCCCGGACCCCCTCTCCCTGTGTGTACATCCCGCCGATATTGGTAACCACGTTGCGTTCGACAAGGTCGAACAGGCTGCGGATCGTGTGCAGCAGCACGGCGTTGTGGCTTGCCTCGGCGATCGCGAGGTGGAACAGCGCGTCGTTGTGCCCTTCCTCCGTGCGGCTGATCCGCCCCTGACGCAGGTAGCTGTCCTGCACGCGCTCGAAGGCGATCTTCAGGCGCTCGCGGTCAGGCTCCGTTGCACGCAGCGCAGCGTAGTAGGCGCATGAGCCTTCCAGCGTGTGGCGGAACTCCATCAGATCGCGCTGCGCCTCCGGGTTGCGCCCGAGGAGTTCGATCATCGGGTCGCGAAACGCGGAACCGAGCGCATCGCTGACGAAGGTGCCGCCGCCGTGCCTGCTGGTGAGCAAGCCGCGTGCAACCAGTTTCTGGATGGCTTCCCGCAGCGAAGGCCGCGAGACGCCGAATTCCTCTGCCAGCGCACGCTCGGCTGGCAAGCGTTCCCCCGGGCGGAGGTTGCCCTCGAGGATCATTGTCTCGATGCGCTCGACGATGTCGTCCGACAGACGGCGTTGTTGCAGGGGCATGACTTTCATGGACGCGTTTCCTGGTTTCGGGGTCCGCACGGGGGGAGGGAGGTCTGCGCAATCTATCTCCCGGGCGGGGTGGGGGCAAGCATGGACCAGACGTGGGAACCGGAGGTGGACGGGGTGTTATGCCCGCATCGGGAAAGTTGATGATTTTGATTGACAGGCTAAGGAGGCCTGACTTAGGCTGGGGCACATTTTGGCTAAGTGGTATGACCACTGGGCGATTCTAGACCAAGCAGGGTTTGTTGAGGAGGGGAAATCTGATGGTTGTCGTAACATTCGTGGCCCTTGAGGCTGGCGCGCTGCGCAGCCTTTCCGTAGGGGGGTAAGGCATGCAACCTGGCGCCCTGGCCCTGGTGGCCTTCTCCCCGATCCTGCTCGCAGCGATTCTGCTGGTCGGCCTGCGTTGGCCCGCAAAGCGTGCGATGCCGGTCGTCTATATCGTCACCGCACTGATCGGGTTGTTCGTGTGGGACATGAGCTTCAACCGCGTGCTGGCCTCGACCCTGCAGGGGCTGGTGATCACGATCGGCGTGCTGTGGATCATCTTCGGCGCGATCCTGCTGCTGAATACGCTGAAGTATTCGGGCGGCATTGCGGCGATCCGCTCGGGTTTCACCACGATCAGTCCGGACCGCCGGATTCAGGCGATCATCATCGCCTGGCT
>DMCZ01000155.1:3129-4227 GCA_003446655.1 Thauera sp. | reverse complement strand
TCTTCCTGCAACTCATTACCGGCAACGTGGCGATCATCCACGCGATCGTCGGCACCGTGATGCCGGTGGTGATGGCGATGATGCTCACCCGGTTCTTCGGCAAGGAGAAGAGCTGGAAGGCCGGTCTCGAAGTCGTTCCGTTCGCGCTGTTCGCGGGCCTGGCCTTTACCGTGCCGTATGCCTTCACCGGCGTGTTCCTCGGGCCCGAGTTCCCGTCGCTGCTCGGCGGTCTGGTAGGCCTCGCGATCGTGACGACGGCTGCTCGCTTTGGCTTTCTTGTGCCCAGAAAACACTGGGACTTCGCCGAGCCCAAGGACTGGCCGAGCGAGTGGATGGGCAGCGTGGAGATGAAGCTCGACCAGTTGCCCCACCACCAACAGATCAGCATGGTCCGTGCGTGGTTGCCTTATGTGCTGGTGGGCGCGCTGCTCGTCATCAGCCGGGTGTTCCCTGAAGTGGGTGGCGCGCTCAAGTCGGTGGTCATCAACTTCCCCGACATGCTGGGCGAGAAGGGCGTCAGTGCCAACTTCCAGCCGCTCTACCTCCCGGGTGGGATTCTGGTCGCCGTCGTGCTGGTCACCACTTTCCTGCACGGCATGCATGCGCGCTCGTTGGTGAAGGCGGTGGGCGAGTCTTCCCGCGTGCTCCTCGGCGCCGGCTTTGTGCTGCTGTTCACCGTGCCGATGGTGCGTATCCTGATCAACTCGGGCGTCAATGCGGCCGACCTGCCGAGCATGCCGATTGCGATGGCGCAGTGGGTGGCCGACAGCGTGGGCAATGTCTATCCCTTGCTGGCGCCGTCGGTGGGCGCGCTCGGCGCCTTCATCGCGGGCTCGAACACGGTCAGCAACATGATGCTGAGCCAGTTTCAGTTCGGCGTCGCGAGCACGCTCGGCATCTCCGGCGCCTTGATCGTCGCCGTGCAGGCGATCGGTGCGGCTGCGGGCAACATGGTGGCGATCCACAACGTGGTGGCTGCCTCCGCGACCGTGGGTCTGCTCGGTCGCGAAGGCGCAATCCTGCGCAAGACCTTCTGGCCGACGGTCTATTACGTGCTGATGGCAGGCATCGTCGCACTGATCGCGATCTACGCGCTGG
>DMCZ01000155.1:1231-2791 GCA_003446655.1 Thauera sp. | reverse complement strand
CTTGTGTGATCGACGTCTTCTTCCCCGGCGCGGGGATGGACGCGATCCGGCTGCTCGAACGCGAAGGCATCAAGGTGCACTTTCCACAGGCGCAGAGCTGCTGCGGCCAGCCCGCCTACACCTCCGGCTATACCGACGAGGCACGCGAGGTCGCGCGTGCCCAGCTGGCGCTGTTCGCCGGGCCATGGCCGGTGGTTGTGCCCTCCGGATCCTGCGCGGGCATGTTCCGTCATCACTACTTCGAGCTGTTCAAGGACGAACCGGAAATGTTGGGGCAGATCGAGTCGCTGGCCGGGCGCACCTTCGAACTCGCCGAATTCCTCCTCGAAGTGTGCAGGGTCCGTCTCGAGGACGAGGGCGCCCCGGTGAAGGTGGCGCTGCACACCTCCTGCTCGGCCCGGCGCGAGATGAACACCCATCTGCATGGCCGCGCGCTGTTGGCACAGCTTGCGGGCGTGGAGCGGATCGACCATGACCACGAGAGCGAATGCTGTGGCTTTGGCGGCAGTTTCAGCGTGCGCATGCCGGATATCTCCGGCGCGATGGTCATGGACAAGACCGCGGCGTTGAGGGATTCCGGTGCATCCGAGGTGGTCAGCGCGGACTGTGGCTGTCTGCTCAACATCAATGGTTGTTTCGAGAAGCAGGGGGACGCATTGCGCGGCGAGCATCTGGCGAGCTTCCTGCTTCGTCGAACCCTATCCGCCGCGAAGGGAGTCGCAAGATGAGCCAGCCTGCCGAGGCGTCCGCGGTGCCGATCGCCTTCAAGCGCAATGCTCGCGAGGCATTGGCTGACCCGCAGTTGCGGCGCAACTTCCGCGGTGCGATGGACTTCCTCATGGACAAGCGCCGCAGCCAGTTCCCCGATGCCGATGAACTTGAGCGCCTGCGCGCATTTGGCAACCGGGTGCGCGCGCGCGCGCTGTCCAGGCTGCCTGATCTGCTCGAGCGGCTCGAGGTCAATCTCACGCGCAATGGCATCAAGGTGCACTGGGCCGAGACCGTCGATGAGGCCAACGCCATCGTCCACCGTATCGTCGAGCAGCACGCAGCGCAGAAGATCATCAAGGGTAAGTCGATGGTGTCCGAGGAAATGGAGATGAACCATTACCTGGGCGCACGTGGCATCGATTGCCTCGAATCGGACATGGGCGAGTTTATCGTGCAGCTGCGCGAGGAGAAGCCCGCCCACATCATCATGCCGGCGATTCACCTCAACGCCGGCCAGGTGGCCAAGCTTTTCCATGACAAGCTCGACGTCGACTACACCGAGGACGTCGACCGCCTGATCCAGATCGGACGCGAGACGCTGCGGCGCAACTTCTTCGAGGCCGACATCGGCGTCTCGGGCGTCAACTTCGCGATCGCCGAGACCGGGACTCTGCTGCTGGTCGAGAACGAGGGAAATGGTCGCATGTCGACCACCGTGCCGCCGGTGCACATCGCGGTGACCGGGATCGAGAAGGTGGTCGAGAACCTGCGCGACGTGGTCCCGCTGCTGTCGCTGCTGACGCGCTCGGCGACCGGCCAGGCGATCACCACCTACGTGAACATGATCTC
>DMCZ01000155.1:0-928 GCA_003446655.1 Thauera sp. | reverse complement strand
CGCCAGACCCTGAATTGCATCCGCTGCGGCGCGTGCATGAACCATTGCCCGGTGTACACCCGCATCGGCGGCCACGCCTACGGCACGGTGTATCCCGGTCCGATCGGCAAGATCGTTACTCCGCACATGCTCGGGCTCGACACCACGCGCGACCTGCCCACGGCCTCGTCCATGTGTGGCGCCTGCGGTGAGGTGTGCCCGGTGAAGATCCCGATTCCCGCGCTGCTGCGCCGCCTGCGTGAGGAAGCGGTGAGGCCGCCGGCGGCGGAGCCGCAGCACATGCGCGGGCAGGGGGCGAAGTACTCCAGGAAGGAAGCCATGATATGGAAGGCGTGGCGCAAGCTGAATACCTCGCCTGCGCTCTACCGTGCTGCGATGTATGCCGGCACGCGCTTTCGTGGCCTGATGCCTTCGAACATCGGGCCGTGGACCGAGCATCGCAGCGCGCCAAGGCCCGCCGCGCGCACGCTGCACGAGCTCGCCCACGAGCACCTTGGTGACGAGAGATGAGCGGCCAGATGAGCACCGACGGAATGAATGCGAAAGAACGGATCTTCGCCAAGCTTCGAGCCAGTCTCAAGGATACGAGTCCGGTCGTCGATGACTATGACGCGCACGTCCTGACCGAGCCTTGGCGCTACCGAGCCGAAGCGCGCGTGGATCGCCTGCGCCAGATGCTCGAGGCGGTGCACGGCGAGACGCTGGTCACGAACAGCGCGGCGTGGCCTGCGCGCGTGCTGGAGGCACTGGCAGCGCGCGGCATCGAGGAACTGCTCGTCTCTCCTGCTACTGAGCACGGCCGACAGCTGGCTGCGCATTGCGCGCACGTGGGCGCCGCCTTGCGGCTCAAGGCTTACGATCGCCCGATCGAGGACTGGAAGGAAGAACTTTTCTTTCGCACGCTGGCGAGCCTCACCGGCACGCTGGG
>DMCZ01000258.1:7270-10460 GCA_003446655.1 Thauera sp. | reverse complement strand
CACTATCCTCGCCGTCGGCAGCGTCAGATGTGTATAAGAGACAGGGCCTATCCCGATCCGCTCTACGGCGTTCATCTCACCGGCGGCTCCAACTCGATCCACAACAGCTTCATGCAGTACCGCGAGCTCGGCGCCCGCGCCCGCGCGATGCTGCTCGCGGCGGCGGCCGAGCACTGGAAGGTCAATGTGACCACCCTGCGCACCGAGAACGGTGCGGTCGTGCGCGCCGACGGACACCGCCTCGGCTATGGCGAACTGGCGAACGCCGCGATGGCCCAACCGGTGCCCGAGCAGGTGAGCCTGAAGGACGCGAAGGATTTCCGCCTCATCGGCCAGCCCACGCGGCGGCTCGACGCCCAGGCCAAGAGCAGCGGCCGGCAGGTCTTCGGTCTCGATGTCCGCCTGCCCGGCCAGCTCACCGCGCTGATCGCGCATCCGCCGGTGTTCGGCGCCCGGCTCGCGTCGGTCGATGACGCGGCGGCACGCGCGGTCAAGGGCGTGAAGGCCGTGTTGCGCGTGCCGCTCGCGCACAGCGGGGGCGAGGGTGTCGCCGTGGTGGCGGAGGGCTACTGGCCCGCCCAGCTCGGCCGCGAAGCGCTCACGCTGCAGTGGGACACCGCCGGCGTTGACAAGGTGGACAGCGCGCGCCAGCTCGAGCACTACCGCGAACTCGCGACCCAGCCGGGTCCGCGCCACTTCAACGCCGACATGGCGCCGCTGAAGACTGCGCCCAACAAGATCGAGGCCGAGTTCGTCTTCCCCTACCTGGCGCACGCGCCGATGGAGCCGCTCAACTGCACCGTGCGCATCGGCCCCGAAGGCGCCGAGCTGTGGATCGGCACGCAACTGCCGGGTGTGGACGGCCAGGCTGCGGCGCGCGTGCTCGGCCTCAAGCCGGAGCAGGTCAACGTGCATGTGCAGATGGCGGGCGGCGGTTTCGGGCGGCGCGCGGTGCCGTCGAGCGACTACGTCGTCGAGGCCTGCGAGGTGGCCAAGGCCGCGCGCGCTGCGGGGCTGGATGGACCGGTGCAGCTGGTCTGGAGCCGCGAGGACGACATCCGCGGCGGCTACTACCGCCCCATGCATCTGCACCGCGCGCGCATCGGCTTCGATGACAGCGGCCGCGTGCTTGCCTGGGACCATGTGCTGGTCGGGCAGTCCATCGCCGCAGGCACGCCCTTCGAGGCCGGCATGATCAAGAACGGCGTCGATGCCACCGCCGTGGAAGGCATGCGCGAACCCTATCCGTTCCCGATGCGCCTCACGGTCCATCACCCGAAGCTCAACGTGCCGGTGCTTTGGTGGCGCAGCGTCGGCTCCACCCACACCGCCTTCGTCATGGAGACCCTGGTCGACGAGATCGCGCGCAGCACGCAGCAGGACCCGGTCGCCTATCGCATGGCGCTGTTCGGCGACCAGCACCCGCGCCACCGCGCGGCCCTGCAGCTCGCGGTCGACAAGAGCGGCTACGGCCAGCGCAGCCTCCCCGAGGGCCACGCCTGGGGCGTCGCAGTGCACGAGTCCTTCCGCTCGGTGGTCGCCTACGTGGTCGAGGCCTCCATCAGGGAAGGTCAGCCGGTGCTGCATCGGGTGACGGCCGGCGTGCACTGCAATCTCGCGGTCAACCCGCTGGGCGTGGCGGCGCAGGTCGAGGGCGCGGCGATCATGGGGCTGTCGATGTGCCTGCCCGGTTCAGCCATCACCTTGAAGGACGGCGAGGTGGCGCAGCGCAACTTCGATGGCTTCGCCATCCCGCGCATCGGCGACACCCCGGCCTTCGACGTGCACATCGTCCCCAGCGCCGAGCCGCCGACGGGCATGGGCGAGCCCGGCCTGCCGCCGCTCGCGCCGGCCTTCGCCAATGCGCTGACGCAGCTCACCGGCAAGCCGATCCGGACGCTGCCCTTCGAGCGGGCCTGAGCCCCGCGTCCACCCACCCCTTCGCTGCCGGGGAGCCCCCATGGAAGATCTGGATACCCGCGTGCTGAGAACCGCCTGCGCCTGGCGGGCTGCGGGCGAGGCGTTGGTGCTCGTCACCGTCGCCCGCACCTGGGGCTCGTCGCCCCGCCCGCCGGGCTCGCTGATGGCGATCAACGGCCGCGGCGAGACCGTCGGCTCGGTGTCGGGCGGCTGCATCGAGGACGACCTGATCGATCGCATCCGGGAAGGCGGCATCGAGGCCGCCTGCGCGGCGCGCAAGCCGGCGTTGCAGCGCTACGGCATCTCGGCCGACGAGGCGCACCGCTTCGGCCTGCCCTGCGGCGGCACCATGGAGCTGGTACTGGAGCCGGTAGGCGAACACAGCCGGCTGGAGGAACTGCTCGCCGCCTGCGCGCAACGCAGGAGCGTCGAGCGCACCCTGGACCTGGCGACTGGCCGCGTGACGCTGGCGGAC
Organism: Thauera sp.; assembly: GCA_003446655.1. GTDB lineage: Bacteria > Pseudomonadota > Gammaproteobacteria > Burkholderiales > Rhodocyclaceae > Thauera. Next base: position 8,065 of record DMCZ01000258.1, on the reverse strand, counting down.
GGACGACGCGACGGCGTGCCGACGCTGAACGCGCAACGCCTGACGACCTGCTTCGGCCCGCATTTCCGCATCATCGTCATCGGCGCGGGCGATCTGTCGCGCTTCCTGTGCGAGATCGCGCTCGGCCTCGGCTTCGAGGTCATGGTCTGCGACCCGCGCATCGAGCGCCACGCCGCCTGGTCGCTGCCCGGCGTCGACATCAGCCGCGAGATGCCGGACGACCTCATCCTGCGTGTCAGGCCCGACGCACGCACCGCGGTGGTCGCGCTGACCCACGACCCCAAGCTCGACGACCTCGCGCTGATCGATGCGCTGCAGTCCGACGCCTTCTACGTCGGCGCCATCGGCTCGCGGCGCAACACCGCCGCGCGGCGCGAGCGCCTCGGTACCCACTTCGGGCTGTCGGCGACGGAGCTCGACGCCCTGCACGGGCCGGCGGGCCTCTACATCGGCAGCAAGACGCCCGCCGAGATCGCGCTGTCGATTATGGCTGAGGTGGTCGCGGTGAAGAACGGCGTGCCCGTGCCGGCGCAGGCTCGGGTCGACACCGGCAAGCCACAGGCCGAGCCGACGCCCGCCGATCGCATGTCGTCCGCATGCAGCGTCCCGGGCCCATGAGCCCTCGCCCGCCAGCGCCCATTGCGGCCACCGTGCTCGCGGCCGGCCTGGGCCGCCGGCTCGGCAATCGACCGAAGGCCACGCTCGAGATCGACGGCCGCAGCATCCTGGCGCGCCTCGCTGGCGCGCTGCGCGAGGCGGGAATCGAGGACATCAGCGTCGTCGTCGGCCCATACC
>DMCZ01000258.1:1701-7040 GCA_003446655.1 Thauera sp. | reverse complement strand
TGGCCGACCTGCCGCTGCTGGCCGCAACGCACATCACACCGGTGCTGCAGGCGTGGTGGCAACGGCCCGCGGGCATCGAGGCCATGATGCCGCTGGTCGGCGGCGTGCGCGGACACCCGATGCTGCTGTCCTGGCAGGCGGTCGAGCGCATCGTCGCCACGCCGCGCGAGCTGGGCATCCGCGACTGGCTGGCTGCGCACACGGCCGCAGCAGCCCCCTTCCCGGCGACCGACCCGGCCTACATCACCGACGTCGACACACCCGCAGACGTTGACCGGCTGCGCACCCTCGTGCATCCGGCGACGGTGACCTGGCCCGCCCCACTCCGCGCCACCCAAGCACCGCAAAGCGCGGGCCGGTGATCGTTCCCGCCCGGAATCCCCGCGCCCCGCACCCGGGCGTCGAACACCTGTGTCACGAATCCGTCGCACTGCTCATTTAGGTTTCGGGACATGGCTCCCTATCCCAACCGCGACCAACTGGTCATCTTCGACGCCGATGGCACCACCATCGACGCCTTCCACGCCGTCGAGCAGAGCTTTCTGCGCCACGGCATGGCGATCGGTGACCTCGCACGTTTCCAGAAACGGCGAAAGCTCTTCAAGTATCTGGGCGGGTTGCGCGAGTTTCCCAACAACCTTCGACGCCAGTTTGGCAAGCAGAACCGCAAGCGTCTGCTGGCGACGCTGACCGACTTCTACCGCACCGAGGCCGGCCTCTACCCCGGCATCGCCCCGCTGCTTCAGACCCTGCTCGCCGCACCGCAGGTGCGCGTCGGATTGGTGACGCGCAACGTCACGATGGAGCCGAGAGAGACGCTCCGGCTGCTGTTCGCCCGCCACGACATCGACCTCGATGCCTTCGACCATGTCGCCTGCCTTCCCCTCGGCGGCGACAAGACGCCTTCGTTCCGTGAAGCGCGCGAGCGCCTGGCGATCAACCCGGCGCGCTGCTATGCCTGCGGCGATGAATACAGCGATTACGTCGCGGCGATCGGTGCCGGGATGTACCCCTTCATCGTCGCCTACGGCGCAGAGGATCGCCTGCGGCTACGCAAGACCCTCGGCGTCCCGGACTACTTCATCCACGCCTCGCCCGCCGAATTCGTGGCGAAGCTGCTGCACACCCTCGGGTTGCCACAGTCGCCCGGCGGCCCGGCGGGCGGCATACATTCAGCTCCCCACGCCGCAGCCTGGGTCGGATCATGACGCCGAAGACCATCGACCTCATCTACTTCAACGCCGGCGGCGGACACCGTGCCTCGGCGCTGGCGCTTGAGGCCGCGCTGCGCCGGCAGGCGCCGTTCTGGCAGGTGCGTCTGGTGAATCTGTTCGAAGTGCTCGATCCACAGGACAAGTTCCGTGCGGTCACCGGAAGCGGACCGGAGGACTGGTACAACAAGCGCCTGGCGCGCGGGTGGACGCTGGGCATGGCGCAGGAGCTGAAGCTCCTGCAGGCCGCCATCCGTCTTGGCCATCCGCTGCTGGTCCGGCAACTGCAGCAGCACTGGCTGCGGACCGAGCCCGATCTGGTGGTGTCGCTGGTGCCGAACTTCAACCGCGCGCTCTTTCACAGTCTGGCCTCGGCGCTGCCCGGGGTTCCTTACGTCACCCTGCTCACCGATCTCGCCGACCTGCCGCCGAACTTCTGGATCGAGGCCGACCAGCCCCAGCACTTCATCTGCGGCACGCCGCGCGCCGCCGACCAGGCGCGCATGCTCGGCCACGACGCGGCGCGCATCCACGCCACCTCGGGCATGATCATCCGCCCCGAGTTCTACGCGCCGATCACGGTCGACCGCAGCGCGGAACGCCTGCGCGTGGGCCTGGACCCGGCGCGCCCCACCGGGCTCGTGCTGTTCGGCGGCCACGGTTCGAAGGCGATGCTCGGCATCGCGCAGCGGCTGGCGGCGACGACGCAGTTGATCCTGATCTGCGGGCACAACAAGGCGCTCGCCGCGCGCCTGCGGGCGTTACCTCCGGTCGCGCCGCGCCTCGTGGTGGAGTACACCACCGACATCCCGCATTACATGCGCCTGGCGGACTTCTTCATCGGCAAGCCCGGACCGGGCAGTATCAGCGAAGCCGTGCACCAGGGGCTGCCGGTGATCGTCGTCGACAACGCCTGGACCATGCCGCAGGAGCGCTACAACGCGGAATGGGTGCGTGAGAACGGGCTCGGCGTGGTGCATGGCAGCTTTCGCACCATCGACCGCGCGGTAGCGCAACTCCTGCAAGGCCTCGACGGCTTTCAGGCAAACGTCCGCCGGATCGATAACCGAGCGCTGTTCGAAGTGCCGGAAATCCTCGCACGGATCCTGGGTCAGGCGGCCGGAGCCACTGGCGCAAACGCGCGGGCGGTCTTGCCCGACACCGCCGCCTGCCCGTGAGAACCCGCCACACGCCCCCCATCACCGGACTGCAATCCGGGGCACCGACACTGCCGGGCGCGAAGCCCCGTCTGAAAGATTAGCGATCACTGAAGGAGTACGCATGCCACTCACGCGCAGAGCAGGACGCCAGGACGCCATCGACCAGTATCGCGATGCCACACAGCGCCAGGCGCGGCTCGCGGGCGTCACCCTCCCCTCGTTCCGCTGCAGGAAATGCATGAAGAGCCGGGCCGTGAGCGGTCGCCGCCAGGCTGTCCGCGGCACATCACTCTACGGCTACCACTGCGCCGCTTGCGCCGACGACAGGAAGTAGGGCCAAGGGGCCCGCCGAACCGCAGCATCCCCCGGTCTGATCGATGATGGGCGGCAAGCCGCCAGGCTAGCGCGCAATCGGGCAGCTTGCACGACCCGGGACGCGTTGCCCGAGCCGCGTCAATCCTTGGGACCTGGTCACCTCCGCGGCACTCGATCTGCGACACTACGGGCACGAAAGCCGGCAGTCGCAAGACCCGGCAGACAACGAGAGCGACGAGCGGGGTTCTGCATGAGGTACGTAGCAGCAGTATTGATCGGTGTTCATGCCTGCCTCCCGGGTGCCCCGGCCATGGCCGCAACGCCCGAGGGCGGCCCGCGCGCTTCGATGCTCTCGATCGTCCTGGTCGCTGGCGCGATGATCGTGCTCGTGAAGCTCGCCATCGCATACGCAAGAAGAAGACTCGAGGAAGAACACGATGCCGCTCGAGAAAAGCTCGACGCCGGGGTGCCGGACGAGGACTCACCGCCCTCCAATGGGTGAGGCGGCGAGGTTTCCTGTTTCCGGCCTCGCCTGGCGAGCCCTGCGTCGTCTGGCGCTGCCCTGCCTGCTGGCGCTGCAAACCGCCGGCGCCACCGCGGCCACCCTCGCCGGTGGCCCGATGGCGGGCCCGGCCACGGCCGAGCGCGTCGGCGTCTGGCTGATGACCGACGCCCCCGCGCAGGTGCAGCTCGAGTACTGGCCGCAGGGGCAGCCCGATTCGGTACGGCGCAGCGCGCCGGTATCAGTCAGCGCCGAACGCGGCCACACCGCGCGTGTCGACCTCGACGGCCTTCACGCCGCCACCCGCTACGCCTACCGCGTGCTGCTCGACGGCGCGCCGGTGGAGCTCGGCGAGGCGCTTACGTTCACCACCGCGCCCGCGGATCCCCTGGCACCGCGCGAGCTGCTCATCGCCACCGCCTCGTGCAACTACATCCCCGACGAGCCTTACGCGCTCCCACCCGACTCCTTCGGCGCCGGCTTCGAGATCTTCGACACCGTGGCTGCACAGCGACCGGAGGTCATGCTGTGGCTCGGCGACAACATCTACTACCGCGACAGCGACCTCGAGCCCCTCGACGAGGCTGCCGCAAGCATGCATCGGCGCTGGGCCGCCACGCGCAGCTTCGCGCCGCTGCAGCGGCTGCTGCGCACCGGCCAGCACGTCGCCATCTGGGACGACCACGACTACGGCCCCAACAACTCGAACCGCGACTTCGCACTCAAGGCAACGGCGCTGGCGCTGTTTCAGGACTACTGGGCGAATCCCGGCTACGGTCTGCCCGGCGTGGCCGGCACCTTCAGCCGGGTGCCGCTCGGCGACGTCGAACTCTTCCTGCTCGACGACCGCTACCACCGCGATGACGACGCCAGCACCGACCCGGCACGCACGATGCTCGGCGCAGCGCAGCTCGCCTGGCTCAAGGACGCACTGCGTGACTCGCGCGCCACTTTCAAGCTGGTTGTAAACGGCAGCCGCATGCTGACCGACCGTCCGTCGCCCGAACAGCGCGGCGGCGAGGGCTGGCACAACTTCCCGGCCGAGCGCCAGGCCTTCCTCGACTGGCTCGGCGCGGAGCGCATCGACGGCGTGTTCTTCGTCTCCGGCGACATCCACTACACCCACCTGACCGAGCGCGAGCGCCCCGGCACCTACCCGCTCACCGAACTCACCTGCTCGCCGCTGACCGCGCGCGTGCATCCCCGCCCCTTCCCTGTGCGCGCGGTGCCGGGGACACTGGTCACCCAGCGCAACTTCTGCACACTGCAGTTCGCCGGGCCGGCCGGCGCGCGCGAGTTGCATGTCGCCGCATGGGACGCCGCGGGGACTCGTCTCTGGCAGGCTACGTTTCCGGCAGCGCGGCTGCGAACGCCTTGAGCACACCGGCCCGCCCGTGCAGCACCTGGTGGCATCCTCACCCGACATGGCATGTCCTGACTGATGCGCTCAAGCACCAGGAACGTGCGCGCGCCCGACGGGCTGATGGTCCTGTCAAGGTCCGTCGTCGGGGGCGTCCGACAACGCCGTCCAGCGCACCCACTGACCACACGCCGAGCGCACGCCACGCAAGCTTCGATGCCATGGTCCTTCTATGCACACACCCCGCACCGCCGCAGAGGCGACCTCGACGGTGCCGGGGACGTCGCCTGGCCGCCGCCGCCCATGCCAGCGATTGCAGCTGATGCAGCGCTTGTCGCTGACCGGTTGAACCACAGCGATCGGGACGACACCCTTGCTATTCATGACCAGCACGCCTCATCTGGCCGTCGCCCGCCACAAGGCGAACAACCCCGCTCAGGCGACAAGCGCCTTCACCCGCGCGGCCACGCGCGCATCCACGCCATGCCCGAGGCCGGGGAAAAGCTCGACGCTGACCGCCGCGCCGAGCGCCCGCAGGGTTTCGCCGGCGAGCACGCTATAGCGCGGGTCGATCACCGGATCCTGCTCGCCGTGCAGCAGATGGACCTGCGTGATCCCTGGCGCCACGCGCGGCGGTGAAGCGAAGCGCCCCGCGAGCGAGATGACGCGCGCGGCCACGGTTTCGGGCTGTTGCGTCGACTCGAGCGCCATGATTGCGCCTTGCGAGAAGCCGATCAGCGTGGTGCGGGCAGCGTCAACCCCTGCCCTTGCCTGCCAGTCGCGCACGCAGC
>DMCZ01000258.1:1047-1448 GCA_003446655.1 Thauera sp. | reverse complement strand
ATCGAGAGTACGCCGTGCAGGATGCCGCCCTCGATGACGCTCGCGGGTAGCGCCTGTGCCGCCGCACCGGCGGCGACCAGCAGGGGCAGGTAATGCTCGGCGGTGGGATGCGCGCGGCGGGCATGCGGCCCGATCGCGAGTGCCTGGCGCAGGCGTTGATGATTGCCGGCAAGCACCGCGTCGCGCACCCAGTGCGCGAACTCGGCCGCGTAGGCCTCGGCATGCGGGTCGCCTAGCCGGAACTCGTACAGGTTGTGGGTGAGGCTGCCGGAGCCCACGATCAGCACGCCTTCGTCGGCCAGCGGCGCGAGCGCGCGACCATAGTCGTATGCGCCATCGGCATCCAGCCACGCCGGCAATGACACCTGGAAGACCGGCACGTCGGCGTCTGGATAGAGGTG
>DMCZ01000258.1:505-766 GCA_003446655.1 Thauera sp. | reverse complement strand
TGCAGCGTGTAGAGGACTGGATCGAAGCCGCCGAAGTCGTGGATCGTCTCGGGCCGCAGCGACAAGGTGACCTGCGGCTGGCGCGTCATCCAGTGCGGCGACACCACCAGCACGGCCTGCGGGCGCGGCAATCGACGGCCGAGCGCCGCGAGGTTGGCCCCGGCCAGGCCGGGTTCGAGCGCGAAGGTGGGCGCGCCGTGGGAAATGAACAGGGTGGGCAGCCTCGTCATGGGAACACTCCGGATGGCCTGATGGGGATTC
>DMCZ01000258.1:0-226 GCA_003446655.1 Thauera sp. | reverse complement strand
TGGTGGGCGGTACTGGGATCGAACCAGTGACCCCTGCCGTGTGAAGGCAGTGCTCTACCGCTGAGCTAACCGCCCGATCTACGTGTTAGCGCACGCGAATCGGATTTCCGGGAGGCACGCACGGCTAGCGGGACCGTGGTGGGCGGTACTGGGATCGAACCAGTGACCCCTGCCGTGTGAAGGCAGTGCTCTACCGCTGAGCTAACCGCCCTGCCGGAAAAGAGGC
>DMCZ01000223.1:4687-9838 GCA_003446655.1 Thauera sp. | reverse complement strand
GCGCGGGCGCAAACCGGTCAGGGCGGCGGAGTGAGATGGCCCGCGGCTGGCGAAGCCGGGGTGATGTAGCCGAATCGGCTACAAACATACGCGATTCGGCAACACCCCGAGTCCGCACGATCCTCGGTTCGACCCGCGCGGGTGTCGGATTGCGAGGCGTCAGTCGGGCGTCCCGTACCCGGCTTCGCGCTGGTGGCGCACGGCCAGGATCAGGATGCGGTCTTGTGCCTCTTCGAAGCTGTAGAGGGCGATGTAACCCGTGCGCCCGCGCGAAATGACCAACTCGCGCAGACCGTGCTCGGCAGGGCGGCCGACCAAGGGGTGGCGAGCAAGGATGGCCACGGCCTCGGTGATCAGGTCGACCGTTGCGGCGGCTGCTGCGGGATCGGTGTCGATGAGAAAGTCCGCCACACGCTCGAGATCGTCGAGCGCGCGCGTTGAATAGATCAGCCGCGCCAAGGCTTGGCCTTCGGCCTTTCGGCCTTACGGTCAGCGACGCGCGCCTTCAGCCAGGCGTGCACGTCGGCGGCCTCGTAGCCTTGTCCGCTGGTCAACATGTCCTCGCGCGCCGCGAGCGCGTCGGCGATGAAGCCCGCGCGTTGCTCTGCCTGTGTGGCGGCCTGTTCGATCGCCTGGACCATGAAGGCGTGCGGCGAAATGCCCTGCCGTTGTGCGGCTTCTGCAGCGCGCTGTTTGAGCGCATCGGAAAGCTTGAGTGAGGTGGTGCTCATGGCGGATGATTTCCGGCTTCAAGGTGCTACTACGGTAGCACCGTGAGCTCAGGGCTGACAAGTTTGCGCTGGTGCTCGGTTTCATCGCGCGGGGCATGGAGGCAAGGCACTCCGATAAGGCGTGCTGCAGGCCGCAAGCCAGGCACCTCGGAGGCGCGCACAGAAAAACCGCCCTCGCGGACGGTTCGTTGCCTCGGCGCTGCTGGCGGGGCGGTCAGGCCTTCCTGCGACGCAGTCCGGCAAGTCCCACCAGACCCAGGCCCAGAAGCGCCAGCGAGCCGGGTTCCGGCACGAGGTTGGGGATGGAGGTTTCCGGGGCGGCGGTATAGGTGTAGGTGACGCGCGCACCGCAACCCGCCTGGGTGGACTGCGTCACGTTGATGTTGCCGCCACCGCCGGACTGGGTGTTACTGACTTCGCTCTCGCAGTTGAGCTGCACTGCGCCACCGCCGATGAAGGCGTCGAAGCTGGCCGCATCGACGGTCAGCAGCAGCGAATTGGTCACGTCGACGGTGCCCAGCTGATAGGTGGCGCCGGCCGCGATGCGGATGCGGCCGAAGTTGTCGGCACCTTGGAGCGTGCTGGTGTTGAACAGGGGGAGCGCGATCAGATCCGCCAGCGGACCGCCCGAGAACATCAGGTTGAGCGTGCTGGTGAAGCCGAAGTTCTGCGCCTGGGCCGCATTGTTCGTGATCGAGGCGGTGGAGATGGCGCGGCCGAAGAGTTCGATCGCGATCGCATCGAGGCTGCCGAGGCTCGCGTCGAACTGGGCGAGGTCCAGATTCTGGAAGATCTCGGTGGTCTCGAGGTTGAGCGCCGCCTCGTGGGAAATCACGGCGGCGTGGGCGTTGAGGCCGAGGCCGGTCAGTGCAAGGGCAAGTGCAAGCTTCTTCATGGGGATTCGATGCCTCCAAGTCGGCTGGGGTAGTCGTCCGGTGGGACGAGTCCGTTCACGAGCAACTACCGTGCCGCTGCCCATAGGTCTCTGATGCACAAGGAATTGTTGACAAACGCATGTCTGGCCAATGCCTTTGGTGTAAAGAAAGCCGACGCCTGGGAGGGCTCAAAGCCTTATTTCATGCCGGTTTGCGGTCTCTGAGGCGAACGTCCGTGGCGGCTGCGGCGGGTTCGGTTTTGATGCCGCCGAGTGCGGGTGTCCGTGACGTATTGCACGGACGGCGGCATATTCCTGTTGCATTGACGGGCGGCAGGGGGGGTTTCGTGCTGACGAGGTAGCCGACGACAGTCAGCAGCGCAGTGAACTTGAGCCCGGCGCACAGGGTCACGGGCCGGACGAGCGCGTCGCTGGCGTCGTGATCGAGCATGCGCAGCATGGCCAGGTTCTCCACCGATCCAGCGGGATCGCGGTGAGGCCGGCAGTAACTGAAGATGGTCGGGCTCGGTGTGGATGACCTGACGCAGACCGCGGGTTTTTACCGCAACAAACTCGACTGCATGACCAGAGACCAGGCGCTAAGCCGCCAGCACGGCGTGCTGGCGACGACGTTTCACGAGGGCGGGAACGTGCCTGTTCTTGTTTGCTGCTCCGCCGTAGCCAAGCCGGGTGTAGATGTCGCCGCCGACCCCCGGTACGATCCATTTGTCATCGCGCTTCTCGTCGTCGATCGCCAGCGTGATGTACTCGAAGCGATTCGAGATGGCCGAGTCGAAGTCGTGACGCAGGGCCTCGTCGGCCCCCCTGAACATCACCGGGGCGACGACGAAGATGCGCCTGGGGGTCGCTTTCGCAAGCAGATTTGCCAGGTTGGTCCGTACAACGCAGGCACTGGAGACGATCGACTTCACGATCACCACGGCTGCGTCGTCGACCCGGCAAGGCTCGCGGTATTCCTTCAGGATTGGTGCGAGCGACATGCCCTCGAGTTCGATGCGGTCGTTCCAGAAGCAGACGAGGCGGATGCGGTCGCCGACGCCACGTTCTTCGAGGCGCGACACGATGCCGGCGCCCAGGGAGTCGGCATCCTCGACGGTGACGACGATGCAGAGGCGGTCTGGCAGGTCTGCGCTGAACTGCGCAAGCAAGGTGTCAGCAAGGCTGATACCAAGGGCTTCAAGTGCTGCCTGATAGGCTGCCGGCGGCGTGCCCTCGTCGGCCAGGGTCGACAGGGCGTTGCGGTCTTCGGCCGTGGCGAATGGCGTATAGACCCTCATAGCAACTGATCCTCCATCGACTCGAATGATGTGGGGGCCAGCTTGACCACGCGTGATTGGAAGGCCCGGAACTGGTCGGAAAAGCAGTCGTGAGACAACACGCCGGTGTCCGTGCTGCCATTCGGGTGACGCACTTCCCAACTGAAAAAGCCCTTGACGACACTATAAGAAAAATTCTCAACACGCGCCAACGCGGCCTTGAAATCGTTCCTGAGCATTAGTGCAGCTTCGTCGTCGGATGCCAGCGGGCGAATCAAGGTCGGCGAACTCGAACGGGCTACGGTGATGATGTCGAATGCGGAGGCTGCCGTACCGAATCGCATCCAGGCGCCACACAGGATTCCAAGAACCTCGCCGAGATCGTGAAAGCTGGGCGTTGCGTGCTTCGACAACCATGCCAGGGCCGAGAGCTGCGACCCCCATTTTGCGCAGAGCCGTGGAATCGAGGACTCCCAAGGAAACCATTGCACCCGCACGCTGGCGCGCAAGTCGGCGGGCATCGTGTCTCTGAGCCGGGCCATGGCGCGCCGATCCGAGGTCACGATCACGAACTCGATGTCGGTCTCGCCCATGAAGTGACACAGTTTCAACTGCTGCGCACAGTCATCAGTGAGTGATCCGGGGCCGGACGACCAGGTGATCCTGCCAGTGTTCTTGAGCTGAAAGTAGCGGTAGCGCGGCGAGTCATCCTGGGTCACCTTGAGGTCGTCGAGGAAGCTCAGGGCGACCTGTGCCTCGAGCATCACGGCGTGACAGCCAGCACCCTTTAGCTGTGCAGCCTCTGCAATCTGGATGGTCGCGAACACATCCTCGTAGCGGGTCCCCTTCGCTCCGCTCGCTCCGCCCGTGTGCTTCCTGTGCAAGTAGGCAGCAAGCTCTGTGCCCATCCATGCTTCGACGCTCTTCACGTCAGGGGGCAAATCGCAAGGAGCCGTCCTGTTCGTCTTGTTCATCACACCGGGCTCGAAACTCAAGCAGTTCAAACTTTGGAGTTTCGGATGATGCCACGGCGACTATCCATATTGCATTATCGAAAAAGCTTCGAGTCGGCGTTGTGGTGGCCATCTGTCCATCGGCGCTCACGTCCCGCCGCTCACTTCGGCGAACTTGCGCTCCATCTCGCGCCGCATTGCCCGGCGCACCTCGGCTTCGGCGAAGCGGCGGCGTTCGTCCGGCGTCTGCGGCGCGAGCGGCGGCACCTTGGTCGGCCGGCCGGCGTCGTCGACCGCGATCATGGTGAAGAAGCAGCTATTGACGTGGCGCACGACCTTGGCGCGGATGTCCTCGGCGATGACCTTGATGCCCACTTCCATCGACGAGTTGCCGGTGTGGTTGATCGAGGCGAGGAAGGTGACAAGCTCGCCGACCTGGATCGGCTGGCGGAACATCACCTGATCGACGCTGAGCGTGACCACGTAGTGACCGGCGTAGCGCGCCGCGCAGGCGTAGGCCACCTGGTCGAGCAGCTTGAGGATGGCGCCGCCATGGACCTTGCCCGAGAAGTTGGCGGTGTCGGGCGTCATCAGGACGGTCATGGTGAGCTGGTGGGCGGGCAGGTCCATGGCGGGGTCTCGTGCGTGGGGGTGGGCGGGGAGGGGCCGGAGAGGGGCGACGCAGTGTCGCCCCAGTGGGCGCGGGGCGCAACGCTATGGACGCAGGACGCCCGTTTCGAGGCCATCGACGGCGTCCGCTTCGTGCGCAAGGGCTGAAGGGCCGCGTTCCCGGGTCAGCGAGGCGAGGTACTTGGTCGGCGGCTGGCCGAGGGCCTTCCTGAACATGATGATGAAGGCGGTGACCGATTCGTAGCCGAGCGCGGCCGAGACCTGCTGTACCGAGGCGCCCGCGGCCAGCTCGCGCAGGGCGATCAGCAGCTGCAGTTGCTGGCGCCAGCGTCCGAAGCTGAGGCCGGTTTCGCGGCGCATCAGGCGGGCGAGGCTGCGTTCGCTCAGCGCCACGCGGCGCGCCCACTCGGGCAGCGTGCTGCGGTCGGCGGGGTCGCGGATCAGGGCGTCGGCGATGCGGCGGATGCGCGGCTCGCTCGAGGTCGGCAGGTGCAGCCGCTCGACCGGCATGTTCGGCAGTTCGTCGAGCAGCACGCGGGCGATGCGGCCGGTGGCGCTGTCGGGCGCGTAGTCGTGGGGCAGGCCGGCGAGGTGCTGGATCAGCTCGCGCACCAGCGGCGAGATCGCCAGCGTGCAGCAGGTGTCGGGCAGCGCGACCGCGCCGGGCTCGACGAACAGCAGGCAGA
>DMCZ01000223.1:4222-4476 GCA_003446655.1 Thauera sp. | reverse complement strand
GGGCACCTCGCACACCACGCCGCCGTGCAGGGCGAGCACGAGCTGGCTCTTGCGGTGCTGGTGCACCGGGGCCTCGCTCTCGTGCTCGGCGACCTCCACCCGCAGCGCGATTGCCGGGCTGGTGCTGCGGTCGGGGTCGAAACTGCGCCAGGACGCGGACATGGAGAGGGGCGGTGACGGGGTTGTGGCCGGATTTGAAGATCGATTGGCAATCTATCCAGATTCCTGCAGGGGGTAAAGCCGTAAGCTCGGGG
>DMCZ01000223.1:0-3931 GCA_003446655.1 Thauera sp. | reverse complement strand
TGCTGGCCGGCATCCTGCTGATCGCCACCAACCTGCGCGCACCGATCACCGGCCTCGCCCCGGTGCTGAGCATGATCCAGGACACGTTCGCGCTCGGCACCGCGCGCGCGGGCCTGCTGACCACGCTCCCGCTGCTGGCTTTTGCGCTGGTGTCGCCGTTTGCGCCCGGGCTGGCGCGCCGCTGGGGGCTGGAGCGCACGCTGTTCGGCGCGCTCGTGCTCATCGCGTGCGGGGTGGCGCTGCGCTCGGCGGGCGCGGCGTGGAGCCTGTTTGCCGGGACGGCGGTGATCGGCGCCGGCATCGCGGTGGGCAACGTGCTGCTGCCGGCGCTGTTGAAGCGCGATTTTCCGGCGCGCATCGCCGCCGTCACCGGGGCCTATGCGCTGACGATGGGCGTCGCCGCCGGGGCGGTGTCGGCCGCGGTGTTCCCGCTCGCCAGCGGCTTCGGCCTGGGCTGGTCGGGCGCGCTGCTGGCGATGCTCGTCCTGCCGGTGGCCGCGATGGCGCTGTGGTGGCCGCAGCTCGGCCGTCATGCGGCCGCCGCCCAGGCCGGTGCGGCGGGCCCGGCGGGCAGCCCGATCTGGCGTCACGCGCTGGCGTGGCAGGTGACGCTGTTCATGGGCCTCAACTCCTTCGTCTACTACGTGATGATCGGCTGGCTGCCCGCCATCCTCGCCAGCGGCGGCTACTCGGCCGCCGAGGCCGGCTCGCTGCACGGACTCATGCAGCTCGCTTCGGCCGTGCCCGGCCTGCTGCTCGGGCCGCTGCTGCAGCGCCTGAAGGACCAGCAGGGCGTCGCGCTGGCGATGGCGCTGCTGGTGGCCGTCGGCCTGTTCGGGCTGCAGTGGCTGCCGGGGCTGGCGAGCCTGTGGGTGGCGTGCTTCGGCTTTGGCTCGGGCGCGTGCATCATCCTCGCGCTGATGTTCATGGGCCTGCGCACGGCGAGCCCGCGCCAGGCCGCGGCGCTGTCGGGCATGGCGCAGTGCGTCGGCTACCTGCTGGCCGCCGCGGGTCCGCCGCTGGTCGGCGCGCTGCGCGATCGCGCCGAGGGCTGGAGCCTGCCGCTGACGCTCTGTCTGGCGCTGGCCCTGGCGATTGCGGTGCTCGGCATGCTCGCCGGCCGCAACCGGCGGATCGACGACGCGGGCGCGGGTCAAGGCGTACGCCAGCCGGGCTAGCGCAGTCGCGTCACGGTGCCGCCCGGCTTGCCGCTGGCCGGCCCGACGTCTAGGCTGCAGAAACACGCTGGAGACCGCCGCCATGCACCGAAGCCTTCTGCCGCTCGTCCTCGGCCTCTGTGTGTCCTCGGCCGCATGGCCGCAGGCACGCCCGCCCATTCCGAGCGTGGTGCTCGATCACATGAACGAACTCGAGCGGCGTTGCGTCGCCGCGGGCGGTCGCGCGGGCCAGGGGCGCTTCGTGGTCGCGCAGGATTTCACCGGCGATGGCCGGCTCGACTACCTGCTGTCGGAAGGCGATTACGACTGTGTGGGCCGGCCGGGACTGTTCCGCAACGGCGGCGTGGCGCGGGTGGATCTGTTCGTGGTGGACGCGCGCAATGCGGCGCGGCGGGTCTATTCCGACCAGCTCATCGCCTACCGCGTACTCGCCGGCACGCCGGCCAAGGTGCAGATCGCCCGCCAGGGCGCCGCGTGCGGGCCGGGCAGCACTGCCCGTACCCAGTGCGCGGCGCAGCTTGCCTGGAACGGCCACGGCTTTGGCGAGGCGGTCGCGGTGAGCGATGCGCGCACGCCCGCGCAGGCGACCGCTGCCGCGCCGGGCGGGGCGCCGAGGGCGGCGGATGCGGCGCGGCTGGCAGACTCAGGCGCTGCGGTCGCATCGGGTGCGGCGCCCGCGGCGCTGGCTGTGGCGCCCGATGCGCGTCCGCGTTACCTGGTCGATTGCCGCCAGGCCTACGTGTCGCGCAGCGCCGACGCGGCGCGCTGGGCCGACGAGCAGTGCGTGGCCGACTGGAACAAGATCACCGCGAGCGCTGCGGCCACCGATGCCTTGCTGGCGGCGTTGCCGGCGGCGCCGGGCGAGGTGCTGCCCCTGGCCAGCCTGCGCCAGCGCCTTTCCGCCGTGCGCTGGGCGGCGAAGCCCGGCTCGCGCGAACTGTCGGCGAGCGGCCGCCTGGGCGAGTTCGAGGTGTCGGTCACCGGCTCGCCGGCGGCGAAGACGCTCGGCGTCAACTGGGGCGAGGTCGGCGCCGAGCCACCCTACGACATCGTCGGCGCGATGCGAGCGCGCGGGGTCACGCTGACCGAGATCGCCTGCGAGGAGTTCGGCAGCGGCGAGTGGCAGCGCGTGTTCGCGGGCAGCGCCCCGGGGAGGGCGCCGTTCCGGCTCGAGATTGGCCAGCGCATCGCGCCGACGGCAAACGCCAATTCCTACTACAGCGCGACCATCGATCTGTCCGGGCGGGCGCCCACCGTGGCAGTCAGGCAGGTGTGCACGAATCCGAGCAACCTGATTTTTTGAGTCTGGATCTGGCCGGGCCCCGGTGGGGCGGTGCGACCGGGGCCGCGCCGCCGTGTGCGGTCGCGCGTTCAGCGCGCAGCGTTGCCGACCAGTTTCTCGCGATCGATGCGGAACAGCGTGGTGGTGCCGCTGACCTCATTGGCCACGACGAGCAGCGGCACGCCGGCGATCGGGCTGTCCTCCGCCTCGATCACCCGAATGCCTTCCGGCCCCAGGTCGAGCGCGGCGGGGGTGCCCGGTGCGGCGGTGAAGTCGCGATAGTTGAAGTACTGAACGAAGCCGGGGGCGTAGGGGTTGGTGATGTCGTAGATCATCACGCCGCCGACGCGCTCCAGGCCGACGAAGGCGTAGGTGCGGCCAAACAGTTTGGCTACCGCCAGCGCCTCGGGCTCGGGGCCCTTGTCGTCGCTGCGCGCGTCGGCGGCATTGGCGGTGTGGTTGGCGTTGAAGTGCGCCGGGTTGACCTGGGCGATGTGACGCTCGAACTCGGCGCCGCTGTCGAAGACCGGCTTCATGTCCGCCGTCCAGATCGAGAACGAGCGCGCGCCGAAGGCGTGGATGTTCTCGTAGCAGCTCCCGTCCGCGCGCAGGCCCGTGGCGGTGGTGACGTTGAGGCGGCCCATGTTGGCGTTGTCGCGCAGCTGCTCGAGACTCGTGATGCCGAATGGATTGTCTGCGAGGAAGGTCTGCAGGCGGGGCGAGTCGGCGCACGGCGGCACGTTGCCGGACAGCGCGCGGAAGCGTGACTCCTCGCTGTAGCCGTCCCAGTCGCGCGAATCACCTTCATTGGCGGTGACCACGAAGCTGCGGCCGCGGTACTCGTAGCTGGCGATGGCGTCGGGCTGGTACATGCCCAGGACCGGCCAGTTGCCGATGCGGATGCCGTCGCGGTCGCTGACGTCGAGCTCGTTGCCCGGCAGCATGTGGTCCTTGAAACCGAGTGGTTTGATCGCGCTGAATTCACCGGCTGCGATGTCGAGGATGGCAATGGCGTTGGCCTCCTGCAGTGCCACCCAGGCGGTGCGCCCGTCCTTGGCCACCGTGATGTATTCGGGCTCCAGGTTCTGCGCCACCGTGCCCTGCGGGCCGAACACGCGGATCGCGGGGTCCAGCGCCACGTCATTGAAGCGGGTGAAGCGGGCGGTGCGCACATGCTGCGGACCGAGCAGCAGGATGTCGGCCGGCAGATCGATGATGCTGACCGAGCCTTCAGGGTCGATCGCGTAGTCCTCGGCGGGCTCGCCCTCGTTGGCGACCAGGACGCGTTTGCCGTCCGGGGTGAAGGTGAGCATGTCGGGCAGGGCGCCGACCTCGACGTCGGTCAGCGTGCGGCCCTCTGCATTGAGAAAGACGACGCGGCCCGGGGCGGTCTTGACCGGGTTCTCGACCGCTGCGGCGATCAACCCGCGGTGGGCCGCGACGCTATTGACCCTGTCTCTTATACACATCT
>DMCZ01000101.1 GCA_003446655.1 Thauera sp. | reverse complement strand
AGATGTGTATAAGAGACAGGGAGCACAAGTCCGCCATCGAGCTCGCCGACATCATGATGAGCTTCGGTCGCGTGCAGGGCGCGGCCGAAACGCTGGCCGAATTCATCCGTGGCAACCCGCGCGAGGCGGTGACGCCGTGGCTCAAGCTGCTGGAGGTCTACCGCGCCGCCGGCCTGCGGGCTGAGTTCGATGCCATCGCTGGCGAGCTGAACAAGACCTTCAACGTGAACGCGGTGAACTGGGACAACTACCAGTTGTTGCGTGCCGCGCGCACCAGCCTCGAGGACCTGCCCCACATCACCGAGACACTGCAGAAGAGCTGGCGCACCACAGCCTGCCAGCGCTATCTCCAGCAACTCCTGCGTGACAACCGGGATGGCACCCGCGTCGGGTTCCCGTTCACGGTGATCGACGAGATCCTGACCCTGTCGGCCATCCTCGAGGAAGAACTCGGCCCCCTCCCGCGCACGAACGGGGGCCGGCAGCCCCGACGCTAGACCGGATTGTCGAGGTCGAGAAACTCGGCCTCCAGCCCCAGCGCTTCGGCGAGATGGGTCGCGACGGCCTGCGCGCCATAGCGCTCGGTCGCGTGGTGGCCAGCGGCGATGTAGGGGACACCCGACTCGCGCGCCAGATGCACGGTCTGCTCCGAGATCTCACCCGAGACATAGAGGTCGGCACCGGCCAGGATGGCCTGCTCGAAGTAGCCTTGCGCGCCACCGGTGCACCACGCCACCCGGTGGACCGTGCGCTGACCATCGCCAACAAGCAAGGGAGCACGTCCGAGCCGCTCCGCCAACGTATCGGCGATGCTCACCGCGGGCTGGCCCGGCTGCGCCGGGCACCCGATCCAGCCGAGGTCCTGATCGGCAAAGCGACCCTCCGCCTCCCAGCCCATTCGCCGTCCGAGCTGTGCATTGTTGCCCAGTGCGGGATGCACGTCGAGCGGAAGGTGATACGCGAAGAGGTTGATGTCGTTCGCCAGCAGCGTCCGCAGCCGCTGGCGCCGGAACCCGGTGACCCGACCATCGTCGCCCTTCCAGAACAGGCCATGATGCACGAAGACTGCGTCATACCCTCCAGCGGCTGCACGATCGAGCAGCGCCTGACTGGCGGTCACGCCACACAGCACGCGCAGCACTTCCGGCCGTCCTTCCACTTGCAGACCGTTTGGGCAATAATCCTTGAGCCGCTGAGCGTCGAGCAGGGCGTCGAGATACGCCCTGAGCTCAATGAGTTGCATGCAGCCATCCTCCATGATGGCGAACCGCCGCACACCGGGGCAGGTGCCCGGCAGATGGGGTCGTTCGCGTCGTAAAAGAAACCATACACTATGCGCCGCTTGTGGCTCATCTTTGCGCAGGCCGTGACCGTCAGCGTCGCGGTGCTGTTCGTGCTCAACACGCTCAAGCCCGAATGGCTGCGGAACGCCACGCCCGCGTCCGTCGTCGCGATCCTCGAAGCGCCGTCCGGAGCGGAGCGCGCTCCTGCAGCCGGATCGTATGCGCCCGCCGCCCAGCAGTCGATGCCCGCCGTGGTGCATATCTTCACCAGCAAGACCGGCCGGAGCCAGCGCCATCCGCTGTTCGACGACCCGCTGTTCCGCCACTTCTTCGGCGAACGGCCAGACAATGGCCCGGGCCAGCGCGAATCGGGCCTCGGCTCGGGCGTGATCGTCAGCCCTGATGGCTACGTGCTCACCAACAACCACGTCATCGAGACGGCCGACTCGATCGAGGTCGCCCTCAACGACGGTCGCAAGTTCGCGGCGAAGCTGATCGGTCGTGACCCGGAAACCGATCTTGCCGTCCTGCGCATCATGAGCGAGGCCGTGCTGCCGGCAATCACCTTTTCCGCGAGCGACAGCCTCACGGTCGGTGACGTCGTGCTGGCAATCGGCAACCCCTTCGGCGTGGGGCAGACGGTGACGATGGGCATCGTCTCGGCTTTGGGCCGCAGCCAGCTCGGGATCAACACCTTCGAAAACTACATCCAGACCGACGCCGCGATAAACCCGGGCAACTCCGGCGGGGCGCTGGTGGACAGCGCCGGACACCTGGTAGGGATCAACACCGCCATCTATTCGCGCTCCGGCGGTTCGCTTGGCATCGGCTTTGCGATCCCGGTATCGATCGCACGCAGCGTGCTCGAGCAGATCGTCGCCACCGGCGAGGTCGTACGCGGCTGGGTTGGAGTGGAAATCCAGGACCTGACACCCGAGCTGGCAGAGTCGTTTGGCTATCGCGATGCAGGTGGCGCGCTGATCGCCGGCGTGCTGCGCGGCAGCCCGGCAGATCGCGGCGGGGTGCGTCCCGGCGACGTGCTCATCGAACTCGACGGTCAGTCGGTCCGGACCCCCCGGGCGATGCTCGACATGGTCGCCGCCCTGCCCCCGGGCAAGAGCGCAGTGTTCAGGGTGAAACGCGGCGCCGAACAGCTCGACCTGAACGTGGAGATCGGTCGCCGTCCCATCCCGGCGGCGAACCGCTGAAGGCACATGCCGCTGCGGAAGCAGACCGATGCGTATGGGCTGCGTGCCCGCCCGGATTGAAGACCGCGCCTTCAGCCCTTGTCGCCGCGCCGCTCGTCCGCCTCTATGCGGTCAAGCTCCCGGTCCATGTCCTCGATCGACGGCGGCACGTATTCCGCAGCAGCCTCCTGCTGAGGTGAGGGCCGGCTCATCATGTTCGCCAGCACGATGCCGAGCTCGTAGAGCAGGCACATCGGCACAGCGAGCATGAACTGTGAGATGACGTCGGGCGGCGTGACGATTGCAGCGATCACGAATGCGGCCACGATCACATAAGGCCGCGCCTCCTTGAGCTTGGCCACGTCCACGATGCCCGCCTTCACCATCAGGATCACCGCCACCGGGACCTCGAAGGTGATGCCGAAAGCCAGGAACATCGACATCACGAAGGAAAGGTACTGTTCGATGTCCGGCGCCGGCACGATGCTCTTCGGTGCGAACTCGGCGATGAACTTGAACACCATGCCGAAGACGAAGAAATAGCAGAACGCCATGCCGATCAGGAACAGCAGGGTGCTGCCCAGCACCAGCGGCAGGGCGAGGCGCTTCTCGTGCGCATAAAGCCCGGGCGCGATGAAAGCCCAGGCCTGGTAAAGCACCCAAGGCAGCGCGAGCACGAAGGCGACCATCATCGTCACCTTGACCGGCACGAAGAATGGCGTCACGACGCCGGTGGCGATCATGTTCGTACCCTCGGGCAGCGTGTCCATCATCGGTTTGGCGAGGATGTCGTAGATGTCGCCTGCCCACGGCATCAGGCATACGAAGATGACGACAAGCACGAGCAGCGCACGGATCAAGCGGTCACGCAGCTCGATGAGGTGCGCGATGAAGGTCTCCTGTTGTGCCGTCATACCTTGCTCTTGTCCGCGCTGGCGTCCTGACGGATGGATCCATCAAGCCCGAGTTCAAGCTGGGGGCGGCCATCCCCCCCTGCGGTCGACCGGTCCTGCCCGAGCAGCTGACTTCCGCTGGTCGTGCCCGGTGTCGTGTCCGCCCGCGCCGGATCCGCTGCGTGCGCACCACCATCGGGCAGCATCGAGCGCAGCTCACCGGCCGTGCGGCCGACCTCGGACTCGACGCTCGCCACACCGGAGCGGACCGAGGACTCGAGTTCCTGCGCCTGGTGCCTGACCTGCTCCTGCAGCTTCTTCAGCTCCTCGAGCTGCATCTCGCGCTGGATGTCGGACTTGACGTCCGAAACGTAGCGCTGGACTCGCCCGAGCAGATGACCCGCCGCGCGCGCGACCTTGGGCAGGCGCTCGGGCCCGACCACGATCAGCAGCACGACGCCGATCACCATGAGTTCAGAAAAACCGAAGTCGAACATGTGTGCTCGCTCGAGACACGGACCGGCCGGGGTCCGCGTGAAAACGAAGGGGCGCTCCGGTCAGGGCGCCCCTCAGGTGTCGAGACGCGGAGATCAGGACCGGTTCTGGTCGACCTTCTCGCGCGCCTCGCCTTCGATAGTCTGATCCTGGGCGATCTTCTGCTGCGAATCGCCGGATGCGCCCGCGTCGCCTTCCTTCATGCCCTCCTTGAAGCCCTTGACGGCGCCGCCCAGGTCGGACCCGATGTTGCGCAGCTTCTTGGTGCCGAACACCAAGAGGACGATGACCAGCACGATGAGCCAGTGCCAGATGCTGAAAGAACCCATACCGCTCTCCTTAACGCTTCAACATGGGCGGCAGGGGATTCGGCCCGCCCAGAATGTGGAGGTGCAGATGATACACCTCCTGCAAACCGACCCTTCCGGTATTGACGATGGTGCGGAAGCCATCCGTGCATCCCTGCTCGCGCGCGATGCGACCGGCTGCAACCATCAGACGCCCCATCGTCGCCTCGTGTTCCTCGCCAAGGTGCGCCATCGAGTCGACATGGACCTTGGGCACGACCAGCACATGCACCGGCGCGACCGGGTTAATGTCGTGGAAGGCGTACACGTGCTCATCCTCGTAGACCTTTCTGGACGGAATCTCGCCCCGTACGATGCGGCAGAAGATGCAGTTGCTCATGCACCCGCCCCCTGCGCGGCACGCGACTTCTTCTCGTCGATGCCCGACACGCCCTCGCGGCGGCGGAACTCGGCGAGCACATCGTCCACCGACAGGCCATGATGCGCCAGCAGCACCATGGAGTGGAACCAGAGGTCGGTGACCTCCCACACCAGGTGCAGCATGTCCTTGTCCTTGGCTGCCATGATGGTCTCGGCGGCCTCCTCGGCGACCTTCTTGCAGATCGTGTCGGTGCCCTTCTGGTACAGGCTGGAGACGTAGGAGGAATCCGGATCGGCCTTCTTGCGCGCAGCCAGGGTATCGGACACGCGATGCAGCACTTCGATGTCGATCATTTGTAGATCTCCTGCGGGTCTTTCAAAACCGGATCGACGGCCTCCCAGCGGCCATCGGCGAAATATTTCTGGAAGAAGCAGCTGTGGCGCCCAGTGTGGCAGGCGATGCCCCCGACCTGCTCGATCTTGAGCAGCACCACGTCGTTGTCGCAGTCGATGCGCATGTCCAGCACCTTCTGCACGTGACCGGACTCCTCGCCCTTGTGCCACAGCTTACGGCGCGAACGTGACCAGTAGATGGCTTCGCCGGTCTCGGCTGTGCGCTGCAGGGCCTCGCGATTCATCCAGGCGAACATGAGCACATCGCCGGTGGAGGCCTCCTGCGCGATCACAGGCACGAGCCCGTGTTCGTCCCACCGGATCTCGTTCAACCAGCGCGTGTTCGTACTCACAGTCTCACCTCGATGCCGCGCGCACGCATGAGCTCCTTGGCCTCGCGCACGGTGTGCTGCCCGAAATGGAAGATGCTCGCTGCCAGCACCGCATCGGCACGGCCCTCGGAGACGCCCTCGGCAAGGTGCTCGAGGGTGCCGACGCCGCCGCTGGCGATCACCGGGATGCGCACCGCGTCGGATACGGCACGCGTCAGCGCGAGATCGAAACCGCTCTTGGTCCCGTCACGGTCCATGCTGGTGAGCAGGATCTCGCCCGCGCCCAGCGACTCGACCCTGCGCGCCCACTCGATCGCGTCGAGCCCGGTGTTGTTGCGCCCCCCATGGGTGAACACCTCCCACTTGCCGGGCGCGGTCTGCTTGGCGTCGATCGCGACCACGATGCACTGGCTGCCGACCTTGCTGGAGGCGTCGTGCACCAGCTGCGGGTTGTTGACCGCCGCGGTGTTCATGCTGACCTTGTCGGCGCCTGCGTTGAGCAGGCGGCGCACATCCTCGACCACGCGCACGCCGCCGCCCACGGTGAGCGGAATGAAGACCTGCTCGGCAACTTGCTCGACCACGTGCAGGATGATGTCGCGGTCGTCGGAGCTCGCGGTAATGTCGAGGAACGTGATCTCGTCGGCGCCCTGCTCGTCGTAGCGGCGGGCGATCTCGACCGGGTCGCCGGCGTCGCGCAGCTCGACGAAATTGACGCCCTTGACCACGCGCCCGGATTTCACGTCCAGGCAGGGAATGATGCGCTTGGCCAGCATCAGCGGCGCTCGGCAGAAGGAGTCATTCGGTCACACCGTTGAGCTCGTCCGCACGCGCCTGGGCGGCGGCGAAATCGAGCGTCCCCTCGTAGATGGCGCGCCCGGTGATTGCACCGAGGATGCCCTCGTCCTCGACCGCACACAGCGCGTCGATGTCGCGCATGTCGGTGATGCCCCCGCTGGCGATAACCGGGATACGCAGCGCGCGTGCAAGGCGCACCGTGGCCTCGATATTGACGCCCGAGAGCATGCCGTCGCGGCCGATGTCGGTGTAGATGACCGACTCCACGCCGTAGTCCTCGAACTTCTTCGCGAGATCGACGACATCGTGGCCGGTGAGCTTGGACCAGCCGTCGACTGCCACCTTGCCGTCCTTTGCGTCGAGGCCGACGATGATGTGGCCGGGGAAGGCGCTGCAGGCGTCGTGCAGAAAACCGGGGTTCTTGACTGCTGCGGTGCCGATGATGACGTAGCTGATGCCGTTGTCGAGGTAGTGCTCGATCGTGTCGAGGTCGCGTATGCCCCCCCCTAGCTGGACCGGGATATCCTCACCCACCACGTCGGTGATCGCACGGATCGCCGCACCGTTCTTCGGTTTTCCGGCAAAGGCGCCATTGAGATCGACCAGATGCAGGCGGCGAGCGCCGGCTTCGAGCCAGTGGCGCGCCATGGCCCCCGGGTCTTCCGAGAACACGGTGGCGTCATCCATCTCGCCTTGCTTGAGGCGAACACATTGACCGTCCTTGAGGTCGATGGCGGGGATCAGCAGCATACGGGGATCAGTTCAGTGGGGCGGGGTCGAAACACAGGCCGCCGGCGCTCAGGGCTGCCAGCGGATGAAATTTGCAAGGAGCCGGAGGCCAGCAGCAGCGCTCTTTTCCGGATGGAACTGGGCGGCGAAGATATTAGCCCGCGCTACCGCACTGGTAAAGCGCAGGCCGTAGTCGGTCTGGGCTGCAACGAGCCCGGTTTCGGCAGGGGCAACGAAATAGCTGTGCACGAAATAGAAGCGCTCACCGTCAGGAATTCCGTCCCACATCGGGTGCGGTACAGTCTGCCAGACCTCATTCCAGCCCATGTGCGGCACCTTCAGACGGCTCCCGTCTGCAGCGAGCATTCGCGCTTCGGGAAAGCGCACGACCTCTCCCGGCAGGATGCCAAGCCCGGGGACGTCTCCCTCGGCACTGTGCTGGAACAGCATCTGCCTGTCTCTTTTACACATCTGACGCTCTCGAG
>DMCZ01000137.1:10751-13345 GCA_003446655.1 Thauera sp. | reverse complement strand
ATCGAGAAGCTGGTCGCGCTGGCCGCGCTGATGCCAATCGTGGCCGGCATCGGCGGCAACTCGGGCAACCAGACGGTGACGATGATCGTGCGCGCGATCGCGATGGGCCAGGTCGAGCAGTCGGCGATGACGCGGCTGTTGCGCAAGGAGCTGGGCGTGGCGCTGATCAATGGCCTGGTGTGGGGCGGCCTGCTCGGGGTGCTGGCGTGGTGGCTTTACGGGAGCGTCGATCTCGGGCTGGTGATGACGAGCGCGATGACGCTGAACCTGTTGCTGGCGGCCTGTGCCGGCGTGCTGATCCCGATGCTGCGCCAGCGCCTGGGCGCCGACCCGGCGCTCGGCGGCTCGGTGATGATCACGGCACTCACCGACTCGGGAGGCTTCTTCATTTTCCTGGGGCTGGCGACGCTTTTCCTGCTGTGAGGCTGGAGCACTCTCGAGCGGGGCGCACCTCGGGCGGCTTGGCCTGGCGAGGGATTTTTGGGGGCTCCGTTACGCGGTTGGAGCGGCTCGGGTGTCTCCGCTCGGCGGCTCGCTGCGGGGACGCGCACGGGGTGTTCCTTCCGTGGCTGCGGAACTCGCCGTCGCTGCGCTCGGCTCGGACAGTCCTCGCCACTTCAGGAACACCCCGCACGCATCCGGGGATCGTGGGCGCAGCACGGCGCAAGAACAAAAAACACGCGCCTTGATGGGGTATCGGGCTGACGTGGCCACAGCAGAATCAACACAGAGGCGTCACGGCGTGTAGCTGTTCGGACGCAAGCACGGTAGCCGGGGATGTGTGGGGTATTCGTGAAGGGGCGAGGACTGTCCGAGCGAGGAATCGAGCGAGTTCCGCAGCCCCGGAAGGAATACCCCGCGCGTCCCCGGCGGGTAAAAGCTCGAAACCTCCGAGCACAACACCTGCGTGCAAGCATTCGACAAGGCCCGGGGTTGCACGACCCCCTCCGGGCCCCGACGCCCCTCAACCCAGCTTCGCAAACACCTCACGCGCCACCGCCACGGTCGCGTCGATCTCCGCCTCGCCGTGTGCGGCCGACACGAAGCCGGCCTCGAAGGCCGAGGGCGCGAAGTAGTGGCCGGCCTCCAGCATGGCGTGGAAGAAGCGGTTGAAGCGCTCCTTGTCCGAAGCCATCACGTCGGCAAAGGAAGCCGGCACCTTGTCGGCGAAATAGACGCCGAACATGCCGCCCACCGAGTCCGCGCTGAAGGTCACGCCCGCATCACGCGCCGCCGCCGCCAGACCGGACACCAGGCGCTGCGTGCTCGCCGTCAGCTTGTCGTAGAACCCCGCCTCGCGCGTCAGCTTCAGCGACACCATGCCCGCGGCCACCGCCACCGGGCTACCCGACAGCGTGCCGGCCTGATACACGCTACCGAGCGGCGCGATCTTCTCCATGATGTCGCGGCGGCCACCGAAGGCACCCACCGGCATGCCGCCGCCGATCACCTTGCCAAGCGTGGTCAGATCGGGCGTGATGCCGTACAGACCCTGCACCCCCTGCGGGCCGACACGGAAGCCGGTCATCACCTCGTCGAAGATCAGCACCGCGCCGTACTCGGTGCAGATCCGACGCAGGCCCTCGAGGAAACCCGGCTGCGGCTTCACCAGGTTCATGTTGCCGGCCACCGGCTCGACGATGATCGCGGCGATCTCGCTGCCGCGCGCCTTGAACACGTCCTCGACCTGCTGCAGGTCGTTGTAGTCGAGCACGATGGTGTGTTTGGCGAAGTCCGCCGGCACGCCGCCCGAGGACGGATTGCCGAAGGTCAGCAGGCCGGAGCCGGCCTTCACCAGCAGGCTGTCGGCGTGGCCGTGATAGCAGCCCTCGAACTTGACGATCGCGTCGCGGCCGGTGAAGCCGCGCGCCAGGCGGATCGCGCTCATGGTCGCCTCGGTACCCGAGCTCACCAGGCGCACCATCTCCACCGAGGGCAGCATTGCGCAGATCAGCTCGGCCATCTCGACCTCGCTCTCGGTGGGCGCGCCGAAGGACAGCCCCTTCAGGGCCGCCTCGCGCACCGCCTCGACGATCGCCGGGTGGGCGTGGCCGGCGATGGCCGGGCCCCAGGAGCCGACGTAGTCGATGTAGTCCTTACCGTCCGCGTCCCACACCCGGGCGCCTTCGGCGCGCGCGAGGAAGCGCGGCGTACCACCTACCGAGCGGAAGGCGCGCACCGGCGAATTGACGCCGCCCGGGATGGTCCGCTGGGCGCGCTGGAAGAGGGTTTCGTTACGGCTGGTCATGGCTTGTCGTTCCTGTGCTGCATGCGAAAGCCGGCATTGTCGCGCCGCCGGGCGGGGGCGGTCCACCGCACAGGTCAAGAATCGGGCGTCAGGCGCTTACTCAGAACAGCGCGCGATACGCCGCGGCCCGCGCGGCCGGATCGTCTGCGCCAAACAGGTCGCTGACCACCGCAAGCAGATCGGCACCAGCGGCCAGCACCTGGGCGGCGTTGGCGAGCGTGATGCCGCCGATCGCCGCCACCGGCAAGCCGAGTTCGCGCCTGGCGCGGGTGATGAGGGCGAAAGGCGCGGGGGGCGCGTTCGGCTTGGTCACCGAGGGGAACATCGCGCCGAAGGCGATGTAATC
>DMCZ01000137.1:9777-10550 GCA_003446655.1 Thauera sp. | reverse complement strand
GCGTCGATCTCGAGCGCGAGCGCAAGGTCATCATTGACGATGAACGGCACCCCTGCCCGGCGACAAAGGCTGTGCAGGGCGCGCGCCTGCGCCCGGCGCAACGCGCCGTCGGCACGCTTGTTGCGGTACTGCAGCAGAGCAGGCTTGCCAGCCAGCACCTGCTCGGACAGGGCGATCAGGCGGGCGGTGTCGGTCTCGTCCGGGGTCACCGCATAGAGCCCGCGCAGGGCGCCCGCGCCGCGCTCACAGCCAGACCCGGCAGCGTCGGGCGCGAGCGGCCGGCGCTGCGGCTCAGACATCACCGTCGCCCTTGCCGCGCGCCCAGAAGAAGCGGTCGGGCAGCGCACGCCCCATGCCGGCGCGGTAGGCATGGCGCAGCGCTTGCTGGGTGAACTCCTGCGCCTCGCGCACCGCCTCGGGCAGGGCCATGCCGTGGGCGATGGCGGCAACGGCCGCAGCCGTCAGCGTGGTGCCGGCGCCCAGATGACGTCCGGGCAGACGCGGCCAGGCGTCGGTGCGGACGACGCCGTCGTGGCCGAAGAGGGTATTGACCACCTGCGGCCCATGCTCGCCGCCGCCGGTGAGCAGGATGTATTCGGTCCCGCCGCCGAGGAGGCGGGCCAGGGCCTCCTCGATCCCCGGGTCGTCGGCGGCCGGGTCCGCACCGTCCTCGTCGTCGCCGCTGCCTCCTTCGCCGTCCTCGTCCTCTTCACCCGGCTCGCTGTCGACCACCCCGGCGAGGCGGCACAGTTCGTGGCGGTCGGCCACCAGCA
>DMCZ01000137.1:7630-9543 GCA_003446655.1 Thauera sp. | reverse complement strand
GCGGCGTAGAGCGCGGGCTCCACCACCAGCGGCACCTCGGGGTAGTCGGAGAGGATCTCCGCGATCAGGGCGATGTTTTCGACGCTGCCGCAGAAGCCGAGCTTGAAGGCGGCGACCGGCACGTCCTCGAGCACCGCGCGCGCCTGCAGGGACAGCAGCTCGGGCTCCACCGGCCACACCTCCTCGATCCCGCGCGTGTCGCGCACCAGCGCGGCGGTCTGCACCGGCAGCGGGTGGCAACCCATGCTGGCGAGCGTCAGGATGTCGGCGGCAAGCCCGCCGCCGGCAGTGGCGTCGCCCGCCGACAGGCACATCACGCAGGGCGGTGTTTCGGGAATAGCGATCGGCATGAGCGAGAAATGCACCACGGAAGGCATCCGGGGGGATGCGTTAAGATGCCCCGGATTCTACCGCCAACCCTCAAGTAAAGCTGACTCATGGCCGATACACCCTACAAGACCTGGATGTGCCTGATCTGCGGCTTCATCTACGACGAGGCTGCCGGACTGCCCGACGAGGGCATCGCGCCGGGCACACGCTGGGAGGACGTCCCGCCCAACTGGACCTGTCCGGAGTGCCACGCGCGCAAGGAAGACTTCGAGATGGTCGAGATCTGAGCCTGGCGGCAGCCGGCTCGGATCGCTTTTCTGCTTCGACAACGCATCGGGAACACAGCATGGACATTGCCGGGCTGAAGGTGATGGTCATCGACGACAGCAACACGATCCGGCGCAGCGCCGAGATCTTCCTCACCCAGGCGGGTTGCCAGGTGCTGCTCGCCGAGGACGGCTTCGACGCGCTCGCCAAGATCACCGACCATCGTCCCGACGTGATCTTCGTGGACATCATGATGCCGCGCCTCGATGGCTATCAGACCTGCGCGCTGATCAAGAAGAACCCGCGCCTGTCATCGACGCCGGTGATCATGCTGTCTTCCCGCGACGGCCTGTTCGACCGCGCCCGCGGGCGCATGGTCGGCTCCGACGAATACCTCACCAAACCCTTCACCAAGGACAGCCTGCTCAAGACGGTCGCCCGCCACGGTGCGGCGGGCCGGGCCGCAGCCGCACCCGACGAACGCTGAGCAGGGCAGGACCCAAACGACATGACGATCCGCAAGATTCTCGTGGTGGACGACTCGCCCACCGAACGCCTGGCCCTCAACGACGTCCTGACCCGCAACGGTTACAAGGTCATCACCGCCGAGAACGGCGAGGAGGCCATCGCCCGCAGCGAGGCCGACAAGCCCGACCTGATCCTGATGGACGTGGTGATGCCCGGCATGAACGGCTATCAGGCCACGCGCACGATCTCGCGCAAGGACGCCACGCGCGACATCCCGATCATCATGTGCACCAGCAAGGGCCAGGACACCGACAAGATCTGGGGCATGCGCCAGGGCGCACTCGCCTACCTGGTGAAGCCGGTCGACCACGAAGAGCTGCTCGCCCGCATCCGGGCGATGGGCTGACCCGACATGGCCCGCAGCAGCCTGCGCGAATTCCAGGAGCGACTTGCCCGCCGGCTCGCCGACGCAAGGACGGCGGAGCATCGCGGGCTGCTCGGCTTTCAGTGCGGCAGCGAGCACTGGCTGATCCCGCTGCCCGAAGCCGGCGAGATCCTCCCCCCGCCGCCGCTTTCGGCCGTGCCACTGACGCGCCCCTGGTATCGCGGCCTCGCCAACGTGCGCGGCACGCTCTACGGCGTGATCGACTTCGCCCAGTTCAACGGTCAGCAGCCGACGGCAGCCGCCGGCCGCGCGCGGCTGCTGCTGGTGGGCGCGCGCCACGGCATCCACAGCGCGCTGCTGGTATCGGCCTCCACCGGCCTGCGCAGCCAGGACGACTTCGAGCGCGGCCCCGAGGCCGATGAGCGCCCCTGGGTCGCCAGCCGCATGCGCGACCTCCAGGGAC
>DMCZ01000137.1:5648-7345 GCA_003446655.1 Thauera sp. | reverse complement strand
GTCGTCGCGACCAGTGTGGAAAGCTCCACCATCATCGAGACTCATCCCCGCCAGCCCCGGCCGGCGGCGGCGCCTGGTTCGGCCAGCAGGCGGCTGCGCACCTTCGGCGTGCTGTTCGCGCTCTTTGCCGCGAGCAGCGCCGGCATGCTGCTCTATCAGATGCGTGAATCCGCGCGCGCGACCCTGCAGGTGAGCGCCGCAAGCGAGTTGCAGACGCTGTCGCAGCAGATCGCCAAGGCCGCCCAGCTGGCCCGTCGCGGCAACGCCGCCGCGGTGACCGAGCTGAAGCAGACCCGAGCGCGCTTTGGCGAACTGATGCAGACGCTCGAGTCCGGGGGCAGCTTCGGCGGGGCCGTTCTGCCAGCCGTGCCGGCCGCAGCGCGCCCGGCGCTGCAGGCACTAGGCGAGGCCTGGAAGCAGACCGCGGCCAGCACCGGCCAGCTCGTCGAGCAGGGCAGCATCTTCGTCGCGCTCGCCTCGGCGGTGGAGACGATCAACGCCGACAACACCCCCTTGTTCGCGAGCAGCGACGCGCTTGTGCGCAGCCTGCTGGCAAACGGCGCACAACCGGCGCTGGTCAGTGCAGCCTACGGCGTGATCACCCACGCCCAGCGCGCCGCCGGCCACGCCAACGCCCTCATGGTGGCGGAAGCGGCCAACCCCGAGGTCGCCGCCAATCTGGCCGCCGATGCCGACCGCCTGCGCGAACTGCTCACCCGCCTCAAGCAGGGCACCCTGGGCACGCTGCACCACGACCTCGTCGCCGACCTGGAGGCGGATGCCAGCGCCACGCTGCTTTCCGTCAACAGCATCGTCGCCAGCACCCACCCGCTGATGCAGGCCAAGGAGGCGGCGACCAGCATCGCGCGTGATTCGGTACCGCTGCTCGCCCGCAGCTCGGCGGTGACCGAGGTGCTCACCCGCAACGCCAGCGGTTTCGGCCCACTGCACTTCGGCGCCGCCGCGAGCGCCCTGCTCGCCCTGCTGTCCTTGCTGATGATGGCCCGCGCCTACGGCGCCGACGTGGCCGCACGCCGCCTCGAGACCGAGCGCCAACGCCAGCAGGCCGAAGACGAACGCAACCTCACCCAGCAGGCCATCCTGCGCCTGATGAACGAGATGGGCGACCTCGCCGACGGCGACCTCACCATCCGCGCCACCGTGACCGAGGACATCACCGGCGCGATCGCCGACTCGGTCAACTACACGATCGAGGAGCTGTCAGTGCTGGTGCGCCGCATCAACGACGCCGCCTCGCGCGTGACCAACGCCACCGAATCGGCGCAACGCACCTCCACCGAGCTGCTGGCCGCGACCGAGCGCCAGTCGCAGGAGATCGAGGAAGCCGGCGCGACCACCGAGCGCATGGCGCAGTCGATGACCGACTCGTCCGAACGCGCGCTGCAGTCCGCGCAGGTCGCGCGCCGCTCGCTCGACGCCGCGCGCAAGGGCGCCGATGCTGTCGAGAACACCATCCGCGGCATGAACGACATCCGCGCACAGATCCAGGAAACCGCCAAACGAATCAAGCGCCTGGGCGAGTCCTCGCAGGAGATCGGCGAGATCGTCGAGCTCATCTCGGACATCACCGAACAGACCAACGTGCTCGCGCTCAACGCCGCCATCCAGGCCGCCTCGGCCGGCGAGGCGGGGCGCGGCTTCACCGTCGTGGCCGAGGAAGTGCAGCGCCTGGCCGA
>DMCZ01000137.1:4375-5407 GCA_003446655.1 Thauera sp. | reverse complement strand
CAGCTCTCCGACGCCGCCGGCCAGGCGCTGGCCGAGATCGGCGAGGTGTCGACCGAGACCGCGCGCCTGATCGAGCGCATCTCCGCCGACACCCAGGAGCAGGCTGCCACCGCCGGCCGCGTGGCGGCGACCATGAAGGACATCCTCGCGGTGACCGAGCAGACCTCGCTCGGCACCCGGCAGACGGCCGTCTCGATCGGCCAGCTCGCCGAACTCGCCGTCGAGCTCAAGGGCTCGGTGTCGGGCTTCAAGGTGTGAACGAACGGGCCCGGGGACGATCAGCATGACACACGCCACCGCGCCGGACCTGGGGCCGCTGACCTGGGTCAAGGGCGAGATCGACGCCGCGCTGAACCGCGCCCGCGAGATCATCGAGCAGGGCAGCGCGGACGACGCCCCGTCGGGGCTGCAGTTTGCCCAGACCCATGTGCACCAGGTGCGCGGCGCCCTGGCCATTGTCGGCCTCGACGGTCTGACCCAGTTCGCCGATGCGCTCGAGCAACTGCTCGGCGACATGGTGCGCGAGGCCGTACCGGCAGACGGCCCGCGGCGCGCGCTGGTGCGGCAGTCGCTGGCGGTGATCGCCAACTATCTGGAAGAACTCGCACACGGCGCCCCCGATCAGGCGCTGCGTCTCGCCGCGCCCTACATGGCGCTGGCCGCCGCCCGCGGCCAGGCCGACGCCAGCCCTGCCGATCTCTTCCACCCCGACCTGTCCCGTCGCCCCCCGGCGCGTGCCGGGAGCGCAGCCGACGCGGACGCCACGGCGCAGACCCTGCGCGGCGCGCGCAGCCGGTTCGAACGCGGCCTGCTGGAGTGGCTGCGCAAGGGCCCCGCAGGCGAAGGCGCCCGCACGATGCGCGAGGCCATCTTCGAGGTCGAGGCCCTGCAACAGAGCCCCTCGGCACGCAGCCTGTGGTGGGCCAGCCTGGCCTTCTACGACGCCCTCATCGACGGCAGCCTGGCGCCCGAGCCCGCGGTCAAGCGCCTCTGCACCCAGATCGACGCCCAGTTCCGCCGTCTGCTCGCGGG
>DMCZ01000137.1:1918-4126 GCA_003446655.1 Thauera sp. | reverse complement strand
GCGAACACCGCGCAGCAACGCGCCGTGCGCGAGTGCTGGCAGCTCGACGCCCTGCTGCCCGAAGCCGGCGCGGGCGTGAGCGCAACGCCGGCCGCCCCCCTGCTCGACACCCTGAACCGCCAACTGGCCATCGCCCGCGAGCAGTGGGACGAATTCTGCGCAGGTACCGCGGTCGCGCTGACACGCTTCGAAGACGCGGTGGCGGCGATGCAGGCGCCCGTCGCTCCGCTCGAGCGGCCCGCCACACAGGCCCTGGTCGAGGGCATCCTCGGCTTCGCACGCTGGCTGCGGCGCGACCCCCTGCTGGGCTCGGAGGCGACCGCGATGGAGATCGCCACGGCCTTGCTGCTGCTCGAAGCCGGCCTGGAGCGCCGCCCGCCGCAGGCCGGCTTCAGCGCTCGGGTCGAGGCGATGCTGGCGCGGCTGCAGTCGCTCCAGCGTGGCGAGGCCCTGCTCGCGGGCGGCAGCGACGACGTGCTCGCCACCGCCAGCCCAAGTCAGGAGAAGGCACTTCTCGAACAGCTGGCGAGGGAGATGCTCGCGAGCCTCGGCCAGGTCGAGCAGGCGCTCGATGACTTCTTCCGCAATCCTGCCCGACGCGAACCCCTGCTGCAGCTGCACCAGCCCCTGCAGCAGATCGTCGGCGCGCTGAGCGTCCTCGGCGAGACGGACGCCCTCGCGCTGGTTCGCGACGCGGGGGTGCGGATCGCGTCCCTGGCCAACACGGAGAGCCGCGCCGGCCAGCCCGAATTCGAGGCCCTGGCACACCGGCTGTCGGCCCTGGGCTTTTTCATCGAAGCCCTGCCGCGGGGTGGCGCGGTGCTGCAGGACCTGCTCGACACGCCCTCCCGGTCGCCGGCAGAGGCGTCGCTCGCGACGGCGGACGAAGCCCCCGCTGAACTCGCCGCAGAGGTCGCGACCGAGATTGCGCCGGAGATTGCGCCGGAAACCCCGCCCGAGATCTCGCCCACGGTCGCCACCGAGACCACGCCCGACGCCGCACCCGCAAGCCTCGGGGCGGCCGCGGAAGCGCAGGCGGCGCCCGCAACGCTCAGCGAGACCGCGCCGCCCCCGCCCGACGACGAGGAAGGCGATCTCACCCTGATCGAGGATCTGGAAGATCTCGAGACCCTCGCTGCGTTCGAACCCGCCCCCGCACAGCCCGCCGCCCCCCTCCCCGCCGAAGCCATGCCGGTCGCGCCCCCGCCTGCAGAGGCAGAGGTCGATGCCGAGCTGCTCGGCATCTTCATCGAAGAGGCGGTCGAGGTGCTCGCCACCCTGCGCACGTGCCTGCAGGGCCTGCGCGACAACCCGGGGGCAAGCGACGACCTGGTGACGATCCGGCGCGGCTTCCACACGCTCAAGGGCAGCGGTCGCATGGTCGGCCTCACCCAGCTCGGCGACACGGCCTGGGCTGTCGAGCAGACCCTCAATCGCTGGCTGCAACTCGACTGGCCGGTCACCCCGGCCCTGCTCGGCTTCATCGAACACGGGGAGACCGTGTTCGCGGCCTGGGTCGAGCGCCTGCAGCGTGGCGAGTCGGGGCCGATGGACGCCAGCCAGCTCGAAGCCGAGGCCGAGCGTCTGCGCAACGCGAGCGAGGCGCCGGTCGACAGCGCCCCTGCACCGCAGCCTGCGGAAACACCCGCGCGCGAATCGGACATCGAAGCGATGCCGCTCGAGGCACCCCTGCTGGAGGCATCTCTGCCGGAGGCACCGGTCCTCCTTGCGCCGATCCCCGAAGCGCCCCTCCCCGAAGCGGAGCTCGGCGCAGCCGAGGCTTTCCCGAGCGCGCGCCCAGACGAGCACGCTCTGCCGGACGAGCCGGGCCTGGCACCACTCTCCGAACCGCTGCTTCACCCGACCGCCCCTGAGCCCGTTGCCGAGCCGGAGCGCCTCGAAGCCTTCGAGGATCTCGAGGACCTCGAGGCCCTCGCGGACCTCGGCGTGCCGCCCTTACCCGGACCCGAGGCGGCCGAACCCGAACTGCCCGAAATTCCCGAGCCGGAGGCCGCTCCCCTCGAGCGCCCAGCGCCCGTCGAGGACGAGCAGGCGCATGCAGCGCTGGATCTGCTGGTCGAAAGTGCCGACTTCCTGATCGACGGCGAACTCGGCGAGCCGTCCGCCCCTGTGGCGGCGACGTCGCCGGCCGCCGCAGGCGATGCGCTCGCGCCCCCGTCCGCGGCACAAGCGGCGCCCGTCCCCGAC
>DMCZ01000137.1:1030-1658 GCA_003446655.1 Thauera sp. | reverse complement strand
CGAACTGCGCCAGCTGCAGGCCATGCCGCAGCGCGCGCAGGCGGGCGCCGCCGTGCGCGCCGCCCACACGCTCGCAGGCATCTCCGGCACCGCGCGCCTGACGGCCGTGCACCAGCTTGCACGCGCGCTCGAGCACGCACTCGAGCGCTGCGCCCACCACGCCGCCCACCACGCCGCCCAGCTGCCTGCGGACACGGTGACGGTACTCGCAAGCGCAGTGCGCAGCCTGCGCGACATGGTCGACGAGGTGATCGCGCTCCGGCAGCCCGTCGCCCGGCCTGAGCTCATTACTGCCCTCGACACCGCGCCCGATGCGCCCCCCGCGACGCAGGAACCGACGGCTCAGACTCCGGCCCCGCCTGACACGCCGCCGGCTACGCAGCCTGCCCAGCCCGCCACCGAACCCGCAGCCGAGCCCGCCACCATCGAGCCCGCCCCGGCGGACGACATCGACAACGAGCTGCTGCCGATCTTCCTCGAAGAGGCCGCCGAAACCTCCAGCGCGCTGCACGCAATGCTGCGCCGCTGGCGCAGCGAACCCGACAGTACCGAACATGCGCGCAGCGTCGCGCGCCTGCTGCATTCGCTCAAGGGCAGTGCCCGCATGGCCGGCGCGATGAGCCTGGGC
>DMCZ01000137.1:0-742 GCA_003446655.1 Thauera sp. | reverse complement strand
GGCATCGACCGCCGCGAACGCGTCGCCCGCGACCGCCTCTCCAGCCGACACCACGCACGGCGAGGACAGCGAAGCGCTCACCAGCCCGACGCTGCGCGTGCGCGCCGAGCTCGTCGACCGCTTCGTCAATCAGGCCGGCGAGATCGGCGTCGCGCGCAGCCGCATCAATGGCGAGCTGCGCACGCTGCGCCGCTCGCTGCTCGAGCTCACCGAAAACGTCATCCGCCTGCGCAGCCAGCTGCGCGAGGTCGAGATCCAGGCCGAGGTGCAGATGCAGTCGCGCATCGCCCACGCCGGCGCCCAGCAGGGGGATTTCGACCCGCTCGAGCTCGACCGCTACACCCGCCTGCAGGAACTGACGCGGATGATGGCCGAGAGCGTCAACGACGTGACCACGGTGCAGCAGAACCTGCTGCAGAACCTGGACGGCGCCGACCTCGCGCTCAACAGCCAGGCGCGCATGGCGCGCGAGCTGCAGCAGGGCCTGATGCAGGTGCGCATGCTGCCCTTCGACAGCCTGGCCAGCCGGCTCTACCGCGTCGTGCGGCAGAGCGCGCGCGAGCTCGGCAAGCGCGCCACGCTCGACCTGCGCGGCGGCCGCATCGAGATCGACCGCAGCGTGCTCGAGCAGATGGCCGCGCCGCTCGAGCACCTGCTGCGCAACGCGGTGGCGCACGGCATCGAGCCCCCCGCCGAGCGCGCCGCCGCCGGCAAGCCCGAGACCTGTCTCTTATACACATCT
>DMCZ01000121.1 GCA_003446655.1 Thauera sp. | reverse complement strand
AAGGCCGCCCTCGCCCGCCGCCATGGCGTGCAGCCGCAGCAGGTGTTCGTCGGCAACGGCTCGGACGAGGTGCTGGCGCATGCCTTCATGGCGCTGCTCGAGCACGAGCGCGCACTGTGGTTCCCGGACATCACCTACAGCTTCTATCCGGTGTATTGCGGGCTGTACGGCATCGCCCACCGCCAGATCCCGCTCGCCGAGGATTTCTCGATCCGTGTCGACGACTATCTGCCGCGGCCGGGGCAGGCCGAGGCCGAGCGCCCCGGCGCGATCATCTTCCCCAACCCTAACGCCCCGACCGGGCGGTTGCTGGCGCTGGCCGACGTCGAGCGCATCGTCGCCGCCAATCCGGACGCAGTGGTTCTGGTGGATGAGGCCTACATCGACTTCGGCGGCGAGAGCGCGATCGCGCTGGTCCACCGCTACCCCAACCTGCTCGTCACCCACACCTTCTCCAAGAGCCGTGCGCTCGCCGGGCTGCGCGTAGGCTACGCGGTCGGCCATGCGGAGCTGATCGAAGGGCTGGAGCGGGTCAAGAACAGCTTTAACTCCTACCCGCTCGACCGCCTTGCGATCGCCGGCGCGGTGGCCTCGGTGGAGGACGAGCACTTCTTCCAGGAGGGCTGCCGCAAGGTGATCGCCACGCGCGAGCGGCTGGTGGCGGACATGGCGGCGCTGGGCTTCGAGGTCCTGCCCTCGGCGGCGAACTTCATCTTCGCGCGTCACCCGGCACGCGACGGCGCCGAGCTGACCGCGGAGCTGCGCGAGCGCTCGGTCATCGTGCGCCACTTCAAGGCCGCGCGCATCGATCAGTTCATGCGCATCACGGTCGGGACGGATGCGCAGTGCGCGACACTCGTGCAGGCGCTGGGAGAAATCCTGGCGCGCTGATCCGCGGCCCGCGCCCCCGCGCACTCACACCTTGAGCCGCATCTCCGCCGAACGCGCGTGCGCCTGCAGCCCCTCGCCGTGGGCGAGGATGGATGCCACCTTGCCCAGATGCTGGGCGCCAGCCTGCGAGATATTCACGATGCTGGTGCGCTTCTGGAAGTCGTAGGTGCCGAGCGGCGACGAGAAGCGTGCGCTGCGCATCGTGGGCAGCACGTGGTTGGGACCGGCGCAGTAGTCGCCAAGTGCCTCCACCGCCCAATGCCCGACGAAGATCGCGCCAGCGTGGCGGATATGGTCGATCCAGGTCTCGGCATCGTCCAGCGACAGCTCGAGGTGCTCGGGCGCGATGCGGTTGGCGAGCGCGCAGGCCTGCGCCAGACTTTCCACGTGGATCAGCGCGCCGCGGTTGGCGAGCGACTTCGCGATCGTGTCCCGGCGCGGCATGGTGGGCAGCAGGCGGTCGATCGCCGCGTGCACCGCGTCAATGAAGGCCGCATCGGTGCATAGCAGGATGGATTGCGCCAGTTCGTCATGCTCGGCCTGGGCGAAGAGATCCATCGCCACCCAGTCGGCGTGGCCGGATCCGTCCGAAATGATCAGCACCTCTGATGGCCCGGCGACCATGTCGATGCCCACGGTACCGAACACCCGGCGCTTGGCCTCCGCGACATAGGCGTTGCCCGGACCGACGATCTTGTCCACCTGCGGGATGGTCTGCGTGCCGTAAGCGAGCGCCGCCACCGCCTGTGCACCGCCGATGGTGAACACACGGTCGACGCCGGTGATCGCCGCCGCCGCGAGCACCAGCGGGTTCCTTTCGCCGCGTGGCGTGGGCACCACCATGATCAGCTCACCGACGCCGGCGACCTTGGCCGGGATCGCGTTCATCAGCACCGAGCTGGGGTAGGACGCGCGCCCGCCCGGCACGTACAGGCCGACGCGGTCGAGCGGCGTGACCTTCTGGCCCAGGCGGGTGCCGTCGGCCTCGGTGAATTCCCAGGACTCGCCCTTCTGGCGCTCGTGATAGACGCGCACGCGGTCGGCGGCAATGGTCAGCGCCTCGCGCTGGTCGGACGGCAAGCTGGCGAGCGCGGCGTGAAGCTCGGACTTCGGGAGTTCGAGGGCCACCATCGAATGCACGTCGAGGCCGTCGAAGCGACGGGTGTACTCGACCACCGCGGCGTCGCCGGTGGTACGCACGGCGCGCAGGATCTCGGTCACCGCGCTATCGATACGCTCGTCGGCCTCGGACTCGAAGGCGAGCAGGGCATCGAGCGTGGACAGGAATTCGGGTTCGCGCGCGTCGAGGCGGCGGATCGGGGTCTGGCTCATGGACGGCTCCTGGCGCATGCCGCTCGGGCCCGCGTGGCGGGCGTGCCCGAAACGACGGCGCTTCCTCAATTGAACTGAATCGATGCCCCGCTCAGGGCTGAATCGCGCCGGCGAAGGCGTCGAGCACCGGCTGGATGAGCTCGCGCTTGAGCTTGAGCGAGGCCTGATTGACGATCAGGCGCGAACTGATCGGCATGATGTCCTCGACCTCCTCGAGATTGTTGGCGCGGAGCGTGCCACCGGTCGAAACCAGGTCGACGATGGCGTCGGCCAGCCCGACCAGCGGCGCCAGCTCCATCGAGCCGTAGAGCTTGATCAGGTCCACATGCATGCCCTTGCCGGCGAAGTGGGCCTTGGCGGCGTTCATGTACTTGGTCGCCACGCGGATGCGCCCGCCCGGGCGGGTGGCGGCAGCGTAGTCGAAACCCTTCTGCACCGCGACGCACAGCCGACACTTGGCAATCTCGAGGTCGAGGGGCTGGTAGAGGCCTGCACCGCCATGCTCGACGAGCACATCCTTGCCGGCGATGCCGAGGTCCGCGGCGCCGTACTGCACGTAAGTCGGCGTATCGGTAGCGCGCACGATGACCAGCCGAACGTCGGGACGGTTGGTGCCGATGATCAGCTTGCGCGAGGACTCGGGGTTGTCGGTGGGCACGATGCCCGCGGCGGCGAGCAGCGGCAGCGTCTCTTCGAAGATGCGCCCCTTGGAGAGGGCGAGCGTGATGCTGGACACGTGAAAAGCCTTGATCGTGGGAACTCCGCATTGTAACCCGGCGCCGCTTCTGTTAACCTTCGTCGCAACTGGCTGAACCGCACGAGGCGGTTCGGCCTTTTCTTTTGTTTCGCCGCACCGCGGTGCGCACCTCGAGCAGGAATCCCCGAACATGAAACCGTCGATCATCGTCTCCAGCAGCGACCTCGAGCGCCTCGAGGGTCTGCTGACCCTCCCCGCCTTCCGCATCCGCAGCGACCTCGACGGCCTGCGCGCGGAGCTCGAGCGCGCCGATGTGCGCGAGCCGCAGGACATGCCAGCCGATGTCATCACGATGAACAGCCGCGCGCGCTTCGTCGAGGAAGGCACTGGGCGCGAATACGAGCTGACCCTGGCCTACCCCAAGGACGCCAACGCCGAAGCGCACCGTGTGTCGATCTTCTCGCCCGCGGGCAGCGCCCTGCTCGGCCTGTCGGCTGGCCAGTCGATCGACTGGAGGGCGTCTGACGGCAAG
Organism: Thauera sp.; assembly: GCA_003446655.1. Lineage (GTDB taxonomy): Bacteria > Pseudomonadota > Gammaproteobacteria > Burkholderiales > Rhodocyclaceae > Thauera. Next base: position 2,024 of record DMCZ01000121.1, on the reverse strand, counting down.
GAGATCCGCCTGAAGGTGATCGAGGTCACCTGGCAGCCCGAGGCCAACGGCCAGTTCGAGCTCTGAGCTGCAAGCCGGGGCCGTCGTTCGGCACTCGGCAGTCATCCCGCAGCCTCCAGCGCCTTCCCCAGGTGGCGCGCCAGACGACCTGAAAGGAGAAGGGGCTCCCGGCATGCCAGGGAGCCCCTTCTCGTTGACCGCAGCGATCGCGAACGCTCAGGCCAGGCGCCGCACCTTCGCGCCGAGCGCGGCGAGCTTCTCTTCCAGGCGCTCGTAACCGCGATCGAGGTGATAGATGCGCTCGATCGTGGTCTCGCCCTCGGCCACCAGACCGGCCACCACCAGCGAGGCCGACGCGCGCAGGTCGGTCGCCATCACGGTCGCACCTTCCAGCTTCGCCACCCCCTGCACCACCGCGGTATTGCCGTCGATGCGGATGTCGGCGCCCAGGCGCTGCAGTTCGACCGCGTGCATGAAGCGGTTCTCGAAGATGGTCTCGCGGATCATCGCCACGCCATTGGCCACGCAGTTGATCGCCATGAACTGGGCCTGCATGTCGGTCGGGAAAGCCGGATAAGGGGAGGTACGCAGGCTCACCGCGTTGAGCCGCGCCGGCGCCGACAGGCGGATCGCGTCACGCTCGGACACCACCTCGCAGCCGGCGTCCATGAGCTTGTCGATCACCGCATCCAGATAGCACGACGAGGTGCCGGTGAGGCGCACCGAGCCGCCGGTGACCGCGGCCGCGCACAGGTAGGTACCGGTCTCGATGCGGTCGGGCATGATGCGGTGGGTCGCGCCATGCAGGCGCTCGACGCCGCGGATGCGGATGACATCGCTGCCAGCGCCGGAAATCTGCGCGCCCATCGCCACCAGGCAGTTGGCCAGATCGACCACCTCGGGCTCGCGCGCGGCGTTCTCGATCACGGTCTCGCCGTCGGCGAGCGCCGCGGCCATCATCAGGTTCTCGGTGCCGGTCACCGTCACCATGTCGGTGAACAGGCGTGCGCCCTTCAGGCGCGGCACGGTCGCATGTACGTAGCCATGCTCGACGCGCACCTCCGCGCCCATCGCCTGCAGGCCCTTGATGTGCTGGTCCACCGGGCGCGCGCCGATCGCGCAACCGCCGGGCAGCGACACGCGCGCCTCACCACAGCGCGCGACCAGCGGGCCGAGCACCAGGATCGAGGCGCGCATGGTCTTGACCATCTCGTAGGGCGCGACCGGGTTGTTCACGCCGGACGCGTCGAGCGTGACGGTATCGCCCTCGCGCGCGACCTTGACCCCCATCTGGCCGAGCAGCTCGAGCAGGGTGTCGATGTCGTTCAGGCGCGGCACGTTCCTGAAGGTGACCGGCTCGGCGGTCAGCAGCGCCGCGCACAGGATGGGCAGCGCGGCATTCTTGGCGCCGGAAATGGCGACCTCGCCCGACAGGCGGGCGCCGCCTTCGATCAACAGCTTGTCCATCGTCGCCTCACATGCCCAGTTCGCCGCGGCCTTCTTCCCACTGCGCAGGGGTGAAGGTCTGCAGTTGCAGGGCATGGATCTCGTTGCCCATCAGGCGGCCGAGGGTGGCGTATACGGCCTGATGCTGGCGCACCTTCATCTTGCCCTCGAAGGTGGCGCTGACGACGATGCCGCGGAAATGCACGCCGTCGTCGCCCTCGATGAAGACGAACTCGCAGGGCAGACCCTGCTCGATCAGGCGCTTGATCTCGCTTGCTTCAAACATTTGGAATCCTTTACGAACGCAGCTTGTAGCCTCGCGCGAGCATCGCCAGGGTAAGCGCCGCGAGCACCACGAAACACAGTGAGACCACGCCGAGCGACAGCCAGGGCGAGGTATCCGATTGACCGAAGAAACCGTAGCGGAACCCGTCGATCATGAAGAAGAACGGGGTGAAAAGGGACACGACCTGACAGAACTGCGGCAGCGAATGAATCGAATAAATCACGCCCGACAGCATCGTACGCGGCATTATCAGAAAGTTCTGGAAGGCCGCGAGCGGGTCGTCCTGGTCCGC
>DMCZ01000172.1:22999-30857 GCA_003446655.1 Thauera sp. | reverse complement strand
TCGTCGTCAGCGTCGGATGTGTATAAGAGACAGCACATAGGTCGCGGCGCTGCCCAGCACCTTCGGCAGCGCGAGGCCGGCCACCGCGACCACGGCGATGCGGCCGCTGGCCATCTTGCGGATGCGCAGCGCCTCGCCCGCGGCGAGCGTCACCGAGCGCCAGGAGGCGAGCTGGCGGCGCCCCTCGGGGCCGTCCACCTCCACCACCGCGTGGCCGGCGACGGCGAGCTTCACCGCGCCGCCGTGGGCGAGCACGTGCAGGCCGCCGTCGAAGCATTCGATCACCGGCGCGTCCTCGGCCTGGCCTGCGAGTGCGTTGGCGATGCGCATCAGGCGGCGGTCGAGGGCGCCGGCCCAGGGCACGCCAATGCGGCGGAAGCCGCGCCGGCCCTCGTCCTGGATCGAGGCGAAGGCGCCGGGGCTGACGATCTCGAGTTCGGTCTGCGTGCTCATGCTGCGTTCTCCGCGGCGGTCGGGGCGCTGTCCAGCCATTGCATCGGGTCGATGTCGCCGCGGGCGAGGCCGGCTTCGATGGCGCGGCATTCCTCGGCGCTCACCGGCACGAAGCGCACCCTGTCGCCGGCCGCGAGCAGCGAGGGCGCGGCGCGGCGGGCGTCGAACAGCGGCACCGGACAGCGTCCGAGCAGGTGCCATCCGCCCGGGCTCTCCCAGGGGTAGATCGCGGTCAGCCCGGTGGCGATCGCCACGCTGCCGGCGGGCACGCGCACGCGCGGCTGGGCGCGCCGTGGCAGACGCAGCCTCTCCGGCAGGTCGCCCATGAAGGGGAAGCCGGGCAGGAAACCGAGCATGTACACCAGGTATTCGGTGCCGCTGTGCAGGGCGACGACCTCGTCCTCGCCGATGCCGAGGGTTTGCGCGACCTCGGCGAGGTCGGGCGCGGCCTCGCCCTCGTAGCACACCGGCAGGCGCCAGTGGCGGCCGTCGGCGGGCGCGCCGTGCTCGGCGGCGGCGATCAGAGGCTCGAGCGCGGCGAGCAGGGCGTCGCGGTCGGTGGCGAGCGGGTCGAAGAACACCGTCAGCGAGCGGAAGGTGGGCATGGTCTCGATCACGCCCGGCAGTGCGCCCGCCTGCTGCAGGCGCAGGATGGCGGCGTCGAGCGCGTTGACCGCGGCCAGCAGGGCGGGGTCGATGACGCTGCCGAACTCGATGGTGAGCGCGGCGTCGCCGGCGTCGAGGATGCGATAGCTCACGGGGCGGGCTCCCTGGTGGTTTGCAGCGAGGGTTTACAGTGAGGACGTGGAGGCGGCGCGTGCGGCCTGGTCGTAGCGGCCGGACAAGGTGCGCAGCAGCTGGGCGAGTTCGCCGATGCGGGCGTTGTCCTCGGCGCTGCCGGTGAAGCCGGGCATCAGACAGGCCTCGCGCACGTCGCGGTAGGCCAGGCAGATCTCGCGGCCCCTGTCGGTTACGGAGAAGAAGGCCTCCTTGCCGCGCTTGGCGCTCTGCACCAGGCCGAGGCCGGCGAGCTTGCGCAGCGAGTAGGAGACGACGTGGGTGTCCTCGACGTTGAGCACGAAGCAGATGTCGGCGAGGCGCTTCTCGGAGTCGCGGTGCGACACGTGGTGCAGCACCAGCACGTCGATCGGCGTCATGTCCTTCACGCCGGCGGTGGTCATGCAGCGCATCATCCAGCGCGCGAAGGCATGCCAGGCGATGATGAGGCCGAACTCCATCTCTGACAGTTCGGGCGATTTCGGCGATATCAGGTGCTGGGACGACACGATGCGGCTCGCTTCTTTCATGGCTGCCTCCGGCGTTGAGGACAAGGTTTTGAAGAGGTTTTAGTAAAAAAACGTCTACGTTTTGTTGACAAGATAATCATAAAATCTCTATCGTGCAATAACGGTGACTTATCGGAAGCAGGTCGCCGCCCGTCGAATCGCGTTTCGGGGCTCTCGCCCTCCTTCACTCAGGAGCACATGCCATGACCTTCACGCATCCCGTCCTCAAGGCGCTCACCGGTTCCCTGCTCGGTCTGGGCCTGGCCGCGGCCGCCCAGGCCCAGACCGCCTGGGACATGCCTACGCCTTATCCGGCCACCAACTTCCACACCGAGAACATCCAGCAGTTCGCCAAGGAGGTCGACGAGGCCACCGGCGGCAAGCTCAAGATCACCGTCCATCCCAACGGCTCGTTGTTCAAGGCCAACGAGATCAAGCGCGCGGTTCAGGGCGGGCAGGCGCAGATCGGCGAGCTGATCATCTCCGGCCTGGCCAACGAGGACGCGCTCTACGCGCTCGACACCGTGCCCTTCCTCGCCACCGGCTATGAAGACTCCAAGAAGCTGTGGCAGGCCTCGAAGGACGCGGTCGAAGCGCGCCTGGCGAAGAACGGCCTGAAGATCCTCTACTCGGTGGCCTGGCCGCCGCAGGGTCTGTATTCCAAGACCGAGCTCAACACCATCGGCGACCTCAAGGGCATGAAGATCCGCTCCTACAGCCCGACCGTGGCGCGCATGATCGAGCTGATGGGCGGCCAGCCGGTGACCGTGCAGGCCGCCGACCTCACCCAGGCGCTGTCGACCGGCGTGGTGTCGGCCAACCTGACCTCCTCGGCCACCGGCTACGACACCAAGAGCTGGGAGCAGCTCAAGTACTACTACGACATCCAGGCCTGGCTGCCGAAGAACATCGTGTTCGTGTCCAGGAAGGCCTTCGACGCCCTCGACCAGCCCGCGCGCGACGCCCTGCTCAAGGCCGCCGCCGCCGCCGAGGAACGTGGCTGGAAGGTGTCGGAGGAGAAGACCGCCTGGTACATCGACCAGCTCAAGGCCAACGGCATGACGGTGCAGCCGGCGCCGGCGGCGCTCCAGGCCGAGCTGCTCAAGGTCGGCGAGAAGATGACCGCCGAGTGGGTGGAGAAGGCCGGCCCCGACGGCCAGGCCATCCTCGATGCCTACCGCAAGCTGAAGTAATCGCCCGATGCACCGGCCCCGCTGCGGCGGGGCCTTCACTGTCCAGGAGACCGCCCATGAGAGCGTTCCTCGATTCCCTGTACCGCCTGTCCGGAGCGCTCGCCGCGGTCGGCATGGTGGCCACGCTGGTGCTGGTCACCTCCGGCGTCGTGACCCGGCCACTCGGCATCTACCTGCCGGGCACCGACGACTACGCCGGCTACGCGATGGCGGCCTGCGGCTTCTTCGCGCTCGCCTACACCTTCAAGCACGGCGAGCACATCCGCGTGAGCCTGCTGCTCGAGCGCGCCGGCCCGCGGCTGCGCGCCGGGCTGGAGCTGTTTTCGCTCGTTTCCGGCACCGCGGTGGCGGCGACGCTGGCGTTCTACTCGGTACGCCTGGTGCTGCAGTCGCACGAATTCGAGGAGATCTCGCAGGGCGTGGACGCCACCCCGCTGTGGATCCCGCAGCTGACGATGGCGATCGGTTCGGTGGTGCTGCTGATCGCGCTCGTCGACGACCTGGTGGCGACCCTGCGCGGTCGTGCGCCAGCGCGACTGGCCACCCACAGCGGCGAAGCCGCGCGCATGGAGTGAGGGACGGATCATGGAAGTGATGACTGCGGCCGTCCTCATCGGCCTCATGCTGGCGCTGCTCGCCGGCGGCCTGTGGATCGGCCTGGCGCTGATGGCGATCGGCATCCTCGGCATGCTCGGCTTCACCCCGCGTGCGCCGGGCGACGGCATGGCGGTAGCGATCTGGAGTCACGGCTCGAGCTGGACCCTGACCGCGCTGCCGCTGTTCCTGTGGATGGGCGAGATCCTGTTTCGCACCAAGCTCTCGGAAGACATGTTCAAGGGTCTGTCGCCCTGGCTCGAGCGCCTGCCCGGCCGCCTGCTCCACACCAACATCATCGGCTGCACGCTGTTCGCCGCGGTGTCGGGCTCGTCGGCGGCGACCTGCGCCACCATCGGCAAGATCGCGTTGCCCGAGCTCGAGCGCCGCGGCTATCCCGAGTCGATGGCGCTCGGCACGCTGGCCGGCGCCGGCACGCTGGGCCTGCTGATCCCGCCCTCGATCATCATGATCGTGTACGGCGTGGCGGCCGACGTGTCGATCTCCAAGCTCTTCATCGGCGGCGTGCTGCCCGGCATCCTGCTGGCAACGCTGTTCATGGGCTGGGTGGTGGTGTGGTCGCTGGTGAACGCCGACAAGATCCCAGCCGCCGACCTCAAGACCAGCTTGCGCGAGAAGTTCGCCGCCTCGAAGAACCTGATCCCGGTGGTGCTGCTCATCGCCGGCGTGCTCGGCTCGATCTACAGCGGCATCGCCACCGCGACCGAGGCGGCCGCGATCGGCGTGATCGGCAGCCTGATCATCGCCGCCAGCCAGCGCACGCTCAGCCGCAAGAGCTTCTTCGGCGCGCTGATGGGCGCCACGCGGCTGTACTGCATGATCGCGCTGATCCTCGCCGGCTCGGCCTTCCTGACCCTGGCGATGGGCTACATCGGCCTGCCGCGCCATCTCGCCGAATGGATCGGCGCGCTCGGCCTGAGCCCGGCGATGCTGCTGGTGGCGCTGGCGATCTTCTACATCCTGCTCGGCTGCTTCCTCGACGGCATCTCGATCGTGGTGCTGACGATGGCGGTGCTGATGCCGACCATCCAGGCCGCGGGCATCGATCCGCTGTGGTTCGGCATCTTCGTGGTGGTGGTGGTGGAGATGGCCCAGGTCACGCCGCCGGTGGGCTTCAACCTCTTCGTGCTGCAGGGCCTCACCGGGCGCGACATGACGGTGATCGCGCGCTACGCGCTGCCCTACTTCCTGCTGATGGTGCTGGCGGTGGTGCTGCTGTACACCTTCCCCGGGCTGGTGACCTGGCTGCCGGGTCATATGGTGGGCTGACGGCCGCCCGCGCGCGCCCTCGGCGCCGGCTGCGTCAGGGGGCGGCGCCGAACGCCTCCTGCGCGGCGGCCCCTGCGTAGTGCGCACCGTGCGCCTCGCCCACGATCCAGTCATGCACGGTGGCCACGCGCGGGTCGGCGAGCGCGCCGGCCGAGTAGATGAGGCAGTAGCGCTTGCCGGTCTGCACCGACTGCGCGAAGGGCGCCACCAGGCGGCCGCTGTCGAGCTCGTCGGTAATGAGCGTGCGGCGCGCGATCGCCACCCCCATGGCGGCGATCGCGCACTGCATGGTGATGTGGTTGCGGTTGAACATGTAGCCGCGCCGAACATTCACCTGCGGCGCGCCGATGGCCTTGAGGTAGCGCTCCCATTCGGCGTAGGGCGGGCTGCCGCGCCAGGCGGTCATGTCGTGCAGCAGCGGGTAGTGGACGAGATCGTCGGGCGTGCGCAGGGGCGGACGGCCTTCGAACAGGCGCGGCGAGCACACCGGGAAGATCTCTTCCTCCAGCAGCACCGTGCTCTGGAAGCCGGGATAGGTGCCGTCGTTGAGGTCGATGGCGAGGTCGAACTCGCCGTCGCGCAGCGAATAGGTGCTGTCCTCGGCCACCACCTGGAGTTCGATCTGCGGAAAGCGCCGCATTAGCCGCGGCAGCCGCGGCACCAGCCAGGTGGCGAGGAAGGAGGGCAGGGTGCGCACCCGTACCACGCCGCTGAGCGCGCCGCCACGCAGGCGGCCGATGGCGAGCTCGACCGCGGCGTAGGCCGGATCGACCGCGGCGAGCAGGCGGTTGCCGGCGTCGGTGAGCTCGAGCCGGCGGGGCAGGCGGCGGAACAGGCGCTGGCCGAGCCAGTCCTCGAGCAGCTTGATCTGCTGGCTGACCGCGCCGGTGGTGATGTTGAGCTCCTCGCCGGCGCGGGTGAAGGACAGGTGACGCGCGACGGCGAGGAAGACGCGTAGCCGGGTATGGACCTGCGAGGGCGCAGCGGGGGTCATGGTTTAGTTTTCCTGAACAGAGGGTGAAAAACTATCGATTGAATCGCCCCTTGAGGCGTCGGACAATGCCTTGATGGGACGATAAGTATTTTCGGTATTAGATTTCTTAAAGCAACCCCGGATTTCAGCAGGAGCGAACCATGTCCATCAGTGTCCTCGATCTGTTCAAGATCGGAATCGGCCCCTCCAGCTCGCACACCGTCGGCCCGATGCGTGCGGCGCATGAGTTCGCCGCTGCGCTTGCGCAGCAAGGGCTGCTCGAGCGCGTGCGCCGCATCGAGGTCAGGCTCTACGGTTCGCTCTCGGCGACCGGCGTCGGCCACGGCACCGACCGCGCGGTGGTGGCGGGGCTGATGGGCGCGCGTCCGGACGAGGTCGATCCCGATTTCGTCACCGAGGCGGTCGACCTGGTGAAGCTCGACAACGAACTTGCCGTCCTCGGCCGCCACACCATCGCCTTCGACTGGGCACGCGACATGCGTCTGCTGCCGGTCAGCCTGCCCTACCACCCCAACGCGATGCGCCTCAGCGCGCACGGCGACGACGGCGTGTTGTACGAGAACACCTACTACTCGGTGGGCGGCGGCTTCGTTGTCGACGAGGCGCAGGCGCAGTCGGGAGTGTCGGCCGAGGCCGAGCTCGCCCTGCCGTATCCCTTCGAAACGGGCGCCGAGCTGCTCGCACAGTGTCGTCGCCACGGCCTGCGCATCAGCGCGCTGATGCTCGCCAACGAATCGGCCTGGCGCAGCGAGGCCGAGACGCGCGCCGCGCTGCAGCGCATCTGGGGCGTGATGCGCGCCTGCGTCGAGCGCGGCATCACCCAGGAAGGCGTGCTGCCGGGCGGTCTCAACGTGCGCCGCCGCGCCGCCGCGCTGTTCCGCAAGCTCAGCGAGCGTTCCGGCGGCCGCAACCTGATCAGCCACACGATGAACGCGCTCGACTGGGTGAACCTGTACGCCCTGGCCGTCAATGAAGAGAACGCCGGCGGCGGCCGCGTCGTCACCGCGCCCACCAACGGCGCGGCCGGCATCATCCCCGCGGTGCTGCACTACTACATGAACTTCATGCCCGGCAGCGACGAGCGCGACGTGGAGAACTTCCTCCTCGCCGCCGCCGCGGTCGGCGTGCTGTGCAAGAAGAACGCCTCGATCTCCGGCGCCGAGGTCGGCTGCCAGGGTGAGGTCGGCTCGGCGTGCGCGATGGCCGCGGCGGGCCTCGCCGAAGTGCTCGGCGGCACCCCCGAGCAGGTCGAGAACGCCGCCGAGATCGGCCTCGAGCACAACCTCGGCCTCACCTGCGACCCGGTCGGCGGCCTGGTGCAGGTGCCGTGCATCGAGCGCAACGCGATGGCCTCGATCAAGGCGATTAACGCCGCCCAGCTCGCCCTGCGCGGCGACGGCGCGCATGCGATCTCGCTCGACCAGGTGATCCGCACCATGCGCGACACCGGCCGTGACATGCTCGACAAGTACAAGGAGACGTCGCGCGGCGGGCTCGCGGTCAGCTTCCCCGAGTGCTGAACGCGGCGCGCCCGAACGCGTACCATCATGGCTTCACCCCCGGCCCGCCACGTCTTACCCCTGACGTGTGCGGGCTCCGCCTTACCCGGCACCCTTAACCACAACGTCATTCACGAGGAGACACCCTGATGACCACCGCAAGCCCCACGGCTTTCCAGCGCCTGATGCGCATGAGCCTCATCTCCCAGATCGCCATCGGTCTGGTCCTCGGCGTCGTGCTGGCGCTGGTCGCGCCCGGCGCCACCAAGTCGGTCGCCCTGCTCGGCGACCTCTTCATCTCCGCGCTGAAGGCGGTCGCGCCGGTGCTGGTCTTCGTGCTGGTGGCGGCGGCGATCGCCAACCACAAGCACGGCCAGCCCACCCACATCCGCCCGGTGCTGGTGCTCTACCTGCTCGGCACCTTCGCTGCCGCGCTGGTCGCCGTGCTCGCCAGCTTCGCCTTCCCGACCACGCTGGTGCTCGACGCGCCGGCGGCCTCCGGCAACCCGCCGGGCGGCATCCTGCTGGTGCTCAAGAACCTGCTGCTGA
>DMCZ01000172.1:0-22757 GCA_003446655.1 Thauera sp. | reverse complement strand
TGGGCGATCGGGCTGGGCATCGCGCTGCGCCACGCCGGCGACGGCACGCGCAAGGTACTCAACGACCTCGCCGACGCGGTCTCGAAGATCGTCCATGTGGTGATCCGCTTCGCCCCGCTGGGCATCTTCGGTCTGGTCGCCGCCACCATGGGCGAGGCCGGCATGGACGCGCTGCTCGGCTACGGCCGCCTGCTGTTGGTGATCGTCGGCTGCATGCTGTTCGTCGCACTGATGGTGAATCCGCTGTTCGTGTTCTGGAAGCTGCGCACCAACCCCTACCCGCTGGTGTTCACCTGCCTGCGCGAGAGCGGCGTCACCGCCTTCTTCACCCGTAGCTCGGCGGCCAACATCCCGATCAACCTCGAGCTGTGCCGTCGCCTCGGCCTGCACGAGGACACCTACGCGATCTCGATCCCGCTCGGCGCCACGATCAACATGGCCGGCGCCGCGATCACGATCTCGGTGATGGCACTCGCCGCCGCCCACACCCTGAACATCCCGGTCGACTTCCCCACCGCGCTGCTGCTGTGCATCGTGTCCTCGCTCGCCGCCGCCGGCGTGTCGGGCGTGGCGGGCGGTTCGCTGCTGCTGATCCCGATGGCCACCGCGCTGTTCGGCGTCTCGGCCGACGTGGCGATGCAGGTGGTTGCGATCGGCTTCGTCATCAGCGTGGTGCAGGACTCGGCCGAGACCGCGCTCAACTCCTCGACCGACGTGCTCTTCACTGCCGCCGCCAGCGCTGCGGCGACCGGCGAGCCGCTGAACCTGGACCGCGCCTGAGTTCCCGATGCAAGCGACTCAACATTTCGCCAGCGACAACTACGCGGGCGTCTGCCCGGAGGCCCTGGCGGCCTTCGTGGCGGCCAACGCCGGCCACGCCCCGTCCTACGGCGAGGACGAATGGACGCGCAAGGTCTCCGACCGCCTACGCGAGCTGTTCGAGACCGACTGCGACGTGTACTTCGTCTTCAACGGGACCGCCGCCAACTCGCTCGCGCTCGCCTCGTTGTGCCAGAGCTACCACAGCGTGGTGTGCCACGAGCTGGCCCACGTCCAGACCGACGAGTGCGGCGGGCCGGAGTTCTTCTCCAACGGCTCCAAGCTGCTGCCCGCGCAGGGCGAGAACGGCAAGCTGACGCCCGACGCGGTGCTGGAGGTGATCTCGCGCCGCAGCGACATCCACTACCCCAAGCCGCGCGTGGTCACGCTGACCCAGAGCACCGAAGTCGGCACCGTCTACCGGCCCGACGAGGTGGCGGCGATCGCCGCCTGCGTGCGCGAGCACGGCCTGCGGGTGCACATGGACGGCGCGCGCTTCGCCAACGCGGTGGCCACGCTCGGCGTGAGCCCGGCGGAGATCACCTGGAAGGCGGGCGTGGACGTGCTGTGCTTCGGCGGCACCAAGATGGGCCTGCCGGTGGGCGAGGCGGTGGTGTTCTTCGACCGCAGGCTGTCCGAGGACTTCGCCTATCGCTGCAAGCAGGCAGGGCAGCTGGCCTCGAAGATGCGCTTCCTGTCCGCCCCCTGGCTGGGCATCCTCGAGGACGAGGTCTGGCTCAGGCACGCCCGCCACGCCAACGCGATGGCGCAACGCCTGGCCGCCGGCCTGCAGCAGGTGCCGGGCGCGAAGCTGATGTTCCCGGTCGAGTCCAACGGCGTGTTCTGCGAATTGCCGCCCGCGGTGCTCGACGGCCTGCGCGCGCGCGGCTGGCGCTTCTACACCTTCATCGGCGCCGGCGGCGCACGCTTCATGTGCGCCTGGGACACCCTGCCGGCGAGCGTGGATGCGCTGCTGGCGGACGTGCGCGCGCTGGCGGGCTGACGATTCGTCCCGCGCCGCGCGGCGCCCGCAAACGGTCCGCTGCGGGCGGGGCTTGAAAACCCCGCTCCTCCGCCATAGCTATGGAACCGAGGCGCCCTGCGCGGCGCCCGTTCCACACCACGACCGGAGGTTCGCATGTACGCCCGTTCCCTGTTTCCCCGCGACGTGTTCGCGGAGCTGGACCGCCTGCAGCGCGAGATGCAGCAGGCCTTCGACACCGGCCCGAGCATCCGTGGCCTGACCCGCGGCTATCCCGCGCTCAACGTCGGCGGCACGCCGACCTCGGTGGAGGTCTTCGCCTTCGCCCCTGGCCTGGACCCGGCCACGCTCGACGTGCAGCTCGAGAAGGGCACGCTCACCATCGCCGGCGAGCGCAAGGCGCCGGAGGTGCCCGAGAAGGCCACCGTGCATATCGGCGAGCGCTTCGCCGGCCGCTTCCGCCGCGTCGTCAGCCTGCCCGACGACGTCGACCCGAACGCCATCCAGGCCCGGTACCGCGACGGCGTGCTGCATGTCAGCGTCCGCCGCAAGGAAGAGGCCCAGCCGCGCCGCATCGCCATCCAGTAAGGATCAGGGAGGACCGACCATGAGCAACAAGACCGACATCGCCAAGGGCGCCGCCAGCGCCGCCGCCGACAAGCCGCGCGAGGACGCCGCCCTGCTGCCGCCCGTCGACGTGATCGAGGACGCCGGCGGCATCACCCTCTGGGCCGACCTGCCCGGCGTGCCCAAGGACCGCCTGAACCTGCAGGTCGAGGGCGACACCCTGAGCATCGAGGCTGAGCTCGCGCTCGCCGTGCCCGAGGGCATGGAGGCGAGCCACGTCGAGGTGAATCTGCCGCGTTACCGGCGCGTGTTCACGCTGTCGCGCGAGCTCGACCCGAACAAGGTCGAGGCCAAGTTCGAGCACGGCGTGCTGAGACTGCGCATCCCCAAGGCCGAGTACGCCCAGCCCAAGCGCATCGAGGTGCAGATCGGCTGAGCTTTCTGGTACGTTTCCATGGCGTCGGCCTTGAAGTGGAGGAAGATCGCCATGGACATCCTGACCAGTATCCGGGACCAGATCGACGCGGTGCGGCTGCCGCTGTACGCGGTCACCGTCACCGCCGTGCGCCGGCCCGACACGCCCCTGCTGCTGATGCTGCACTGGCACGGCCTTCGCAGGGACGAAGCGGCCGGCGCTGCGCCCGCAAGGCGGCGCGCGGTGCCCGGTTCGGCCCTGCAACTGAACGCGCGCTGGCACGCGCTCGAGGAGATCGACGGTGCGATGCTCGACGCCGCCTGGCAGCTCGGCGCCTGGGACATGGAGCGCAGCGTGCGCCGCGGCTGCAACGACGCGGGCGCCTCGGCGCGCGAGGCCCACGAATGTCGCCAGGCCTTCGGCGACAATCCGCTCGCCCCGGACAGCGACGCCCACCTCGTTGCCGAAGCCCCCGACCGTGACGAACTGATGCAGCTCGCCGCCCGCCGCGGCTATGTGCGCTGGCTGTTCCGCCCGGTGCGGGCCGGGCTGTGGCGCGCGATCGCGGAGGACGACACCCTGGACGCCGACGGCGGCCGCACCCCGCCCTGCCCGGTGGCGCCGCGTGCGCTGGGCGAGCCGCAGCGCGCGCCGGTGGTGTATCGGCTGGGGCGGATCACGCGCATCGTGCTGCCCTGATCTGTTCCCTGTCCTGCCCTCTTGAAATCCGTTTACGGCATCCCCATCTCGCGATCCGTCGGCACAGTCCCGACCGTGAATGCCGCGCCACGCAAGGCTTTGTCGCCCGCGCCGGGCGCGGCTTCGCGATCGCTACTTTGGTGATATCAACTCGTAAAGGAGATCGAGAGATGCATATTCGTCCCCTACGCGACCGGATCATCGTCAAGCGCGTCGAGGCCCAGCGCACGACCGCGTCCGGCATCGTCATTCCCGACACCGCCGCCGAGAAGCCCGAGCAGGGCGAGGTCATCGCCGTCGGGCCCGGCCGTCGCGACGACGCCGGCGCGCTGATTCCTATGGAGGTGAAGGCCGGCGACCTGGTGCTGTTCGGCAAGTACGCCGGGCAGACGGTCAAGATCGACGGCGAGGAACTGCTGGTGATGCGCGAGGACGACGTCATGGGCGTCGTCGAGCGTGACGGCGCGGCCCTGAAGAAGGCCGCCTGATTCCCCGGCAACACGAATCCAGGAGACAAACAGACATGGCAGCAAAAATCGTCCAGTTCCATGATTCCGCCCGCGAACGCATCGTCCGCGGCGTTAACACCCTGGCCAACGCGGTCAAGGTGACCCTGGGCCCGAAGGGCCGCAACGTGGTGCTCGAGCGCAGCTTCGGCGCGCCGGTGATCACCAAGGACGGCGTGTCGGTGGCCAAGGAGATCGAGCTCAAGGACAAGCTCGAGAACATGGGCGCGCAGATGGTCAAGCAGGTCGCTTCCAAGACCGCCGACATCGCCGGCGACGGCACCACCACCGCCACCGTGCTCGCCCAGGCCATCGTCGCCGAAGGCATGAAGTATGTCGCCGCCGGCATGAACCCGATGGACCTCAAGCGCGGCATCGACAAGGCCGTCGCCGCCACCGTCGATGAGCTGAAGAAGCTGTCCAAGCCGTGCTCGACCAGCAAGGAAATTGCCCAGGTGGCGTCGATCTCGGCCAACTCCGACAGCGACATCGGCGACATCATCGCGCGCGCCATGGACAAGGTCGGCAAGGAAGGCGTGATCACCGTCGAGGACGGCAAGAGCCTGCAGAACGAGCTCGACGTGGTCGAGGGCATGCAGTTCGACCGCGGCTACCTGTCGCCCTACTTCATCAACAACCCGGACAAGCAGGTCGCCGTGCTCGACGACCCGCTGGTGCTGATCTACGACAAGAAGATCTCCAGCATCCGCGAGCTGCTGCCGGTGCTCGAAGAGGTCGCCAAGGCCGGCAAGCCGCTGCTGATCATCGCCGAGGACATCGAGGGCGAGGCGCTCGCCACCCTGGTGGTCAACAGCATGCGCGGCGTCCTCAAGGTCGCGGCGGTGAAGGCGCCCGGCTTCGGCGACCGCCGCAAGGCCATGCTCGAGGACATCGCCATCCTCACCGGCGGCACCGTGATCGCCGAGGAGACCGGCAAGCAGCTCGACAAGGCCACGCTCGCCGACCTCGGCCGCGCCAAGCGCGTCGAGGTGCACAAGGAGAACACCACCATCATCGACGGCGCCGGCGACGAGGCGAAGATCAAGGCCCGCGTGGCGGCGATCCAGCGCCAGATCGAGGACGCCACCTCCGACTACGACCGCGAGAAGCTGCAGGAGCGCGTCGCCAAGCTCGCCGGCGGCGTGGCGGTGATCAAGGTCGGCGCCGCGACCGAGGTCGAGATGAAGGAGAAGAAGGACCGCGTCGACGACGCCCTGCATGCCACCCGCGCCGCGGTGGAAGAGGGCATCGTCCCCGGTG
Source organism: Thauera sp. (assembly GCA_003446655.1). GTDB lineage: Bacteria > Pseudomonadota > Gammaproteobacteria > Burkholderiales > Rhodocyclaceae > Thauera. The sequence goes on along the minus strand of DMCZ01000172.1, from coordinate 17,509 downwards.
GCGGGGTGGCGCTGCTGCGCGCCCGCGCCGCGGTCAAGGCGCTCAAGGGCGACAACCACGACCAGGACGCCGGCATCAAGATCGTGCTGCGCGCGCTCGAGGAGCCGCTGCGCGCGATCGCGGCCAACGCCGGCGACGAGCCGAGCGTGGTGGTGGCCAAGGTCGAGGACGGCGAGGGCAACTTCGGCTACAACGCCGCCACCGGCGAGTACGGCGACCTGGTCGCGATCGGCGTCATCGACCCGACCAAGGTCACCCGCAGCGCGCTGCAGAACGCGGCCTCGGTCGCCGGCCTGATCCTCACCACCGACGCCACCGTGGCCGAGGCGCCGAAGGAGGAGAAGGCCGCCGCGCCGGCAATGCCGGAGATGGACTACTGATCCGGCGGGCGCGCCTGCCTTCGCGCAGGCGCGCGGCCTGATGCCATCCTGACGCCCGCAACGGGGACGCCCGTGGCGGGCGTTGCTTTTTCATCGGCGGCGCGCGTCAGAGCGTGCCGAGCCTGCCAAGGTAGTCCGCCGCCTGCGCCAGCGTGGCGGCGCGCTCGGCTTCGTCCATCTTCGCCCACGCTTTGTAGGGCATCGCCATGCGCGGGTGGCGCGCGAAGCGGCCCTCGTGGCGCAGCAGGAAGTCCCAGTACAGGCTGTTGAAGGGGCAGGCGGGCTTGCCGCTGGCGCCATGGCGACGCTTGGCGTCGTAGGCGCAGCCCTTGCAGTAGTCCGACTGCTTGCCGATGTAGCTCGCCGCACCGGCGTAGGGCTTGCTCGCGATCACGCCGCCGTCGGCGAACTGGCTCATGCCGCGAGTGTTGGGCATCTCCACCCACTCGAAGGCGTCGGCGTAGATGCCGAGGTACCAGGCGTCGACTTCGTCCGGGTCGCAGCCGGCGAGCAGGGCGAAGTTGCCGGTGATCATCAGGCGCTGGATGTGGTGGGCGTAGGCGGTGTCGAGCGACTGGCCGATGGCGTGGCGCAGGCAGGCCATCTTCGTGTCGCCGCTCCAGTACCAGGCCGGCAGCGGGCGGTGGGCGTCGAGCGCGTTGCCCTGCGCATAGCCCGGCATGCGCGCCCAATACACCCCGCGCACGAACTCGCGCCAGCCCAGGATCTGGCGCACGAAGCCCTCGCAGCTCGCCAACTCCACCTTGCCCGCCTGCCAGGCCGCGACGGCGGCGTCGATCACCTCGCGCGGGTGCAGCAGCTTGAGGTTGAGCGCGAACGACAGCCCGGAGTGGAACAGTGTGGTCGAACGCGTGCTCATCGCGTCCTGGTAGGGGCCGAAATGGGGCAGGGCGTGCTCGACGAAGTGTGCAAGGCCGGCGCGCGCCTCGCGCCGGGTGAGCGGCCAGCGCACGCGGTCGGCGTGCGGCGCGCCGATAGTCCTTACGCCGGCTGCGGTGATCTCGTCCCACAGCGCGGAGCGGTCGTGGCCGCGCCAAGGCCAGTCCGGCGCCGGCGGATCGCCCGGCCATTTCTCGCGGTTCTGCGCATCGAAGTTCCACACTCCGCCCACGGGTGCGTCGTCGGCGTCGACCAGGATGCGGTGGCGGCGGCGCATGTCGCGGTAGAAGAATTCCATGCGCGGCACCTTGGTGGCGAAGCGCTGCGCCAGCTCGGCGCGCTCGGCGAGAAAGTGTTCGCTGCCGACTACCGCATGCGGTAGCCCCAGCGCCTGCGCGGCCTCGTCCAGCAAACGCTCCACCCGCCACTCGTCCGCCTCCATGCGCTCGAAATGCGTCGCGCCGCACTCGGCCGCCACCTGCGCCAGGTTGTCGGCGAAGGACTGGCGGTTGTCGGCGTCGCCGATCCTCAGATAGCGCACGCGGTGCCCCGCGGCCTCGAGCGCGGCGGCGAAGGCGCGCATGGCGACGAAGATCGCCAGCACCTTCTGCGCGTGGTGGCGGACGTAGTCGGTCTCGCTGCGCACCTCCATCATCACGTGGAGCACGTCGGCGCGCGGGGCGCGGAACCAGGAATGGGCAGCGTTGAGCTGGTCGCCGAGGACGAGGCGGAGGGTGGTCATCGTTTGCGGGCCGGGCGGCGGTGGAGGCTGCGCTGGGGTGGTGATGTTGGTGACGGTTTACGATACTTCGCGGGGGCTGATCGTGACGGCGAAGTCGATGGCCCAGGCGCTGCGGCCCGACGAGAATGGGATGAGGATGTGCAGATGAAAGCCCTGACCCTGGCCCCCCGCACCTTTTCCGGGCGCCAATGTCGATAGTGCTGAGCGGCATACGCCGCCGTTATCCCCGGGGAGAGCGACATGAACAATGCGACCGAAGTGGGCAACACCCTGACGCTGCGTGAAGCGGCGAAGCAGCTGGCCGGCGAAGGCATGTCGCCGCACGATGCCGAAGTCCTGCTGGCGAGCGCGATCCAGCACGGCGAACTGCACGCCAACGTCAAGCGTTGGGCCACGGAGCAATGGGATGGGCAGATGCTGCCGGGCAACATCGACCCGCGCGAGACCTTCATCGACCGCGCCGACCTGGACGCCTGGCGCAGCCGCCGCGAAGGCGGTTGAACCTTCGGCCAGCCGGAGGACATCGCCGAACTCTCGGTATTCCTGGCCTCGCACGGCGCCAGGAACATCGATGGCCAGGAAATCGTCGTGGATGGCCGCCATGCGGTCGGATGAGCTGCGTGCTCGAGCAAGCAAAGACATTCCTGATCGGAGAAGAGAGTGACCACCCCGCTCGATAACCTCGCCCGCATCAGCAAGAGCGGCCTCAAGGCCGAACCGCCCAGTCGCCGCGAGATCGAGGGCCCAGCGCCATGAAAACCATCGGCCTCCTCGGCGGCATGAGCTGGGAATCCACCGTGCCGTACTACCGCCAGATCAACGAAGCCGTAAAAGCCCGGCTCGGCGGCCTGCACTCGGCGAAGATCGTGCTCTACAGCGTCGATTTCGCCGAGATCGAGCGCCTGCAGCACCAAGGCGACTGGGCAGCGGCCGGCGCGCTGCTGGCCGACGCCGCCCGGGCGCTGGAGCGCGCCGGCGCCGACTTCATCGTGCTGTGCACCAACACCATGCACAAGGTGGCGCCCGCCATCGAGGCTGCGGTGAAGATCCCGCTGCTGCACATCGCCGACCCCACCGCAGCCGCCATCCACGACGCCGGCCTGCACCGCGTCGGCCTGCTCGGCACACGCTTCACGATGGAGCAGGATTTCTATCGCGGGCGACTTGCTGGGCAGCACGGCATCGAGGTGCTGGTCCCCGAGGAGGACGATCGCGATCTGGTGCATCGGGTGATCTACGAGGAGCTCTGCCTGGGCCGCATCGACGAGCCCTCACGCCAGGCCTACCGCGAGGTGATGCGGCGCCTGGTCGAGCGCGGCGTGCAGGGGATCATCCTGGGCTGCACGGAGATCTCGATGCTGGTCGGGGCGCGGGATGCGAGCGTGCCGCTGTTCGACACCACGCGGATTCATGCGGAGGCGGCAGTAGCGCGGGCGCTGGGGTGAGGGGGTGTGGTTCTGAGGACGGGGTGCGCGCCGCCTTGAGGCGCCGGGGATGAGAGATGGCGGCTGAGAAGATTCGCCAGGCACGAACGGAGGGCACCGATTCTGGACCGCTCGGCTGTCAATTGTCGGAGTCGGGCAAGTTATCGGCCGGGTAGCCAATCAGCGCTACCTCCGCCTCATCGCCAACGGCGGCTAAGGGGCGCTCAGCGCGAGCTCACACATTCGGCCATCAGATGCCGTTTGGACCAAAGGGATGCCTGCCGCTCGAGCGACCGGTCCGATCTGAAACTTGCCACACAACCTTTGCGCAGAACTCACCTGACCTGCCGCTTCGCCAGATGAGGGGAGTTGTGTTCCCCACACCTGCCACTTGCCACTTAGTACCATCAAGCGACAGATCTTCACTTGTGTTGACGCGCACTGAAAACTACCCAGATTTCGCGGGGTCTGCGCGTTGAAAAGTACCCAGGTGATTAACCTCCGCCGCTTCCGTCGAGGAGCGTGGAACAAAGGAGATGATCACCATGAATCTGCTGGGAAAGGTCAGAAGGCTGTACTACCGGGAGGGGCTCACGCTCTCGGAGATCGAGCGTCGCACGGGGCTGACGCGCAAGACGATCCGCAAGTGGTTGAAGGCGCCCGAGGGTGTTGAGCCGAAGTATCGACGCAAGGTCGGCGACACCAAGATCGCGCCGTACGCGGCGCAGCTGGTCAAGATGTTGGAGACCGATGCGCGGCGACCGCAACGGGACCGGCGCACGGCGCTGAAGCTGTTTGCGCAGTTGCAGACGCAGGGGTTCGACGGCGATTACAGCCGCGTCACCGAGTTCATCCGGCGCTGGAAGGCCGAGGGCGGTGCCTCGGTCACGAAGGCCTTCGTACCGCTGCAGTTCGAGCCGGGTGAGGCGCACCAGTTCGACTGGAGCGAGGAGCACCTGGTCATCGGCGGGGTGTGGCGCAAACTGCTCGTGGCGCACCTGAAGCTGTGCTACAGCCGTGCCTTCGTTGTGCAGGCGTATCCGACGCAGAGCCACGAGATGCTGTTCGATGCGCACGCGCGGGCGTTCGCCGCGCTCGGCGGCGTGGCCCGGCGCGGGATCTACGACAACATGAAGACTGCCGTCGACCGGGTGAAGAAAGGCAAGGCGCGGGTGGTCAATACACGCTTTGCGGCGATGGCCTCGCACTACCTGTTCGAGCCGGACTTCTGCAACGTCGCCAGCGGTTGGGAGAAAGGCGTCGTCGAGAAGAACGTGCAGGACAGCCGACGGCGGATCTGGCAGGAGGCGGCCGAGACGCGCTTTGGTTCCTTCACCGAGCTGAACCTGTGGTTGCTGGCGAAGTGTCGCAGCCTGTGGCATGAGCTCAAGCATCCGGAGTACGACCTCACCCTGGCGGAGATGCTCGAGCAGGAGCAGCCGAGCCTGATGCCGATGATCACGCCCTTCGACGGCTACGTGGAGACGCTTGGCAAGGTGTCGAGCACCTGCCTGGTCACGTTCGAGCGCTGCCGTTACTCGGCCCCCTGCGAACTGGTCGGTCAGATGGTCGGCATCCGGGTGTATCCCGACCGGATCGAGCTCGTCGCGCACGACACCGTGGTGGCCCGTCACGTTCGCAGCTTCGCGCGCAACGAGGCGCGCTACGACTGGCAGCACTATGTGCCGCTGATCGAACGCAAGCCCGGTGCGCTCAGAAATGGCGCGCCCTTCGCTGACATGCCTGCGCCCTTGCAGGCGCTGCGCGCAGCACTCCTCAAGCGTGAAGGCGGAGATCGGGTCATGGCGAAGGTGCTCGCTGCCGTGCCCCAGCATGGTTTGAGCGCGGTCATCGTGGCGGTGGAGTTGGCGCTCGAAGCGGGCCGCCCCAGCCCCGAGCACATCGAGAACGTGCTCAACCGCCTGAAGTCAGCCCCTGCCACGCCGACCGTCGACACGGTACTGACCCTGAGCGAAACACCGGTGGCGGACCCGCAGCGTTACGACCGGCTGCGTGCGGAGGTGAGCCATGCGTGATGTGCTTGCCGAACTGAAAGCCCTGCGCCTGTACGGGATGGCCGACGCCTGGGCGGAGCTGGTGTCCACGAGTGATCTCGGGTGTCAGAGTTCGGGTTGGCTGCTCGAGCACCTGCTCGAGGCCGAGCATACCGACCGTCACCTGCGCTCGATCCGTTATCAACTGCAGGCGGCCCGATTCCCGGTACATCGGGATCTGGCCGGGTTCGACTTTGAGCAGTCGAAGGTGGAGCGGGCGCTGATTCAGGAACTCGCCACGCTCGACTTCACCGCGCAGGCCCACAACGTCGTCTTCATCGGTGGCACCGGCACAGGCAAATCGCACCTGGCCACGGCGCTGGGGGTGTCAGGGATCACCCGGCACAGTAAACGGGTGCGGTTTTACTCGACCGTCGATCTGGTCAATCTGCTCGAGCAGGAGAAGGCGGCCGGCAAAGCGGGCAAGCTCGCCTTCTCGCTGCTGCGCATGGATCTGGTGATTCTCGATGAGCTCGGCTACCTGCCGTTCAGCCAGAGTGGCGGAGCGCTGCTGTTCCATCTGCTCTCGAAGCTTTACGAGCACACCAGCGTGATGATCACGACCAACCTGAGCTTCGGCGAATGGGCCAGCGTGTTCGGGGACGCGAAGATGACCACGGCACTGCTCGACCGGCTGACCCATCACTGCCACATCGTCGAGACGGGCAACGAGTCCTATCGCTTCCGTCAGAGCTCGGCCAGCGCGCGCTCGCGGATCAAGGACCGTGAGCAATCCAAGCGCAGCACGCTCAACGAGGATGAGCCGTTCTGATCCGGCGCCCGCGCAGAGAAGCCCGCTTCGGGCTACGCCCTTCGCGGGCTTCTCTGCGCACACTCCCGGTCAGCTACTCGACTACACTGAACATCGGCTGTTCCATGACGGGCAGCTAAAGTGCCTGGGTAAAATTCAACGCGCACCGCTGGGTAGTTTTAGACGCGCGCCGACACTTCACTTGACTTCATAGGTTTGGCGGTGCCCGCGCCACAAACGTCCGCAACCGGCTGCTTACGGTGCTTGCCCGGCGTCAATTACCTTGCGCCACCCGAAGATCTGGTTGGCGTTGATGTCGTGCGGGCGTGCAAGCCTCTACACAGAGGCGCCTAGCTTTAGCGACTGCTCGACGACGGCGCGCTTGAGCTCGATCGTGTGGCGGCGGTACGGCCCGCATTGGCTACGCCGCGGGCCGCTCAGCGGGGCGCAGCGGCCGAGTGTGCGAACTTGCACACTCGGTGCGTTCCTGTGGCAACGGGTCAGTGTTCGGTGAAATTCCTGTACATCACCTTTAGCGTTTCGTTGAATCGTGCCAATTGCGTAGCCGTCAGATCGCGATATCCCTTCACGTAAACCTTCTGCGTTGCAGACTGAATTTGATCTAGCAAGGCCTCACCCTTCGTGGTCAAGGACACATCGGTGATGCGAGCATCCTCCGCGTTTGCACGGGTCGATACCAATTCCGCATCACGCATACGTTGGATGATGCGCGTGAGCGTCGAGAGTTTGATGATGGTGTGCTCAGCCAGTTGGGACATGGTTGCGGTGCCCCTGAGGCGCAGCATCAAGAGTACGCGGCGGGTCGGCATATCCGTCCCCAGCTTCTTCAGTACCTTCTCCAGCTCGAGCGTGTACATGCTGTGCACGCGCGCCAGCCAAAAGAACGGAAACTCTTCGTAGTCGAAGGCCGGGTTATCAGGGAGAAATCGATGACTCTTCATAAACACCATTATCACTCGGCTTCGGGTGAAATGCGCACTGCGGTGACGCCATACCCGCCCCGAGGGCCGGATCAAGCCGGCCGTGCAGGCGGTTGTGCGGGCACCTCGGCGAGTGCGCAAGAGACGAACTCGTTCCGCCCCCAGATCACACCGCTGTGACTGCTGATTGACGACGCAAGTGGGCTGGCGCTCGACTGGAGCAGCGCTGGCCACGGTAAGCGGCTCACACCTTCAGCTAGTTGCAAAATCACTTGACTATGCAAATAAATGCTTGCTATGCTTTCATTCAATAGGACGTAGCAGTGTGTGACCGCGCAGGTCTCTTGAGATCTCCCAAACTCTCCGAGGAGTTAGAAAATGACGATATTTGTCGAGAAACTGGATCTGGGGGGTAGCGGTCCGTCCGTCGGCATCAAGGATTCGATCGATATCGCCGGAATTCGCACCCGAGCGGGTAGTCGTGCGCTCGAGGACATTGCCCCCGCAAGCGCCAACGCCGATGTCGTCAGCGGCTTGCTTGCTGCTGGCTACCACATCATCGGCAAGACCAACTTGCACGAACTGGCATTCGGCACCACCGGCCTCAACAGCTGGACCGGCACGCCTGCGAATCCGCTCTTTCCCGCCTATGTTCCGGGTGGCTCGTCGAGCGGCTCGGCGGCGGCGGTGGCGGCCCGGCTCGCAGACGTTGCAATCGGCACCGACACCGGCGGTTCCGTGCGCATACCTGCAGCCTGTTGTGGCGTGTTTGGACTGAAGCCCACCTTCGGCCGGGTCAGCCGCCAGGGCGTCATGCCTGCGCAAAGCTCGCTCGACTGTGTCGGTCCGTTCGCACGTGACATGGACGCACTTGTGGACTGCATGCGTGCGATCGACCCTGGTTTCGGCGCCTTGCCCGATCCCGCTGATGTCCGCATTGGCATGCTGGAAGTCGAGGCGAGGAGCGAAATCCGCGAGGCCGTCGAGGCTGTTGTGCGCGCCAGCTCCTTCCCATACGCCCGCCTTGCGCTCAGCGAATTCGTGCCTGCCTACGAGGCCGGACTGGTGATCATCAATGCTGAGACCTGGGCTGCCTGTGGCAGCCTGGTCTCCTCGGGTCTCGTCGGTGAAGACGTGGCCAAGCGCCTGTTGGTGGCGTCAAAAACATCTCGGGCCGATGTTGAACTCGCCGAGCAGGTGAGAGTTGCCTTTACAGCCGAGGTTGATCGTGCATTACGCGATTTTCCGATCCTGGCACTTCCCACCATGGCTGATGCGCCTCCACTCATGGAGTCTGCGGCCGATACCAGCAAACTGGTCGGAATGACTTCGCTGGTCCGTCCTTTCAATCTCTCGGGTCATCCGGCAATTGCCGTTCCGCTGCCTATTGCCGCTGCTTTCCCCATGAGCCTTCAACTCATTGCGGCGAAGGGACAGGATGAACTTCTTTGTGCTGTGGCTCGGCGCATGGCCGATCACTTCGATCAACGCTAGACCAAACAGGAGGCCTCTATGAATGCGAGCCTGAAGGAACGAACCAGTGGTGCGACCATGGCGCCGCCCGCTATCGAAATGGATCAACTGCTGCGCGATATTCGAAGCCGCAGGAAGGAGTTCGAGGCGCAACGCTTCATCTCCCAGGACATCATCGATCGATTCAAAAAAATTGGCGTTTATCGCGCTCTGGTTTCGAAGCGCTTTGGCGGGGACGAGCGATCGCCGGCAGAGTTTTGTCGTTTGATCGAGACAATTGCCACTGCTGACGGTTCGGCGGGCTGGGTGGCTAGTTTCGGCATCGGTGGTGTTTACCTCGCGGCCTTGCCTTTGACGACGTTGGAAAAACTATATGCCAACGGACCGGATGTCGTGTTTGCTGGCGGCATTTTTCCGCCGCAGCCGGCGGAGCTTGTCGAGGGGGGCTACAAGGTTTCGGGGCGCTGGAGCTGGGGCAGCGGCAGCATGGGCGCCGAGGTCGTGGGCGCAGGCATCCTTCCCAAGAACGCGGAGGGCTCGGGTCTGCCCCGCATGGCGGTGATGCCGCGCGAGAAGGTGCAAATCGCTCCGAATTGGGATGTCATGGGTTTGCTCGGTACTGGAAGTCACGACATCGTCGTCAAGGATGTGGTTGTCCCGGAGGAGTGGACTTTCGTACGCGGCGGTGCCCCGTCGCTGGACTCGCCCCTTTACCGCTACCCGACGCTTTCGTTCGCGGCCCAGGTCCTGACCGTTGTCGGGCTTGGCATTGCGCGCGCAGCAATTGACGAAGTGCTGGGCATGGCAGTGGGACGCGCATCTGTCACCGGCGCGCCCAATTTGGGTGAGCGCGTCTACGTCCAGCTCGAGATGGCGAAGATCGAGGCCGAACTGCGTGCCGCGCGTTCGTGGTTCTACGGTGCCATCGACGATGTCTGGCAGGTCTTGTTGGCTGGAGGGCTCCCGAGCGATGAGCAGGTCAGCATGCTGCGGTTGTCGACGACGCATGCATCGCGCGTCGCTGCCGACGTTACGCGGCGCGCCCAAATGGTCTCCGGGGGCAGTGGGGTCTATGAATCATCCCCACTCGCTGCGCAGGTTCGTGACGCGCAGATGATTACCCAGCACGCCTTCATGGGTGATATCACCTATCAGAATGCCGGTGCCATGATGTTCGGTCACAAGCCCCTCCCGGGCTACCTGTAATTCCCATTCACACCCACCTGATCAAAGAGACGGAGAGAGCAATGAGTGAAAAGCAAGCCTTGCGTGTCCTGCTCTGCATTGGTGTCAATCAGAATTTCATGGATGGCACCGCCGAGGAAATGAAAGAAGTGTGGGCTGCCTTCGTGAGCATGATGCAGGGTATTGCCCGCCTGCCCGGGGTACGCGTGCTCGGCAACATGGACGATGATCGGATCATGGTCGGCCCCTCGGTCGCGTTTCCCTGGACCACCTACGTGCTTGCAGACGTGCCCGACTATGACACGGTTGCGGCGGCCTGCAATCTGCTGCGCATAACGCCAGTCGGCGATGGCACGTACAAGCTTTGGAAATACATGCGCATCGAGGCTCGCATCGGCCGCGAACTGCAGTTTCCGGCCTGACGGTCGCTGCCTCAAATTTCGGGGTATTCCATGACGGACGCAGAAACAATAGTCGCGCTCACTCGCCGCATCGAGGTGCTCGAAAGCGAGCACGCTGTCAGAGCCTGCATGAACCGCTACATGCACTTGTGCGATCAGCTCGACGTCGGTTTTCCGCTTGACGACCTCATGGCGTTGTTTATCGACGATGCCACGTGGGAGGGAACGGGCGGACGCTACAAGAAGGCCTTCGGCCGTCACGAAGGCAAAAAAGCCATCAGGGCGATGTTCGCGAAATATACCGTACCGCCCGCACATTTCAGGCTGAACGTGCATTACCTGACGTCCGAGCTCATCACGGTCGATGAGTCGGTTGCGCATGGCAGTTGGGTGCTGCTTCAGCCCTCGACGTTTTCGTCGGGGAAGTCACAGCTCAGCAGCGCCAGGCTGAGCGTTGTGTTCCGGAAGGAAAGCGGGGCCTGGAAGATCGCCAAGTTCCAGACTGAAGCTTTGTTCAGTTGTCCCGTCGAGCATCCGTGGGATGCCACCGACGATTTGCCGGTTCCGGACTGACGGCGGCTTCAAGGCACTTTTACACAACATATTCGCAAGGAAACAGAACAAATGACGCAAGTTAATTTGAGCAAGGGTCAGGGCGTCGACGTCGGCAACCTGGTCCAGGAAGACAAGGTGCATAAGGATCTCTACTCGGATCCACACATTTTCGAAGCCGAAATGGACCGAATCTTCACCAAAACCTGGGTGTGGGTTGCGCACGAGAGCGAGATCCCCGATGTCGGGTCGTACAAGACGTCCTTTGTGGGTAATCACCCGGTGATCGTTAGCCGTGACCGCAAGAAGAACATTCACGTGCTCCTCAACCGCTGTCGCCATCGCGGCGCGACTGTCTGCGAAAAAAAGCATGGCACTACGCGCGCGTTCACCTGCCCCTACCACGGCTGGGGCTACTCGCTCGATGGCGAACTTCGTGCACTCCCGAAGCCCGAGGAATACGAGGGTTTGTTCGACAAGAAGGACCTTCCGCTGCAGAGCCTGCGGACCGAGTCCTATCGTGGCCTGATCTTCGCTACCTTCAACAACGACATCGAGCCGCTGGAAGACTTCCTCGGCGGAGCGAAGAAGTGGATCGACCTGTTCATGAAGCAGTCGGGCGGTTTCCCGCTCAAGGTCCTTGGTGACCACCGCTTCCGTTTCGAGGGTAACTGGAAGATCCAGCTCGAAAACACGACGGATGCGTACCACTTCCCGATCGTGCACAAGTCGTTCATCTCATCGCTGGACGACCAAACCTCCGACATCTTCGATTTTCTGGATGGCGCTGGTTATGTCGAGGACCTCGGTAACGGTCACAGCGTCATGGTGATGATTCCGGAGCTGGTCGATCTCGAGGCGAACCTCGACGAACCGATCCCCAATCGTTTTAAGGAGCTCGCTGAAGAGTTGGCAAAAGAGGGTTTGTCCGACATGGAGGTGCGCCGGCTGGTACGTGCAGCAACCGGGTCCGGGTTCAACCTCAACTTGTTCCCGAACCTGGCCTGCTCGATGGCGTTTTTCCGCGTGCTGCGCCCGGTCTCGGTCAACGAAACGGAGATTCACCACATCGCAATCGGCGGCGAAGGCGCGCCTGCGGCCTTCAACCAGAAGCGCATTCGCCTCCATGAGCACTTCCAGGGGCCGATGGGATTTGGCACCCCGGACGATTCCGAAGGATGGGAGCGCGTCCAGCGCGGTTCGGTAGCCGGAAAGGATGGCTGGATTCTGGTGAACCGCGGAATGGGAAAGCTCATTAAGCGCGAGGACGGCAACGTCGCTGGAGCCGTGTGCTCCGAGACTGGTATGCGAGCGGCCTACCGGAAGTACAAAAAAATGATGACTGCCAACGAAGCGGAGTAAGCAAAAATGACATCGAACAATACCGTACCGGCCAATGTCATCGACTTCATCAATCTCGAGGCCGACCTGCTCGACCACAAGAGCTATGAAGATTGGCTTCAGTTGTGGACGGATGACGGACTGTACATCGTCCCGGTCGACACCCAGGAAACCGATTTTGCCAACACCGTGAACTTTGCTTACGACGACGCCGAGATGCGCCGTTTGCGCACGGCGCGGCTATCGGGCGGCGAGTCTGTGTCGAGCGTCGCGCTCGACAAGACCGTTCGTAGCGTTTCGCGCTTCCGGCTTCTGGAGGAGACCGAAACGAGTGTGCGCGTGCGCTGCGCGATGACCCTCAACGAAGTGCGCGCCGGACGCTTACTGACTTATCCGGGCGACGTCGAATTCGAGCTTGTCAAGGACGCGCAAGGCCTCAGGATCAGGAAGAAGGTCGTGAGGCTGCTGCACGCTGGCAGCCACCTGGCGACGGTCGCCTTCATCTTCTGACGGGGGCGACATGAACCAGGTCGTTGTCATTACCGGTGCGGCGCAGGGCCTCGGCCAGGTGATCGCACAGCGCTTCAGCGCGAAGGGTGCATGCGTCATCGTCACCGATGTCGACCTCGAGCGCGCGGCGGCGGCGGCTAACAGCCTCGACGGCAGCGGCGAGCGCGTGCTCGCCCTGCAGCTCGACGTCACCCGCAAGCAGGACTTTGCCGACGTGCTCGAGCGCGCGGTGGCACGTTTCGGCCATGTCACCACATTGGTCAACAACGCCGCCATGACGCCGACCACGTCGGTTATGGAAATCAGTGCCGAAGAGTTCGATCGCGTGGTCGCCATCAACCAGCGCGGTACCTTCTTTGGCTGCCAGGTGTTCGGCCACTATTTCGCCGGCCGCAATTATGGGCGGATCATCAACATGGCTTCGCTGGCAGGACAGAACGGCGGCACCGCCTCGGGCGCCCACTATGCCTCCAGCAAGGGCGCGATCCTGACCCTGACCAAGATCTTCGCGCGTCATCTTGCCGCCAACGGCGTCACGGTCAACGCGGTTGCGCCCGGACCGATGGATCTGCCCTCGGTGCATGCGGCGGTGCCGGCCGACAGGCTCAAGGCGATCATCAACGACATGATCCCGGTAAAGAAGCTCGGCGATGCCTCGTTCGTTGCCGATCTGGTGGTCAGCATCGCAGCAGAAAACGCCGGGTTCGCCACCGGCGCCACTTTCGATGTCAATGGCGGCATCTTCATGCGCTGAAGCGCTCGCCATGTAACGCCGCATGAACCTGCCAGCGCGTGCGGCGCGCAATGTTCTTCAAAGGATTGTTCATGGATCATGAATCGGTAAAGGTAGTGATCGCCCGGCGCGAGATGCAGACACCGGAGATCGTCGTGCTCGAGCTTGCTGCCGTCGGCACGGGCACACTGCCGCCCTTCGAGGCCGGCGCACATGTCGACCTGCAGGTCAGCGAAGACATCATTCGCCAGTATTCACTGAGCAATGCCTACGAGGAGGGCGGCGTCTATCGCCTGGGCATTCTCAACGACCCGAACTCCCGCGGCGGCTCGAGCTCCATTCACGCGCAGTTTGCCGAGGGCGACGAGATCCGCATCAGCCGGCCGCGCAACCACTTTCCGCTCGACATGAGCGCCGCGCATACGATCCTGTTCGGCGGCGGCATCGGCATCACGCCGATGATCTCCATGGCCTATGCGTTGAAGAAGGCCGGGAAGTCTTTCGAGCTCCACTATTGCTGCCGCTCGCGCGCGAATGCCGCCTTTCTGGACGAGCTAAGCAGCCAGTTCGGCGACCAGCTCTCGCTGCATTTCGACGACGGCGCGGATGGGCAGAGGCTGGCGCCCGCGGCCATGCTGCAGACGCCACGCGCGGGCGTGCATGTCTATGTGTGTGGGCCGACCGGTTTCATGGACTGGATCATCGACACCGCCAAGCAGGCCGGCCTGCCCTCCAAGCAGATCCATTTCGAGTATTTCAGTGCGGAGGTCGACACCTCGGGCGAAGCCTTCGAAGTGTTCGCCGCCGTCAGCGGCGTCACCGTCCGTGTGGCCGATGGGGTCTCGATCGCGAATGCGCTCAAGGCGGCCGGCGTCAAGGTCAACGTCTCTTGCGAAGAGGGCGTGTGCGGCACGTGCATCTGCGACGTGCTGGAGGGCACGCCGGACCACCGCGACCACTTCCTCAACGAAGAGGAGAAGGCATGCGGGGACCAGATCGCCGTTTGTTGCTCGCGGGCGAAATCCGCGCGCCTGGTGCTGGACATCTGAGCGCGCGGCAGAGCCCGTGAATCGATTGTAATTCTTGAGTTTTTCTTGGTAGGCGCGCGCCAGGCACACCTGCCGGCAGCGCAGTCTTGCGGGGCCCGGCACGGTGTTCGGGCTGGAGCATTCAAGGGAGCGCGCTCCCGCCAGGACCAGAATGTAGGGAGGTGATATGAACTTTGATCCGAAAAACTTCCGCCGTGCGCTGGGCAAGTTCGCCACCGGCGTCACCGTGGTGACAACCGTAGACAGCCAACAGCAGCGCATCGGTGTGACAGCCAGCAGCTTCAATTCGGTATCGATCGATCCGCCGCTCGTGCTGTGGAGCGTGGACAAGGCTGCCTACTCGGCTGAGGCGTTCAGAAACGCGCCTCACTTCGCGGTCAATGTGCTTGCTAACGACCAGGTCGACATCTCGAACCGGTTCGCGCGCCGCGGCGAGGACAAGTTCGAAGGCGTCGACTGCAGCGAGGGGGTCGGGAAGGCGCCAAGGATCGCGGGGGCGGTCGCCTGCTTCGAATGCCGCACCTGGAATGTTTACGAGGGCGGCGACCACCACATCATCGTGGGTGAAGTGCTCGATTTTCACTATGACGAGCACCGCAACTCCCTCGTCTTCCACAACGGGCGCTACGCGATTCCAGAGCAGCACCCCGTGACGAAGGCGGTCGACGACGGCCGGGCGCTGGAGGGCGCGCTGGGCGACAGCCTGATCTACCTCCTGCGCCAGGCTTACTCGGCATGCTGCGAGGGCCTGTATCCGAAGCTGAGTAACTACGGCGTCAACGCCCAGGAGTGGCGCGTCCTGACCCTGCTGAGCGACCGCGGTGCGCTGAAGACCGACGACATCGCACCGGTCGTCATGCAGCCAGCCAAGGAATTGCGCGACACCCTGGCCTGGCTTCGGGAAAAGGGTCTGGTGCACGTGGACGACAACGATGTCGTCGCGCTGGCCGATGCCGGCGACAAGCTCTCCCATCGCCTGCTGGACATGGCACGTGGTTTCGAGACTGGCGCGCTCGGTGCGCTGAGCGCGGACCAGGCGGCGCTGCTCAAGCAGTGGCTGCGCGACATCTCTCGCGCTGAGCGGACCTCGCCTGGCGCGACATCTTGCTAATTACACGCATGCCGCAGACACCTCGGCCATCCGCCGGGCCGTTCGCAAAAACAGCGACTAGAGGACGAACATGCCCAATCTGAATATCTATCTCGTCGAGGGCTTTCGCGATGAGCAGAAAGCACGCCTGCTGCGCCGGGTGAGTGAGGTCGTGGAGACAAGCCTCGCCGCTCCCATGGCGTCGATCCGCATTTTTCTGATCGAGCTTCCGAAAGCGCACATCTGTGTCGGTGGCGAGACCCTCGCGACCGTCGCCGATGCCGGTCCCGGCGGGCCGACGGTGCACGCCTTTCTCATTGCCGGCCGGAGCCCTGCGCAGAAGGAAGCAATGATTGCCGGCGTGACCGAAGCCATCGAGGAGACCCTGGGGATTCCGGCCGAACCCGTCCGCATCATGTTCTTCGATATCGCCAATACCGATTTCGGCATGCTGGGCGTTACCGCCAAGTCGCTGGGGCGCTGAGGCCTACCCGCCTCACGGCGATCGGCATATGCACTTCACGGTAGGGGTGGCCGAGCAGATCGTCCCTTTCCACGTCAATCAACGATCGAACGTGCAATCGGCCGGGCCTTACGCGTACCCGGCGGCATGCTGAAGAACGCGCGGTCGCCGCTGGCATGAACCGCTGTGCCAATTCGTTTCACACCAAAGGAGAGAGCAAATGAAGTACAGCAAAATTGTGGGAGCATTGTTGCTGGGTGCGTCGCTGCTTGGCAGCGCACAGGCGCAGGTCAAGGTTGGGGTCGTCTCTTCGGCGACCGGCCCGGTTGCGATGGTCGGCATTCCGCAAAAGAACACAGTTGCGCTTCTGCCCAAGAAGGTAGGGGACTACACCATCGACTACATCGCGCTCGATGACGGCAGCGACCCGACTGCGTCGGTGGTAGCGGTGCGCAAACTGATCAGCGAACACAATGTGGACGCCATCATCGGACCATCGGGTTCGCCCAACGCGATGGGCGTGATCCAGTTTGTCGCCGAAGCGGGCGTTCCGCTGCTCGCCCCGGTCGGCACGGCGTCGGTCGTGCTGCCGATGACCGAGCAGAAGAAGTGGGTGTTCAAGACCACCCAAAATGACGATTTGATTGCTGCGGCGCTGCTCGAGCACATGGCTGGCGCCGGCGTGAAGACGCTCGGTTTCATTGGCACCTCCGATCCGTATGGCGAGAACTGGGCCAAGGTCGTGAAGGAAGGCGCTGCCGATAAAGGAATCAAGGTGGTGGCCGACGAGCGCTTTGCGCGCCAGGATTCATCTGTCATCGGTCAAGCGCTCAAGGTGATGGCTGCGCGACCTGATGCAGTCCTGATTGCTGCACCAGGAACGCCCGCTGTTCTACCGCAAACCACCCTTGTAGAACGTGGCTATAAGGGGCAGTTCTACCAGACCCACGGCGCTGCTTTGCCTGACTTTCTCAAACTCGGCGGCCAGAAGGTCGAGGGTACCATTCTCGCTGCCAGTCTCATGCTGGTTGTCGACGAAGTTGCTGACAGCCACCCGTCCAAGGCAATTGCGAAGGACTACATCGCCCGATACGAGCAGGCCTATGGCGTTGCACCAGCGACGTTCGGCGGCAACGTGTTTGACGCCGGGCTGCTGCTAGAGAAAGCGATTCCGGTAGCGGCCAGCAAGGGCAAGCCCGGCACGCCCGAGTTCCGTGCCGGCCTGCGAGACGCGCTGGAGAAGACCACGGAGATGGCTGCCACCCAGGGTGTGTACAACATGACCGAGGCCGATCACAGCGGCTTCGACGTCCGTGGCCGCGAGCTGATCACAGTCAAGAACGGCACTTGGGCGCTGGTCAAGTAAGGCCTTGTCCCCGTCCTGCGCCGAGGCTATCGCGCAGGACGGGGAATCAGCGCAGAAACTCAACGACGAAAGCGCAGCTTCGGTGCCCTCGCGGTCCGGGCCGTGCGCAGGGATTGTTCATGGATTCAAGTATTGCACTGATCCTGGGCCAGGA
>DMCZ01000065.1:1238-4417 GCA_003446655.1 Thauera sp. | reverse complement strand
CGGCCCTCGACCGCGGCCTGGGCGAGCATGTTGGCGTCCTCGACCAGCGCCTTGATGTTGGCGCGGACCTGCTCGATGGTGTCGTTGATGAAGCGCTTCTTGCCCGGGAACTGCTCGATCGCCGCGTCCATGTTGCCGCGGCCGAACTCCTGGAAGCAGGCCATGGCCTTCTTCTTGACCGCGATGTGGCCGAAGACCATGTCATTGACGCCGGCGGCCATGGTCGCGTACGCGCCCTGGAAACGCGCGTCGTCGATGCGCACGTCGATGTCGCCCAGGTCATGCTGCGCCGACATGTGCTCCATGTCCTTGATGAGGCCGGACAGCGCCTCGATGCAGGTGTTGAGGTTGTTCTTGAGGGTGTTGAAGTCGCCGTTGTACGTGTCGGTGATGCGGGGCGGAATGTCGCCCCGGGCGATGCGATCCACGTAGTCGGCGGCGACGTTCAGCGGCCCGATCACTGCGTCGAGGGTGCCATTGACGCCCTCGACGATGCGGCGGTAGTCGCCCTGGTGGCGGCTGGCGTCGGCACGCGTCGCGAGCCGCCCGTCCACCGCGGCCTGGGCGAGAAGGCTGGCGTCGTCGATCATCGCGTGCAGGTTGGACTGCACTTCGGCCAGCGCGCGCTCGATCTCCCCGAGTTCGTTCTGCTGGCGCACCTCGATCTTCTCGTCGAGCCGACCCTGCGCGATGCGGTGGGCGGCCTCGGCGTTGCCGCGCAGTCCGCGCAGCAGCCCGGTGACCTGTAACCCGAATACCGCTGCGACGATGAGTACCGCGATCGTCATCGCGATCGACAGCGCCAGCTGGGTGGACGAATCGGCGTTCAGCATCTGTGCGCGGTCCATCAGCGCGCTGGCGAAGCGGTCTTCCTCGATCTTCATGAGGTCGATCTTGCGCGTGATGGTGGCGAACCAGGTGCCGGGTTCGACACCGAATTCGCCCAGCTCCATGCGATCCAGCGCGATCTGGCGCAGGCGCCCGGTCTCGCGCCCGGGCTCGCTGTCGAGCACCTGCTGCAGCGCCGTCTGCCATTCCCGCGGCGCCATGGCGCGGAAGTTGGTCAGGTAGGTGTCCTGCGCGGTGAGGATGGTGATGATCCGGCGGTGCAGGGCCACATCGGCGGCAGTGTTCGCGGCGAACAGCCCGTTGATGGACGCACGCTCGCGCCCGGCCTGTTCCTTGCCGAGCACGAACATCAGGTAGGCGTTCATGCCGCGCGACAGCTCGACCTCTTCGGCCGCGGTGGCCGCGATGTTGATGACGGCGATCAGGCGCTCGATCGTGGCGGTGAAGTAGTTGAAGGACTCCGGTCCCGGAATGCCCAGCCCGGTGACCCGGCTACGCACGGCGGGCAGCTCGGCCATGCGCGACTGGGCTTCGGCGAGGGCTTTCTCGATCTGCTCCCCCAGCTGCGCGCGGTCGGTCGTGGCGAGCCAGGCGTCGAGCGCGGTACGCGCCTTGTCGGACTCCTGGTGCTGCGTCGCCAGTTCGGCCTTGAAGCGTCCGCCCCGCGAGCCGATGAAACCGGCAGAGAGGCCGCGCTCCTTCTGCAGTTCGTGCACGACCGCGTTGATCTGGACCGACAGCTGGCTGTACTGCACGCCGCGCGCCATGGCGCCGCGTGTCGACCACTGCGTCATGACATCGGTGATGGCATAGAACAGCACCGCCGCAATCACGAGCGCGAAAAGAAGGAACAGGCGCAGGCGAATCGAGCGCCAGCCGTAGGACTGAGTGTTCATCTCGGGTATTCCGTTTTGCGTGCGGGCGGCGCCTGTACGGCGTCCGCCCGCCGTTTCTTTCAGGCTTCTTCCGCGGCGCTGGCTTCGCTGCCCATGCTCGCCAGCATGGCGATCTCCTGGGTGGACAGCACGCGGTCGACGTTGAGGATGATGACGAAGCGGCCCTCGACCTTGCCCATGCCCTGGATGAAGTCGGCGCGGATCTTGGCGCCGAAGCTCGGCGGCGGCTCGATGTCCGCACGCGGGATCTCGAGCACTTCATTGACCGCATCGACGATCACGCCAAGATCCTGGCGCTCCTCGCCCTCGCCGAGCTCGACGATGACGATGCAGGTGCGGCGCGACACGGTGGAGGCGGCCCCGCCGAAGCGCGCCGACAGGTCGATGACCGGCACGACGGCGCCGCGCAGGTTGATCACGCCGCGGATGAAGGCCGGCATCATCGGGATCTCGGTGACGTTGCCGAACTCGATGATCTCCTTGACGTTGAGGATTCCGAGGGCGAACACCTCGCCACCCAGGCTGAAGGTGAGGTACTGCTGCGGGCTGCCGTCCGCGCTGCCGGCGAGCATGTTCTTGCTGTGTGTAAGGCTCTGGCTCATGGCCTGGCTCCTGCTGCTGGGCGTGTGCTCAGAATTTCTCGAAGTCGCTTTCGCTGAAGCTCACCGGCCTGCCGACCGCTACGCGGCTGGGCGAGCGCGCCGCCTTGGCGCGTGGCGCGGTGTCGGCCACGGCCGCCAGCCGGGGCGCCGCGCCGCGCCGCACCGGGGCGTGGGTGCTTGCGCCGACGGTGAAGAAGCCCATCAGCTCCTGCAGCTGCCCGGCCTGTCCGCCGAGCTCCTCGGCGGTGGCGGCGAGTTCCTCGGAAGCCGAGGCGTTCTGCTGGGTGGCCTTGTTCAGCTGCCCCATGGCGTTGTTGATCTGGCCCACGCCGGCGGTCTGCTCCTGGCTGGCCGAGGCGATCTCCTGCACCAGGTCGGAAGTCTTGTTGATCGAGGGCACCATCTCGTCGAGCAGCTTGCCGGCGCGCTCGGCCAGATGCACCGAGTTGCCGGCCAGTTCGCCGATTTCCTGCGCGGCGACCTGGCTGCGCTCGGCGAGCTTGCGCACTTCGGCGGCAACCACCGCGAAGCCCTTGCCGTGCTCGCCGGCGCGCGCCGCCTCGATGGCGGCGTTCAAGGCGAGCAGGTTGGTCTGGTAGGCGATGTCGTCGATGATGCCGATCTTGCCGGCGATGTTCTTCATCGCCTCGACGGTGGATTTGACCGCCTGGCCGCCTTCGCCGGCTTCGGCCGAGGACTTGCTGGCCATGGCGTCGGTGATCTTGGCGTTTTCGGAGTTCTGGTTGATCGAGGCGCTCATCTGCTCGATCGAGGCCGAGGTTTCCTCGACGCTGGCGGCCTGCTCAGAAGACGACTGCGACAGGCTCTGCGC
>DMCZ01000065.1:0-933 GCA_003446655.1 Thauera sp. | reverse complement strand
TTGACGCCCTCGACGATGCGGCGATAGTCGCCCTGATGCTTGCTGGCGTCGGCGCGCGTCTGCAGGCGGCCCTCGACCGCAGCCTGGGCCAGCATCACCGCGTCGGCGACCAGCTCATTGACGGCGTCGATGCAGGTGTTGAGGTTGTTCTTGATGGTGTTGAAGTCACCGTTGTAGCTGTCGGTGATCTTGGCCGGGATGGCGCCCTTGGCGATCTGGTCGACATAGGAGGCGGCAACGTTCAGGGGCCCGATCACCGCGTCGAGGGTGTCGTTGACGCCCTGGACGATGCGGGCGTAGTCGCCCTGATGCTTGCTCGCATCGGCGCGGGTGGCGAGCTTGCCCTCGACCGCAGCCCTGGACAGCATGCCGGCGTCGGCGACGAGCGCGTTGACCGCGTCGATGGCGGTGTTGAGGTTGTTCTTGATGGTGTTGAAGTCGCCGTTGTAGGTGTCGGTGATGCGGGGCGGAATGGCGCCCTTGGCGATCTGGTCGACATAGGTGGCGGCGACGTTGAGCGGCCCGATCACCGCGTCGAGGGTGTCGTTGACGCCCTGCACGATCTTGCGGAAGTCGCCCTGGTGGCGGCTGGCGTCGGCGCGGGTGGCGAGCTTGCCGGCCACGGCCGCGTCGGAGAGCATGCCGGCGTCGGCGATCATGGTCCTGACGCTGGCCTGCACGTCGGCCACCGCACGCACGACCTCGCCGACCTCGTCCTTGGCGTCGGACTTGAGATCGAAGTTGAAGTCGCCTTGTGCCATCTTCTTCGCGGCCGCGCTGACCTCGCTCACCGGACGGGTGATGGAGCGCGTGATGAAGATGGCAAAGACGATGCCGATGACCAGCGCGACCGCGAGCAGGCTGAGCAGCAGCATGACCGATTGTTCGGCCTCTGTCTCTTATACACATCTGACGCTGCCGACTAACAGGTGA
>DMCZ01000150.1:13867-14030 GCA_003446655.1 Thauera sp. | reverse complement strand
CCAGCCAACGCGCTCGGCGGTCGTGGAGGACGATGACCCGGCCGGCTCCCTGAGCGCTTGCGTCATCCTGCGTTCTTCAGTTGCCCTCTGCCTGGCTGCCGCTCGCGGCGCCACCGGCAGGCTCGGTCGCGGGCTTCTGATCGTCGGGGACGAATACATAGCC
>DMCZ01000150.1:3337-13574 GCA_003446655.1 Thauera sp. | reverse complement strand
GCCAGCTCCATCAGCTTGTCGCGCGACAACGGCTGGCGGGGGTGGGTGAGGAGGACCTTGAGCAGGGAAAATTCGCCGGTGGTGAGCTGGATCTCTTCGTCGTCGCGCACCAGCGAGCGCGTACCCAGATTGACCCGCACTCGCCCGAAAACCACGATCTCGTCCTCGGACGTAGGCGCGCCGGGGAGCGTCTGCGGCTGGCGACGCATGACAGCCTGGATGCGCGCAACGAGTTCGCGCGGATTGAACGGCTTGGCGAGATAGTCATCAGCACCCATCTCCAAGCCCACGATGCGATCGACATCGTCACCCTTGGCGGTGAGCATGATGACCGGAATCTGGTTCTCCGCTGCGCGCAGGCGCCGGCAGATCGCAAGCCCGTCCTCGCCGGGCAGCATGAGGTCGAGCACGATCAGGTCATAGTGCTCGCGGTGCAACGCACGATCCATCATGGGCGCATCGCCCACGGCCTTCACCGCAAAACCCTGCTCCTGCAGGTAACGGGACAAGAGCTCGCGCAGGCGCGCGTCATCGTCCACGACAAGAATGCGATAGCGTGTTTTCGGGTTCATGAGCGAGATGCTAGCGTGAGACGATCCCCCCGCGCCAGCGTCTCGAACGGGCGCCTCGGGGCGGGCAGGGTAACCCTTCGTAAGCGCATTGCCTGCGCGCAATATCGCCTTACAAATCAGGTTCGGCCGTGCACTCTGCAACTACCGGCAAGCCTTCGTTTGCCGTATGTTCCGGTTGCCTGCTCTCCGCACCAGCAGTCCCAGCGTACCCTCTCTCTGTTCATCCGGTGAACGTTGTTGATGACATCCCAACCCCAATCGTGGGCCCGCCCCCGCAATCGTCTGACGCCGAGTCGCTGGACCCGACGCCACAACGGTATGGTGCGGGCGAAAGCCGCGTTGCTCTGCCTTGCTCTGCTCATCGCCCCATCCGCGCATGCGCAGTCAGTCCGCGGACTGTTTGCGAGCGACAGTCAGGAGCAGGGCGAACAAGGTGGCGCGGGTGCGCCGCGCAAGGACTGGCGAAATACCCTCGACTGGCAGGCGCCCGCGGGCAAGGGTCGTCAGGAGCCGCGCAGGATGAGCGAGGAAGAACGCAGCAATCTGCGCCAGCACCTGCGTGAGGCTGCGCGCGGCGCCTATCCCGAGGACAGCCCGAAGCGCAAGGGCCGGCGCTGATCTGCCGATAAGCGCGCGACAGCCTTCCGCGTCCGTTGCCACCCCAGACAGGTACGTCAAACGACGGCCATTCGCCGCTGGCGTCGGTGGCCGGTAGAATACCGGCCCCATGAACATCCTCTCCATCGAAACCGCCAGCGAGCATGGCAGCGTCGCCTTGCTGCATGACGGCGAGTTGCTTGTGCGTCGCATCCAGGGCGCCGCAAACCACTCTGAAGCTGTGCTGCGCGATCTGCGCGAACTGCTGAGCGAAGGCGGGATCGGCGTCACACAGCTCGATGCCATCGCCTTTGGCGCAGGGCCGGGTGCTTTCACCGGCTTGAGGCTGGCTTGTGGCGTTGCGCAGGGCCTCGCTCTCGGCGCCGACCTCGCGATTGCCGCCATCAACAGCTTGCAGGCGATCGCCTTGCAGGCCGACGCCGAGCGCGTGTTCGTCGCGACCGATGCGCGCATGGGCGAGGTGTATCACGCCGCTTTCGAGCAGGACCACGAGGGCGTGCCCATACCCGTCGGCCAGCCCGGCTGCAGTGCTCCCCTCGATCTGGAATTGCCCCCGGGCGACTGGTTTGCTGCAGGCTCCGCCTTCAGGGTGTGGCCCGAAGAACTCGAGGTCAGGTTTCTCGCACGCCTCGTTGGCTGCCGCCCGGAACAGGTCGCCCGCGCCGAGGAAGTTGCTCGCCTGGGGGCGGTGGCTGTGGCGCGGGGCATGCTGACCACGCCCGAGCTGGCGGGACCGCTGTATGTGCGCGACAAGGTGGCATTCACCACGGCCGAGCGGCTGGCACGCGGAGGGCGTGCATGACGGCCGTGCTGTCGTTCGCAGCCATGACACCAGGCGATCTCGACTGGGTCGCGGCACGCGAAGCCGAACTGCACGCTCACCCCTGGTCCTCCGGAAACTTCGCCGACTCGCTCGCCGCCGGGCACGACGCCTGGCTGATGCTGCGCGGGGGGGAGCCGGTGGGCTATGCGATCGTGTTCAACGTGCTCGACGAATCACACCTGCTCGATATCGGGATTGTCTCCGAGGAGCAGGGGCAGGGGCTGGGAGGACGCTTTCTTGACTGGCTGTGCGAGCGCGCGAGGCAGCAGGGTTCCGCGAGTTTCTTCCTTGAGGTGCGCCCGTCGAACGTGTCGGCGCTGCGCCTTTACGAGCGCGCCGGCTTCACCGAGATCGGCCGCCGGCGCGGCTACTATCCGTCCGCTGAAGGGCGCGAGGACGCGATCGTGATGAGGCTTGCGCTCTGATGCCGGCCCGGCACTCCTCATGGCGTGATGCGGCACTGCGCGAGATGGGTCTGGGACCGATCTGGCGCAGGCGGGATCGGCTCGACGATGAGCCGCCCGCAAACGAAGCGGCGATGAAAAACGCAGCGCCATGGTCGGCGGGCAAGCTGCGGGAGGTGCAAGGCGACGACGTGGCAGCGGTGCCCGATGTCGCTGCGCGGCTAGCGGCGCCGGTGGCCATCGCGAGCGCCCAGACACCGGGCGGCGCCCCTCCGGCGACCGCCCATCCTGCCGTGTCTGGACGCGCGCATCCCCGTGACCAGCACGCCGACCTGAGTGCGCCGGGCGTCAAGCCTGACCAGGCCGCGCGTCGCGCGCGCATCGCGGACCTGGATTGGGCCGAACTCGAAGACGAGATCCGCGCCTGCCGTGCGTGTGTGCTATGCGAGCGCCGCAAGCAGGCGGTCCCGGGCGTGGGCGATCGTCAGGCGCGCTGGATGCTGGTGGGGGAAGGGCCGGGCGCGGAGGAGGACCAGCGCGGCGAGCCTTTCGTCGGCCAGGCCGGGCGCCTGCTGGACAACATGCTTGGATGCATCGGACTCGATCGCAGCAAGGATGTGTACATCGCCAACGCGGTCAAGTGCCGGCCGCCCCACAACCGCACGCCCGAGCGGGCCGAACTGGGCGCATGCCTGCCCTTCCTAGAGCGCCAGATCGCGCTCGTGCAGCCCAAAATACTCGTTGCGCTCGGCCGCCCCGCGGCGCAAGCCCTGCTCGATCGCGAGATCGCGATTTCCGCTGCGCGGGGAAAGCTCTTCGATCGCGGGGGAATTCCAGTGGTCGTCACCTACCATCCCGCATACCTGCTACGCAATCCACACGACAAGGCCAAGGCCTGGGAAGACCTCTGCTTTGCCAGGCGTGCGATGGCGCAGGCGGACTAGGGTCGCGCGTCAGACTGGATGGACAGCGGCTCTGAACCTGCGGCGAAGATCCCGCTGGCTGTCAGTGCAGTCGGTCTTCCAGCAGCGCAACGTTGTCGAATTCGCGCTGGTTCTGTTCATGGCGGCACTTGACCAGCCACATGGTGCCGGCGACGAAGAGGCCGAACAGTACGATCACGATGTTGATCGACAGACCGAGCATGATCAGCAGCGCGTAGGTCCCGGTCATCACCAGGATCGACAGGTTCTCGTTGAAGTTCTGCACCGCGATCGAGTGTCCCGCACCCATCAGGATGTGGCCGCGGTGCTGCAGCAGCGCGTTCATCGGCACGACGAAGAAACCGGCAAGGCCGCCGACGATCACCATCAACACCATCGCAACCCAGGCCTCGGTAACACCCACCATGGTCATCACGCCCAGCCCCATCGCGATCCCGAGCGGTATCACCCTGACCGCCTTGCGCAGCGAGATGTAGCGCGCGGCGAGCACGGAGCCGGTGGCCACACCTAGTGCCACGACGCCCTGCAACATCGAAGCCTGAGACAGGCTCATGCCGAGGTTGTGCTCCGCCCATTTGATGACGATGAACTGCAAGGTTGCGCCCGCGCCCCAGAACAGGGTGGTGACGGCGAGCGAGATCTGCCCGAGCTTGTCGCGCCACAGTAGGCGCAGGCAGTGGTTGAAGTCGTGGATCAGGTAGAGCGGGTTGTTCTTCAGCGGCTTGTGGTCGACGCCGGTGTCGGGAATGTAGAAATTGAAGCCCGCGGCGATCAGGTAGAGCGTGCCGACCACCATCACCGCCGCCTCGAAGGGCGTATTGACGAAGGGCAGGCCGAGGCCCATCAGCGCACCCGATACGTCGTCGCGGATCATGACTCCCCCCATCACCGTGCCCACGATGATCGCTGCCACGGTCAGGCCCTCGATCCAGCCGTTGGCCACCACCAGCAGGCGGTGGGGAAGGTACTCGGTGAGGATGCCGTATTTGGCGGGCGAATAGGATGCGGCACCAAGGCCGATCACGGCGTAGGCAAGCAGTGGATGGGTGCCGAGAAAAAGCATCAGACAGCCGCCGATCTTGATCGTGTTGCTGATGAGCATGACCCGCCACTTCGGCATCGAGTCCGCAAAGGCGCCGACAAAGGCCGCCAGCGCCACATAGGACACCGTGAAGAACAGCTTGAGCAGGGGTTCGAACTCCGACGGCGCTGCCATGTCCCGCAACATGGCGATCGCGATGATCAGCAAGGCGTTGTCGGCAAGCGCAGAAAAGAACTGCGCCGCCATGATGATGTAGAAGCCGAGCGGCATCGCAGGGTCGGATCACGGGTCTGAAGCGCGGTTTATAACATGAAGCCGATTACGCGGTGATGATCTTGCGCAAGTCCCGTGAAAAGCGCCCGCAGGCACGTTTGGACGCCGTTTGAGGCTGTTCCGCGCCGGTTCCGCCGGCATCCTTCAAGACATCGAGGCATACCGGCTTTTTGCAGCCGCCAAAAAGCGCCCAGACTGTGCTTTAATTCGAAAAAATAAATCGTACTTATCCACATCATGGCAGATCGCAGACTTCAGGTATTTCACGCGGTGGCAAAGCACGGGTCATTCACCCGCGCGGCAGAACACCTCCACATGACCCAGCCGGCCGTCACCTTTCAGATCAAGCAGCTGGAAGAACACTTCGACACCCGTCTGCTCGACCGCGGTCACGGCAAGATCACCCTGACAGCGGCCGGCGAGCTGGTGTTGGCCTACGCTGAAAAGATCCTCGGCCTTTCGGCCGAACTGGATTCGCGTGTCTCCGAACTCACCGACGAACTCGCCGGCCAGATCAAGATCGGTACCAGCACCACGATCGCCGCTTACTGGCTGCCACAGATGCTCGAAGGCTTCAAGCGCCGCTACCCAGGCGTGCTGCCCCGGGTCGTGGTCGGCAACTCCAAGCTCACCGAGGACCGCGTCGCAGCGCGCGACCTCGACATCGGCCTGATCGAGATCGCCACCGAGCAGCACACGATTGAACGCCGCTCCGCTGCGCGTGACGAGCTGCTGGTGATCTGCAGCCCCGACCATCCGCTCGCAAAGTTCAAGCAATTGACCGCCCGCGACCTCGTCGGTCATCCCTTCATCGACCGCGACCCCGGCAACGGCGTCCGCCAGATCGCCGACGAGTTCTTCGAGCCGGCGGGGGTGGCCGGCAGCGAGATCACGCTATGCGCCGAGCTCGGGAGCCTGGCCGCGATCAAGCAACTCGCCGCAGCGGGACTGGGATTCGCAATTGCCTCGAAGCGTGCGATCCATCGTGACGTCGAGGAAGGTCGGCTCGTTGCCATTCCGCTGCAGCCCCGAATCTACACGCCGCTCGAAGTCATCGTGCCGCGCGACAAGTTCCGCTCGCGCCTCATCACGGCCTTCGCCGACTACGCCTGCGAAGAGTTCGCCCGCATCGCCCGCGAGGAAGAAGGGGCCTGAGTCATTGTCGTGCCGCACTTTTGACGTTTCTGGCGGGCCGCGCTGATGGCTCGCAGCAAGACCGCGTTCGTTTGCACCGAGTGCGGCGCGCAGGCGGTGCGCTGGCAGGGCCAGTGCCCGCAGTGCCAGGCCTGGAACACCCTAGTCGAGACCGTCCTCGAGCCGGCCGCGCCGGCGGCCGGTAGCCGTTTTGCCGCGCTCGCGGGCGAGACCAGCCGTCTGCAGGCGCTCTCGGCATTGGAACCACGCGAGGAGCCGCGCCAGCCCACCGGGCTGGATGAGTTCGATCGCGTGCTCGGCGGCGGCCTGGTTGCAGGCGGCGTGGTGCTCATCGGCGGCGACCCCGGAATCGGCAAGTCGACGCTGCTGCTGCAGGCGCTGTCGAACCTGGCCAGCATAAATGATGCAGGCAGCGGTAGGCACGCCGCCCAACGCACCGCCGGTTCGACATCGCGACCGGAAGGCGCGAGCGTCATCTACGTCAGCGGCGAGGAGTCCGGCGAGCAGGTCGCGCTGCGCGCCCAGCGCCTGCAACTGCCGCCGTCGCCGCTGCAGATGCTGGCCGAGATCAACCTCGAACGCATCCTGCACACCCTGCGCGAGGCACGCCCGCGGGTGGCGGTGATCGACTCGATCCAGACCGTCTATTCCGAAACCCTGCAGTCCGCCCCCGGCTCGGTCGCCCAGGTGCGCGAATGCGCGGCGCAGCTCACGCGCTTCGCCAAGCAAAGCGGCACCAGCCTGATCCTGGTCGGCCACGTCACCAAGGACGGCACGCTCGCCGGCCCGCGCGTACTCGAGCACATCGTCGACACGGTGCTCTATTTCGAGGGCGACACGCACTCCAGCTTCCGCCTGATCCGTGCGTTCAAGAACCGCTTCGGCGCGGTCAATGAGCTCGGCGTCTTCGCCATGACCGAGCGCGGCCTGCGCGGCGTCTCCAACCCCTCGGCGATCTTTCTGTCGCAGCACTCGCAGCAGGTCGCGGGCTCCTGCGTGCTGATCACTCAGGAAGGCACCCGCCCGCTGCTGGTCGAGGTGCAGGCGCTGGTGGATTCCTCGCAGAGCCCCAACCCGCGCCGGCTGTCGGTGGGCCTGGAGCAGAACCGCCTCGCGATGCTGCTCGCCGTCATGCACCGCCACGCCGGCGTGGTGTGCTTCGACCAGGACGTGTTTGTCAATGCGGTGGGCGGGGTCAAGATCACCGAGCCGGCGGCCGACCTCGCGATCCTGTTCTCGATCGTGTCCTCGCTGCGCGACCGGCCGCTCAAGCGCGGGCTGGCGGTGTTCGGTGAAGTCGGCCTCGCCGGCGAGATCCGTCCTGCGCCGCGCGGGCAGGAGCGCCTGAAGGAGGCTGCCAAGCTCGGCTTCGACACCGCCATCGTTCCGCGTGCGAATGCGCCGAAGCAGCCGATCGAGGGCTTGAACGTGATTGCGGTGGAGCGGGTGGAAGAGGCGCTGGAGCAGTTGCGCGACCTGGCTTAGACGAGCGCTCAAGCAGAACAAAGGCGCCAGCAGGTCAGCCAGAAACTGCCTTGACCGTTAAATGCCGCAATGAGCGCGAGAGGTGAAAAGAACCAACCCTGACCACACAAGTCGCCCAGCGGCGTGCGGCGGCAGGCGAATCAGCGGGGTAGCGCGCCGGAGGGTCTCAGACGCTCGCAATCCAGGCGCGCGTCCACGCGATCGACACCTCCAGGTTTTGTCGTGCGGCCTCGCTCTGCGAAGCCCCGAGTTCCCAGCTTTCCCCGCGAATCGCCAGCAACCAGCACGGGGGAGGGGGCGCGCCTTCGATCTCCGCATACACCTCCAGGATCGCCTGCGGCGACACCGCATGCGTGGTGAAGCTCGCGTCGCGCGCGGGTTCCAGGCGCTCGACGGTGAAGGGCGCTGCGGCATTCGCGGAGGCATCCACGAACAGCACCCGCTCGCGCCCGCGCAGATCGAGCGCATGCTCGACCTGAAGCTGAAAGTCGGTGAGGCATTCCACGCCAGGCAACGCCATGGCCTCGACGGCCTCGACGAACAGCGGCCCGAGCGCATCGTCGCCCCGGCTGGGGTTACCCCAGCCGAAGACCAGCACCGGGGCGGTCATTCCTTGTATTTCCGGTCCAGCTCCGCGCCCTCGGCGTCGATCAGCGTGACCTCGAGCGGCATCTTGCCGAGCGCGTGGGTAGCGCACGACAGGCAGGGGTCGTAGGCGCGGATGGCGACCTCGATGTGGTTGAGCAGGCCTTCGGTGATCTCGTTGCCGTCGAGGTACTGCCTGGCGACCTCGCGCACCGCGGTGTTCATCGCCTGGTTGTTGTGGGTGGTGGAGACGATCAGGTTGGCCATGGTGACGAGGTCGTCGTCGCCCACCTGGTAGTGATGGAAGAGGGTACCGCGCGGCGCCTCGATGACGCCCACGCCTTCGCGGCGGCGCTCGCCGGTCGTCATCAGATCGGTACCGGAGAGATCGTCGTCCTGCAGCAGCTCCTTGATGGTCTCGGCGGCGAACAGCATCTCGATCATGCGCGCCCAGTGGTAGGCGAGCGTGGCGTGCAGGGGCTGGCCGTCGGCATAGGCCACGAATTCTCGGCGCTCGTGCTCGGCGAACGGCGTGGGGATGCTGTCGCAGTTCTGCACGCGGGCGAGCGGGCCGACCTTATACCAGCCGTGCTCCGGGCCCATGGCGGTGAAGTAGGGGAACTTCATGTAGCTCCAGGGCTTGACCTCCTCGGTGATGAGGCGGTCGTAGGTCTGGTAATCGACCTGGTCGAACAGGATCCGGCCGTCGGCGTCCTTGGCGCGCAGCACGCCCTGGTAGAGGTCCAGGCTGCCGTCGGGGGCGACCAAGCCCATGAAGTTCGAGCGGAAGCTGCCGAAGTGGTCGTAGAGCGCCGGGTTCTGCTGGTGCAGTTCTTTGATGATCCGCACCGCCTCCCGGCTCCAGGCGATCATTTGGTAGACGTCCTTGAGCAGGTCCTTGCGTTCGTCGGCGGTCAGCGAACGATTGACCCCACCGGGCACGGCGCCGGTGCCGTGCACGCGCTTGCCGGCGGTCAGGCGGATGACCTCCTGGCCGTACTTGCGCAGCAGGATGCCCTTCTTCGCGATCTCGGGGTACTTCTCGGCGACGCCGACGATGTTGCGCCGGCTTACCTCGGAGTCGAAGCCGAACAGCAGGTCGGGCGAGGACAGGTGGAAGAAGTGCAGCGCGTGCGACTGCAGGATCTGCCCGTAGTGCATCAGCCGGCGCATCTTATCGGCAGTCGGGGTGACCTTGTCGGCGCCGACGATGAGGTCGAGCGCCTTGCTCGCCGCAAGGTGGTGCGACACCGGGCAGATGCCGCACAGGCGCTGCACCATCACCGGCACCTCCCAGTACGGGCGGCCCTGGATGAAGCGCTCGAAGCCGCGGAATTCGACGATGTGCAGGCGCACCTGATGCACCTTGTTGTGCTCGTCGAGCAGGATGGTGACCTTGCCGTGGCCTTCCACGCGCGACACGGGGTCGATGGCGACGCGGCGCAGGTTTTCGCTGGCGACCGTGGCAGTTTCGAGTTCGAAGCTCATTGCATGTGTCCTCGGGGGCGCAGCGTGCGCTGCGCCGCGTGTCGATCAGTCGTAATGCAGCAGCCCATGGCCCAGCGCCGGGTCCTTGCCTTCGATGAGCTGGGTCAGGAAGGCCCAGATGGCGTCGCCCGAGGGCGGACAGCCGGGCAGGAAATAGTCGATCTTCACCACCTCGTGCACCGGGTGGACCTGGTTCAGCGGCAGCGGCAGTTCGGGGTCGTCGGGGATCGCGCTGCCGGGTGCCAGACCGTGGCCGGTGCGGTAAACCATCTGCAGGATCTCGCCGAGATCGAGATGGTTGCGCTGTGCAGGCAGGCCGCCGTTGACCGCGCACGCCCCGAGCGCGATCAGCACCTTGCAGTTGGCGCGGAACTCGCGCAGCACGTGGACGTTCTCCGCGTTGCACACGCCGCCTTCGATCAGGCCGATGTCGCAGGGGCCGCAGTGCTTGATGTCGGTGATCGGCGAGCGGTCGAACTCGACCAGCTCGAGCAGCGGCAGCAGGCGCTCGTCGATGTCGAGGAAGGACATGTGGCAGCCGAAGCAGCCGGCGAGCGAGACGGTGGCGACCTTGAGCTTGCGCGGCGTGGTGGCACGGTTGTCGGTCGGCGCGTCGTTCAGGTTGTGCTGTTCCTGCTGTTCCATTACCCGGCCTCCTTCTCATGCGCCGCCGCCGTGTCCGGTGCGGAAGCGCATTCGCGCTCGCTGCCGGCGGCGCTGATCGGCTTCAGATCGTATGTGCGCGCGCCGATCGGCACCGCAAACCCCACGCGCTTCTTCAGGATCACCCCGACCGGGCAGACCTCGGCCGCGCGATCGGTGGCGGCGAAGTCGGTGTCGGCCAGCCG
>DMCZ01000150.1:1499-3120 GCA_003446655.1 Thauera sp. | reverse complement strand
AGCAGCACCTCGGGGTGCGAGGCATCGACCGGGCGGTCGGGGTAGAAGTGGTCGAAGTGCGGCGACAGCATGCCCATCTCGTAGGCAGTGGCCTGCAGCGCGCAGTCGCCGCTCTTCTCGCACGAGGGGCAGAAGTGGTTGCCTTCGACGAACAGCAGCTGCAGCAGCGTGCGGCGCTTGGCGTCGAGTTCCTCCGTGCGGTTCTCCACCTCCTGGCCGGCCGCAGCGCGCACCGTACAGGAGGTGGCGAAGCGGCCGCCGATCTTGACGGTGCACAGCTTGCACGAGCCATGGGCGGCAAAGTCGGGATGCCAGCACAGGTGCGGGATGTATTTGCCCGCGGCGGCCGCGGCCTGCATCACGGTCTGGCCGGGCGTGAAGGGGATCTCCTCGCCATCGAGCAGGAATGAATCGTTCATGGCTGCGCGTCCTTTGCCTGGGCTGGCCTGACGGTTGCGGGAGAGACGGCTGCGGCGCCATGCACGCCCGCGCGCGCTTCGGCCAGCGCCGAACGGTTGTCGCCGAGGTGGGCGCCAGGGTCGTCGCGGCCCGTCATCTGGCGTGCCTTGGTGAGCGCGGCGTCGAGGTCGAAGGCCGGCTCGTACTCCGCCGACATCAGCCGGCGCTCGAAGGCGGGGCGGAACTTGGCGAGCATGTCGTCGATCGCGATGGTCGCCGTGTTGCCGAGGCCGCAGTGGCTGGCGCCCTGCATCAGCCGGTGCATCTTCGCCATCTCGTCGAGGTCGTAGGGCGAGCCGCGGTTTGCGGCGAGCTTGTCGACCAGGCGCGCGTTGACCGCGGTGCCGACCCGGCAGGGCGTGCAGAAGCCGCAGCTTTCGTGGGCGAAGAAGTGGGCGAAGTTGCGCGCGACCTCGAACATGTCGCGCGAGGTGTCGAACACCATGATCGAGCCGCCGGTGGCGACGTCCTCGAAGGCGATGCGGCGGCCGAACTCGTCGGCTGACAGACAGTGCCCGGCTGCGCCGGCGCTGGTCATCGCCTGCGTGTCGCGCGCGCCGGCCGCTTCGAGCACCTCGGCCACCGTGACGCCGAAGGGGAATTCGTAGATGCCCGGCCGTTCGACGTCGCCCGACACCGACAGCAGCTTGGTGCCGGTCGAGGCCGGCGTGCCGATGGCACGGAACCATTCGCCGCCGCGCACCGCGATCAGCGCGGCGAGCGCGAGGGTCTCGACGTTGTTCACCGTGGTCGGCTGGCCGCGGTAGCCGTTGGTGACCGGGAAGGGCGGGCGGATGCGCGGCTTGCCCGGCTTACCCTCGAGCGACTCGATGAGCGCGGATTCCTCGCCGCAGATGTAGGCGCCGGCGCCGAGGTGGATCTCGATGTCGAAGGTGAAGCCGCGGCCCAGGATGTTGCGCCCGAGCAGGCCCTGCTCACGACGCTGGGCGAGGCGCGTTTCCAGGCGGTCGAGCAGGTATCGGTACTCGCCGCGCAGATAGATGAAGCCTTTGTTGGCGCCGATCGCCATGCCGGCGATGCACATGCCGTCAACCACCAGGTCGAAGTAGCTGTTGAGCAGCACGCGGTCCTTGAAGGTGCCGGGCTCGCCCTCGTCGGCGTTGCAGATCACGTAGTGCGCGTCGCCCCACGCGTCGCGGCA
>DMCZ01000150.1:0-1326 GCA_003446655.1 Thauera sp. | reverse complement strand
AGGGCCTCGCCCGGCGCCAGGCCATGGTCGAGCAGCACGTCGCGGCGACGAATGTTGTCCTCGACGTGGAACCACTCCGGCGGCCAGTCGCCCACCGACACGCGGCGGCGGATCAGGTGCGCCATCTCGTCAATGCGCTCGGGCGTGACGCGGGTGATCGTGCGCCCGTTGGCCAGCACCGCCGGCCCCTGGTCGCACATGCCGGTGCAAGAGGTGGTGTCCACGCTGACCAGCCCGTCTTCCGACACCTTGCCCGGCTCCAGCCACAGCTTGTCGCACAGCGCCCGCATCAGCGCCTGGTTGCCGAGCATGCGGTCGGTGATGTTGTCAGAGAACAGGATGCGGAATTCGCCCGATGGGCGGGTGTGCAGAAAGCTGTAGAAGCTCGCGGTGCTCTCGACCCGGGCGCGCGGCATGCCGAGGGCTTCAGCGACGGCGCTCAGCGTGGCCGGGGGGAGCCAGCCCTCGTGAGCCTGCACTTCGATGAGAATCTGCAAGAGTTGCAGGGGATCCCTGCGATGTTGTGCAAGGATGCGTTCCAGTTCTGGCGTGGCCACGGGCGGCTCCTGATGGTTGCCTGCGGAGATGCCGCCATTATGACCCCATCCCATGTGTGGGTGTCATGACAACGGTCATGGCCCACGCATGAAATCAGGTCACCACGGTGGCCGCCGCCATGCCGCTGTGGCGGCGGATGCCGGCCACCTCGTCGGCGATGCGGATCAATGCGCCCAGCGCCTGCTGCACCGGCTGGTCGTGGCGCGCGGGGTCAGCCTCGTAGCGTTCGAGGTAAACCCGCAGCGTGGCGCCCTCGGTGCCGGTTCCCGACAGGCGGAAGACGATGCGGCTGCCGTCGGCGAACAGCAGGCGCACGCCCTGGCGGGTGCTGACGGAGCCATCTACCGGGTCGGTGTAGGCGAAATCATCGGCGCTGGCGATGCGCAGGCCGTCGCCGCAGTCGCGGCCGGCGAGCGCCGGCAGGCTCGCGCGCAGCACTGCCATCAGCGCGTCGGCGCGCTCGGTCGGGATGCCTTCCCAGTCGTGGCGCGAGTAATAGTGGCGCCCGAAGCGCGCCCAGTGTGCGCGCACCAGGTCCTCGACCGAACTGCCGGAGGCGGCGAGCAGGTTGAGCCAGAACAGCACCGCCCACAGGCCGTCCTTCTCGCGCACGTGGCTGGAGCCGGTGCCGTAGCTCTCCTCGCCGCACA
The DNA here is from genome assembly GCA_003446655.1 of Thauera sp. Taxonomy (GTDB): domain Bacteria; phylum Pseudomonadota; class Gammaproteobacteria; order Burkholderiales; family Rhodocyclaceae; genus Thauera. Next base: position 118 of record DMCZ01000150.1, on the reverse strand, counting down.
GTGTGGCCTGGCCGGCGTCGAGCAGATTGCCGAAGAACTTCCAGCCGGTGGGCGTCTCGTGGCAGGGGATGCCGAGCGCCGCCGCCACCTTGTCCGCGGCGCGCGAGGTCGGCATCGA
>DMCZ01000034.1:11219-11563 GCA_003446655.1 Thauera sp. | reverse complement strand
TGACCTTGCGCAGCTCGGAAACGACATTGGTATCGAGCAGGTACATCAGGAGAGATCTGCCGGGCGAAAGAGCGGCGCGCTTGCACGCACTGGCTCGAAATCGATGTCCTCGATGCCGGGCATGGCGAGCAGATCGACGATGCTGGGCTGCTTGGCGATCAAGCTGCGGTAGGACTCGACCGAGAGCAGCACGTGGGAGGGGCGCCCGCGGTCGGTGATGAAGACGGGCCCTTCGAGCGCGGCTTTCTTGGCGCGGCCGACGTCTTGGTTGAATTCGCGACTCGACAAAGTGGTGTTCATCACAGCATGCTCCGAGCTGTAGGTATGTTTCTACATTCTACTTG
>DMCZ01000034.1:9447-10963 GCA_003446655.1 Thauera sp. | reverse complement strand
GGTGCTTCAGGCTCGATCGGCTATCGCTACGCCGCGCACGCCACCCCGGCCTCGAAGTAGGTGTCGGCCATCGGCAGCGTCAGTTCCACGCTGACGAGGCTGACCGGGTCGCCGGGTTCGAAGGTGATGATGTCCCCGCCGATGTCGCCGCGGCGGCGGTAGATTTCCACCTTGCATTCGTCCTGGCTGACTCAGTCAACGTTACGGAACACCTTCTGCCACGCAATCGCCACCTCCAGGCTGTGCAACTGCAGCGGCTGCTCGGGTTCGACTTCCTGCAGTTCCCAGCGCTTGCCCTGGGTGCGCTGGTAGTGCTCGATGCGGCGCGTGTCGGGGTCGATGAGGACGAACTCCTGCAGCGAGGCGATGCGGCGGTAGGCGGCGAACTTGTCGCCGCGGTCGTAGGCGGCGGTTGCCGGGGAGAGCACCTCGACGATGAGCTTGGGCGCGCGCATGAACTGGTCGGCGCGGTGGTCGGCAGCGTCGCAGGTGACGAGCACATCGGGGTAGAAATAGGCCTCGTCCGCGGCGGCCTGCACCTTCATGTCGGCCATGTAGGCGCGGCAGGGGGTGCCGTCGAGGGCGTCGTCGAGGGCATTGAACACGTTGCCGGAGATCGTCACGTGCCGGCGGCTGGCGCCACCCATGGCGAAGGTCTCGCCGCGCACGTATTCGTGCTTCTCGGGCTGCTCGGCTTCCCAGCGCAGGTAGTCGTCGGCAGTGAAGGGAGGGGCGGGCTGAGGCAGGGCCATGATGGGTTCCATCGCGCGATGACGTGACGCCCGGATTATAGTCCGGCCCATGAATGCCAAACCCCGCCACGTCGAGCGCGCGCTGCAGGAGCGGGTCGTGATCGTGCCCTACGATCCGGCCTGGCCGGCGCGTTTCGAGGAAGAGGCGGCACGGCTGCGGGCGTTGCTGCCGGCGGAGCTGATCGGGCGCATCGAGCATTTCGGCAGCACCGCGGTGCCTGGGCTGGCAGCCAAGCCGATCATCGACATGCTGGTGGAGGTGCGCTCGATGGAGGACGTGGCCGAGCGCATCGCACCCCTGTTGCAGGCGCACGGTTATGAGTTCTTCTGGCGTGCGCCCGAGCACGGGCTGCCGGGGATGGACTACGCCTGGTTCATCCGCCGCGATGTGGCGGGGCGGCGAACGCATCACGTCCATTTTCTGGAGCCGGGTTCGTCGGAGTGGGAGCGGTTGCTGTTCCGCGACTACCTGCGCGCGCATCCGGACGCGGCGCGGGAATATGGCGCGCTGAAGCGGCGGGTCGCCGCCGAGCATCCGGACGACCGTGTGGCCTACGCGAAGGCGAAGACGGATTTTGTCGCTGCGGCGATGCGGGCGGCGAGGCAGAGTCAGGGCGGCTGAGCTGCGCGCGGTCGCAAAAGGTGAGAGGGCGTCCCGGTGTTCCCGGACGCCCTCGGTGAAGCGTTCGCGGCTGCCCCGGCGGCCACGGCTCGAGCTGTTGCCCGCCGGGGGTTATGCCTCACATCCCCTGGTAAATCGGCCC
>DMCZ01000034.1:7456-9204 GCA_003446655.1 Thauera sp. | reverse complement strand
GTACTTGGCCAGGTTGATCGAGATCGCCACCGAGGCGTCCTTGAGCTGCAGGTGGCAGGGCTGCTCTTCCTCGTGGTTGGTGTTCGACAGGAACACCGACGACAGGCGGTCGAAGGTGAGCACACCGTCCGGCTTCGGATAGTCGATCTTCGGGCACTCGGACGCGGGCTTGAGCTTGTCGTGGTCGGACGAGTTGTGCAGCGTCCACGGTGCCTTGCCGCGGAACAGGATCTGGTCCATGCCGAACAGGAAGGAGCCCAGCCAAAGGCCTTTCTTCATCAGCGGCTTGAAGTTGCGGTACTTGTGCAGCTCGGTGTACAGCCAGGAGTCGCGGAAGGCGGCCGGGTAGGCGGTCAGCGCGTCGCGCTGGCGTTCGGCGGCGAGCGCGTCGAAGGCGGCTTCGGCGGCGAGCATGCCCGACTTGATCGCGGTGTGGGTGCCCTTGATGCGCGCGGCGTTGAGGAAGCCGGCGTCGTCGCCGACCAGGGCGCCGCCCGGGAAGATCAGCCGAGGCAGGCTCTGGATGTTGCCGGTGGCAATGGCGCGCGCGCCGTAGGCCAGGCGCTTGCCGCCCTCGATGTGCTTGCGCACGGTGGGGTGCGTCTTCCAGCGCTGCATCTCGTCGAAGGGCGACAGGTGCGGGTTCTCGTAGTTGAGCCCGACCACGAAGCCGAGGGCGACCAGGTTGTCCTCGAGGTGGTAGATGAAGCCGCCGCCGTAGGTGGCGTTGTCCATCGGCCAGCCGGCGGTGTGCACGACCAGGCCCGGACGGTGCTGCTCGGGCTTGACCTCCCACAGTTCCTTGATGCCGATGCCGTAGGTCTGCGGGTCGACGCCCTCACGCAGGTTGTAGCGGGCCTCGAGCTGCTTGCCGAGGTGGCCGCGACAGCCTTCGGCGAACAGCGTGTACTTGGCGTGCAGTTCCATGCCCAGCTGGTGGTGCGGGCCGGGCGTGCCGTCGCGGTTCAGACCCATGTCGCCGGTGGCGACGCCCTTCACGGCGCCAGCCTCGTCATACAGGATTTCGGCGGCGGCAAAGCCCGGATAGACCTCGACGCCAGCGGCTTCGGCCTGCTCGCCCATCCACTTCACCACGTTACCGAGGCGGACGATGTAGTTGCCGTGGTTGTCGAAGCAGTCGGGAGTGAGCGCCGGCGGGACGCGGCGGCTGCCGGTCTCGGACAGGAACAGCACCTGGTCTTCGGTGACCGCGGTGGTGAGCGGAGCGCCCTTTTCCTTCCAGTCGGGGACCAGCTCGTTGAGCGAGCGCGGGTCGATGACGGCACCGGAGAGGATGTGGGCGCCGATCTCGGCGCCTTTCTCGATCAGGCAGACCGAGAGTTCCTGGCCCTTCGCCTCGGCCAGTTGCTTCAGGCGGATCGCCGCAGCCAGACCCGCGGGGCCACCGCCGACGACCAGCACGTCGAATTCCATCGATTCGCGTTCCATCTTGTTCTCCTCTTCCCATTCTGGTGGGGCACGTCGATGCCACAGTTTAAACCCGCGTGCGCACCCGCCGCCCATGCCGGGCGGCAAGTCCGGGTGCTGCACAACATACGGGTGCGTATGTTACATTAGACTGCTCAACAAACAAGAGGAGATCGCAGGATGAACGAGCAGGCCAGGCTGATCTACACCACTCGCATGCCCGTGCGCTGGGGCGACATGGACGCTTACGGCCATGTGAACAACACGGTGTATTTCCGCTATTTCGAGCAGACGCGCGTGGAGTGGCTCGAGCAGATGGG
>DMCZ01000034.1:3838-7231 GCA_003446655.1 Thauera sp. | reverse complement strand
ATGCGCACCGGTAAATCGGCGCCGATTCCCGATGTGGTGCGTGCGCTCATGGACTGACGCACGGCCTGCGACGCCGCGAAGACGGCGTCAGCCGGTGACCGTGCCATGACGAGCGCGGCCCGACAACCAACCCGAAGTTTCGATTGATGGTGAGGAGACATCATGAATCTGCATGAAGACCGGCCCTTGTGGTCACCCTCTGCCGAGCGCATCGCCGGCGCCAACGTCACCGCCTTCCGCCTGGCGGCGGAGAAGCGCTGGGGCCTGAGCCTGCCCGACTACGACGCGCTCTACGACTGGTCGGTGGCGCACCCCGAGCAGTTCTGGGTCAGCGTCTGGGAGGAGGGCGGCGTCATCGGCCACCGCGGCGAGCGCGTGCTGGTCGATGGCGACAAGATGCCCGGCGCGAAGTGGTTCCCGGACGCGAAGCTCAACTTCGCCCGCAACCTGCTGCGCTCGCGCGACGCGCACGACGCGATCGTGTTCTGGGGCGAGGACCGGGTGATGAACCGCATGAGCCACGGCGAGCTGTACCGCGCGGTGGCCCACTTCGTCGCCGCGTTGCGCGAGATGGGCGTGGGCGAGGGCGACCGTGTCGCCGCCTACATGCCCAACATGCCCGAGACCGTGATCGCGATGCTGGCTGCGGCGAGCATCGGCGCCATCTTCACCTCGGCCTCGCCGGACTTCGGCGTGCAGGGCGTGCTGGATCGCTTCGGTCAGACCGAGCCCAAGGTGCTGATCGCCTGCGACGGTTACTACTACGGTGGCAAGACCGTCGACGTGCTCGACAAGCTCGGCGAGATCGTCAGCCAGCTGCCTTCGGTCAAGCGCGTGGTCGTGGTGCCCTACGTGCATCACGACCATGACCTGTCGCACGTGCCGCATGCGCGCATGTACGCGGATTTCATCGCGCCCTACCACTTCGTCGACGATATCGAATTCGCCGAGCTGCCCTTCGACCACCCGCTGTACATCATGTACTCCTCGGGCACCACGGGCGTGCCCAAGTGCATCGTGCATTGCGCCGGCGGCGCGCTGCTGCAGCACCTCAAGGAACACAAGCTGCACAGCGACGTGAAGCCGGGCGACCGCGTGTTCTACTTCACCACCTGCGGCTGGATGATGTGGAACTGGCTGGTGTCCGCGCTCGCCGCCGAGGCCACGCTGCTGCTCTACGATGGCTCGCCCTTCGCCGGCGACAACCAGATCCTGTTCGACTACGCCGACGCGGAAGCAATGACGCACTTCGGCACCTCGGCCAAATTCCTGGACGCCGCGGCCAAGTTCGGACTCAAGCCGCGCGAGACCCACAAGCTCCACAGCGTGCGCGCGATGATGAGCACCGGCAGCCCGCTGGTGCCCGAAGGCTTCGACTACGTCTATCGCGACATCAAGGCCGACCTGCAGCTCTCTTCCATTTCGGGCGGCACGGACATCATCTCGTGCTTCGTCCTCGGCAGCCCGGTGCTGCCGGTGTGGCGCGGTGAGATCCAGTGCCGCGGCCTCGGGATGGCGGTGGACGTGTGGGACGATGACGGCAAGCCCGTGCGCGGCGAGAAGGGCGAGCTGGTGTGCACCAAGCCCTTCCCGGTGATGCCGGTCGGCTTCTGGAACGACGCCGACGGCAGCAAGTACCGCGCCGCCTACTTCGAGCGCTTCGACAATGTGTGGTGCCACGGCGACTTCTGCGAGATCACCGCGCACGGCGGGCTGATCATCTACGGTCGCTCGGACGCCACGCTCAACCCGGGCGGGGTGCGCATCGGCACCGCCGAGATCTACCGCCAGGTCGAGAAGCTGCATGAAGTGGTCGAAAGCCTGGTCATCGGCCAGGACTGGCCGCCGCAGAACCCCAACGACGTGCGCGTGGTGCTGTTCGTGAAGCTGCGCGAGGGGCTGACACTCGACGATGACCTCACCAAGCGCATCCGCCAGACCATCCGCGACAACACCACGCCGCGCCACGTGCCGGCCAAGGTGTTGCAGGTCGCGGACATCCCGCGCACCAAGAGCGGCAAGATCGTCGAACTGGCGGTGCGCAACGTGGTGCACGGCCGCCCGGTGAAGAACCAGGAGGCGCTGGCCAACCCCGAGGCGCTGGCGCACTTCCGCGACCGCGCTGAACTGCAGGGCTAAGGAGCCATGACGATGCTGATGAACCGCGACAAATCGGTGCTGCTGATCGTAGACGTGCAGGCGCGGCTGGCGCCCTACATTCACGACGGGCAACAGGTGGCAGAGCACTGCGCCTGGCTGGCCCAGGTGGCCGAGCGCGTCGGCGTTCCGGTGGTGGTGACCGAGCACTTTCCTGAGAAGATCGGCGGCACGCTGGATCTCGTGCGCGAGGTGACTGCGAACGCCCAGTATGTGAGCAAGCAGTGCTTCTCCGCGCAGGCCGACGGCTGCCTGGCGGGCACCGCCGTGGATCAGCGCCGCCAGGTGATCGTGTGCGGCACCGAGGCCCACGTGTGCGTTCAGCAGACCGCGCTCGATCTGCGCTGGGCAGGCAAGGAGGTGTTCATCGTCGCCGAGGCCTCGGGTTCGCGCGAGCCGGCCAATCGTGATCTGGCGTTCGCGCGCATGCGCAGCCATGGCATCGAGATCGTATCGCGCGAGATGGTGGCCTTCGAGTGGTTGCAGCGCGGTGGTACCGAACTGTTCCGCGAGGTCAACCGAGACTTCATCCGCTAGCGCCGGACCGGTGGGAGGGGGCTCGCCCGCTCCCACCGATGCAGTCTGCAGACGCACCCCCCGGATGTGGGGGGAGCAGGTCCCGCGCGTACGCAGCCCGTGCAGGTCGTGCGATCCGGGCCATTGCTGCGTCAAGGCTCGATCGCGATCCCGACCAGGGGCTCGCCGTTGCCGATCGTGCCGATCGGGCTCGCCTGGCCGGTGGCAAGGTCGATGCGGTACAGCGTGGGCACAGGCGTGTCGCGGGTGCTCAGCGCTGCGAGCGCGGTGTTGGTGATGTCCGAGATGTCGAAGTGGGCGTCGGTGATGGCCGCGACGCCCAGGGCGCCGACGGTGCTGAGCTGCCCGGTGTTGGGCGACACCACCGGCTCGACACCTTCCACGGAACCCTGGCGAACGAGCGCGCCGAGCTCGCCGTCGATGGCGAAGTTGGTCGTCAGCTTCTCGTTTTCGGTGTTGTAGGTGTAGGCCGCGGCGATCACGCGTGGTGTGCGCCCGGCGTTGGGGTCGTCGCTGCGAAAGGCGAGCGCGCCATCGGGCTGCAGGCCACCCTCGTCGGGCTTGAAGTCCACAAGCGCGCCGGTTTCCGGGTGCGCGCGCAGGTTCTGGCCGCTGTCCGAGACGATGCGGATGCGGTCGGCCGCCGGGTTGAAATCGAAGCCGAAGCGCGCGCCCTCGAGCGCGATCGCGAACGGCGCC
>DMCZ01000034.1:669-3630 GCA_003446655.1 Thauera sp. | reverse complement strand
CCCGATAGTCGATGCCGAGGATGCGCTCGTTGGGCGCGAGTCCGTAAAGCGTCACACTGCGCGCGATTTTCTGCGGGTCGGCCGCGGAAACGGCGATAAGCTGATGCGACTCGCTTACGGCGTAAAGCCGGATCTTGTCGAGCGTGGGCTGTGCGCCGGCTGGCGCGGCGAGCGTGGCGCAGCAGAATCCAAGAATCGGCAAGAGCAGGCGGGTGGCGGCGTGCGACATGAGGGTGTCCCTTGATGGGTTTCTGAATGACCGCAGCCGAAGATAAACCGGTCCTGCACGGTGGAGCGTGATCAAGTTGGCATTGGAGTCAGGTCTTCTGCGCCGGGTCATGGCCGGGCTGCTGGGTGCGTTTGCATGCCAGGTGGCGCTGGCCGCGAGCCTTGTGCTCCGGGTCGTCGATGAGCAGGGGGCGGCGCTCGAGCACGCCGCGGTGGCGCTCAGGCCAGTGGGGCCGATGCCGCCGCTCAAGCCGGGCAAGGCCGAGATCGTCCAGCAGGGCAAGCGCTTCAAACCGCTGATGACGGCGGTGCCGAGCGGCACGGCGATCAGCTTCCCCAATCTCGACACCGTGCGCCATCACGTCTATTCCTTCTCGCCGGCGAAGTCCTTCGAGCTCAAGCTGTACATCGGCACGCCGGCTGCGCCGGTGGTGTTCGACAAGCCAGGGGTGGTGGTGATGGGCTGCAACATCCACGACGCGATGGTGGCCTATGTGGTGGTGTCGGACACGCCCTGGGTGGGCGTCAGCGATGCGGCGGGGGCGGTTCGCCTCGAGGCGCTTCCGGCGGGCGATTACGAACTCGAGTACTGGCACCCGCGCTGGGCGGGCAGTGCCAACGAGGTCGAGCGCATACCGCTGCGCGTGAGCGGAGACGACCGCCACACCCTGGTGATCGGAGCGCAGCCCTGATGCGCATGGCGTTCAGCTTCAGGAAGCTGCAGTGGCGGATCGCCGCCTGGACTGCGCTGATCCTGCTTTCGGTGCAGGTCGGTGGCCTGTTCATGTTCGAGCACATCGGGCGCAGCAGTGCGCTCGGCGAGGTGCGGACCTTGCTCGAGACCGGCGATCGCGTGTTCGCCCGCCTGCTCGAGCAGCGCGGCGACCAACTCGCGCAGGCGGCGCGCGTGCTGGCGGCCGACTACGGGTTTCGCGCGGCCCTGCAGTCGTCCGATCGCGACACCGTGGCGTCGGCGCTGGAGAATCACGGCTCGCGCATCGGTGCCAGCCAGATGCTGCTCGTCGGGCTCGACGGCCAGCCGATCGCTGCCCATCCGCCCGGCCGCGGGGTGGAGCCCGCGGGCCTGGCCGGGCTCATTGCCGCTGCCCGCGAGCGCGGCAGTGCGACCGGATTCCAATCCGTGGATCAGACGCTCTACCAGCTCGTCGTCGTGCCGGTGATGGCGCCCGTCCCGGTGGCCTGGGTGGTGGTCGGTTTTGCGGTCGACGAGGCCTTCGCCCTCGACCTCAAGCGCCTGACCGGGCTCGACGTCAGCCTGCTGCGTCAGCCTGCCGACGGGTTGGCACAGCTCGTCGTCAGCACCTTGCCGAGCGCACCGCCGGCTGCGCAGCTGGCGCGCGCGGATGTGGGTTCGATGCAGATCGACGGTGTCGAGCACCTGGGCCTGCGCCACGTCGTCGATGCGAATGCCGACGTGGAGGTCCTGGCCGTGCTGCAGCTCTCGCTCGCGCGTGCGCTCGAGCCCTGGGAGCGCCTTTATCGCGAGTGGGCGGGCCTGTCGGTGGCCGCCACCCTGGCGATGCTGCTTGCCAGTGTGTTGATGGGACGGACCATCGCGGCACCCGTGACGCGCCTGGCCGCGTTCGCGCGGCGGGTCGAGGCGGGCGACTATGTAGGCCCGCCGCCGGCGCAGCGCGACGACGAGATCGGCCGGCTGGCCGACGCCTTCGGGCTGATGACAGAGGCCATCGCCAGCCGCGAGGCGCGCATCACCGAGCTTGCCTACCGCGATCCACTTACCGGCCTGCCCAACCGCGTGCATTTCCTTGCCGGGCTCGAGCAATGCCTGCAGGCGGCCCGCGCTGCGAACCAGACGCTGGCGGTGCTGACGCTCGACCTCGACCGCTTCAAGCTCATCAACGACACCCTCGGCCACGCCTTCGGCGACCTGGTGCTGCAGGAAGTCGGCCAGCGCCTGCAGCGCGCTGGTGTGCGCCAGCGCGACGTCGGCGAGCAATTGCGCATGGGCGGCAACGGCGTGGCGCGCCTCGGCGGAGACGAGTTCGCCATGCTGGTGCCGGATGCAGACGCGTGGGCCGCGCGCGTGGTGGCGGACCGCATCGCCACCGCGCTCGAGCAGCCGATGAGCCTGCAGGGCCAGCTTGTGGACGTGCGAGCCAGCATCGGCATTGCGCTCTACCCTGAGCACGGCGGCGCGGCGGGCGACCTGATGCGCTGCGCTGACGTCGCCATGTACAAGGCCAAGCACAGCCACTCGGGTGTCAGCGTGTATGACCCCGCGCACCACAGCCGCAACGCCGCGCGTCTGTCGCTGCTCACCGAGCTTCGACAGGCCGTCGAGCGCGACGAGCTGGTGCTGTTCTACCAGCCCAAGTACGCCTTCGGCGCGGGCGCCGGACTCAGCGTCGAGGCGCTCGTGCGATGGGTGCATCCGCAGCGCGGCTTCATCCCGCCGATGGAGTTCATCCCGTTTGCCGAGCAGACCGGGTACATCAAGACGATCACCCTGTGGGTGCTCGAGCGGGCGGTGCGTCAGTGCGCAGCGTGGCATCGTGCCGGACGCCCGGTGCACGTGGCGGTCAACCTCTCGGCGCGCGACCTCCTGCAGGCCGACCTGCCCGAGCGCTTCAACGCCATGCTCGGGCGCCACGGCTGCGCTGCAGACTGGATCACGCTCGAGATCACCGAGAGCGCGGTACTCGATGACCCGGCCAAGGCGCTGGGCAACCTCGAGCGCCTGCGCGCTACCGG
>DMCZ01000034.1:0-446 GCA_003446655.1 Thauera sp. | reverse complement strand
TGGCGCACAACATCGGCCTGGTGGTGACCGCCGAGGGGGTCGAGACCGAGGCCGTGTTGCAACGCCTGGGCGCGCTCGGCTGCGATCTTGCCCAGGGCTATTTCATCGGCAAGCCGATGACTGCAGCCGACCTCGCCGCCTGGATGGACGACTCGCCGTGGGCGCAGGCCGGCTATCATCGGCGTGCCGTCGAAGCGCCGCGGGCGGCGCTCGGCGTCTGACCTAGGGAAAACGCGGCTACCCGCTTCAAGGCGCATCGCCTAGCCTGTCGGCCTATCGAACGGCGACGCGACACGCAAGTGCAGCAGCAACTCCGTTACATCGATGCCGGAGCACTGCCGTGCGCCTCGCCATGACCTGAAGAACAACAGGGGGCGAGAGATGGATAATCGGGAGACCAGTCGGCTGGCCGCGAACCTGGATGCGGTGGTGGAGCAGATCGCTGC